>DATEEF010000166.1:0-35544 GCA_035281265.1 Steroidobacteraceae bacterium
TGCCTGCAAGTTGCATCCATGCACATTATATTGCACCAGATGAGGATCCCGTTCGCGCCCCTCGTGCTCTGGGCGAGCTTCGCGGGCCCGGCCGTCGCGGACAACCTGCCGCCGGCCACGCGCGCCGTGCTGACGCGGCACGGCGTTCCGGAGGCGGGCGTCAGCATCGTCGTGCGCGACGTCGCGTCGAGGAGCAACCTCCTCGAGCTCAACCCCGCGCTGCCCCGCGCGCCGGCTTCGACCATGAAGGTCCTGCCCACCTGGGCCGCACTCGACCTGCTCGGGCCGGCATACGCCTGGAAGACGCGTGCATTGGCGGACGCCCCCGTCAGCCGCGGCGTGCTCAAGGGCAACCTGTACCTGCAGGGGGGTGGCGATCCCCTGCTGACCATCGAGCGCTGGTGGCGATTCGTGAACGACCTGCGGCAGACCGGGCTGCGCGTGATCGAGGGCGACATCGTCATCGACCAGACCCGCTTCACCGCGCTGGACGAGCGCCCCGAGGACTTCGACGGCAAATCCTGGCGCACCTACAACGTCCTGCCCGACGCCCTGCTCGTCAACTGGCAGTCATCGGACTTCACCATAAGGCCTTCCGAGGACGGCCAGGGCATCGACCTCTCGATCCAGCCGTTTCCCGAGGGCCTCGTAATCGACAACCGCGTGACGCTCGCGAGCGGCCGCTGCGTCGGCCGGAACAACCAGGTGTCCTACGCGATCGAACCCCAGCGGCCGGAACGCGTCGTCGCGAGCGGCCGCCTGTCCGCAAGCTGCGGGCCGCAGTCGCAGCGCCTCGCCATCATGGACGCGGCGCACTATGCCTACGGCACGTTCGTGACGCTCTGGCGGCAGGCCGGCGGCCAGTTCCGTGGCGGCATGCTGCGCGCTCCCACGCCGCCGTCCGCGCGCCTGCTCCTCACCCACGAGTCCGAGCCCCTGTCGGAGATCGTGCGAGTCACCAACAAGTACTCGAGCAACATGATGGCGCGATCGCTCGTGCTCGCGATCGCCGCCGAGATGAACGGCACGCCCGCGACGCCCGCGGCCGGCGAGGCGACGATCGTCGGCTGGCTGAAGACCCGCGGCCTCGTCTTCCCGGAGCTCGTGATCGGCAACGGCTCCGGGCTGTCGCGCGACGCGCGGATCTCGGCCGACAGCATGGCGCAGCTCCTGATCGGGGCGCGCGAGAGCCGTTACGCGCCGGAGTTCCTGACGTCCCTTGCCCTCGGGGGCCTGGACGGTACGCTGCAGAAGCGGTTCCTGGAGATCGGGGACCCGAGCCGGATCCGCATGAAGACCGGGTCGCTGCGCGATGTCAGCTCGATCGCCGGGTACGTCGTCGGCAAGTCCGGCAAGACGTACGCTGTCGTCGTCTTCGTCAACCATCCGGGTGCGCAGAACGGAATCGGCGAACCGATCCAGGCGTCCGTCATCGACTGGGTGCTGAAGCAGTAATGATTCGCGCCAAAGTGCCATCGCCGCCCGCTATCGCCGCCTTGCTGCTGCTCGGCATCGCTCCCGCTACGGCGCAGGTGACGGTACTGCCATCGCCCGCCGAAGACGGCAGCATGGCGCCCAACCTGTCCGCGGGCCCGGACGGACGCGTGCTGATGAGCTGGATCGACAGGCTTGGCGAAGGACGCCATGCCCTGCGCTTCGCCGTGCGCGAGGGCGAGAGCTGGTCGGCACCGCGCCTCATCGCGGAGGGCACGGACTGGTTCGTCAACTGGGCCGACTTCCCGTCGATCGTCGCCCTGCCGGACGGGACGCTGGCGGCGCATTGGCTCGTCAAGAGCGCGGCGGCGACCTACGCCTATGACGTGCACATCGCCTTCTCGACCGATGGCGGCGCGCGGTGGAGCGCGCCGGTCGTCCCGCATCGCGACGGCACGCCGACCGAGCACGGGTTCGTGTCACTGTTCCCGGCGCAAGGCGGGGGGCTCGCGGCTGCCTGGCTGGACGGCCGCGAGACGCTCCCTCCCGCGGACAGCGGCGAAGAAGCCGCCGGCGCGATGACGCTGCGTTACGCGACGGTCGGGCGCGGCGGCGAGCTCGCCCAGGAAGCGCTCCTGGACGCGCGGCTCTGCGACTGCTGCCAGACTTCCGCCACGGTCACCGCCGAAGGGCCGCTCGTCGTATTCCGCGACCGCTCGGCATCGGAGGTGCGCGACATCGCACGGGTGATCCTGCGCGAGGGCGCGTGGTCCGACTCGCAGGCGATTGCCAGTGACCATTGGGAAATCAGCGGGTGCCCGGTCAACGGCCCGTCGGTGGCGGCCGACGGTCGGCGCGCGGCCGTCGCGTGGTTCACGGCGGCGAACGACGCGCCGCGCGTCAGGGTCGCGTTCTCTGCGGATGCGGGTGCGAGCTTCGGACTGCCCGTTACCGTGGACGACGGCCGGCCGCTCGGCCGCGTGGACACGGTGCTGCTCGAGGACGGCAGCGCGATCGTCAGCTGGGTCGAGTCGTCCCCGGAGGGCGGCTCGCTGCGCCTGCGCCGCATCCGGCCGGACGGGGAGCGCGGCGAGGCCGTGGTCGTGGTGCCGGCGGGCGAGCCGCTCGCGAACGGATTCCCGCAGATGGTGCGCGCGGGCCCCGAACTGGTGCTGGCGTGGACCGCCGGCCGCGTCCGCACGGCGATCATGCCCGTGCCGGAGCTGCCGCGACAGGCACCCGCGTCGGCTACGGCAAGTTCACTTCCGCGATCGCGTTAGCCTCGACGACCACCTGGCCATTCGCGGCCCAGGCCATCGTTTCGAATCCGGGCTCGCCGCTGGCGGCGCCCGGGTTGTACTCGCTGACCTCGGGCGACGCATCGACGTCGAAGTGGCAGGTCGCCGCCACGGTGTAGTTGCCCGCCTCCACGAAGGCGATCTCGTAGGGCACGACCGATTCGAGGCCGTCGAACGCGAGCGGCTGGTAGACGACCGGATCGGCACCGTCCGCGGCATCGCCGTCCGCATCGTCCGGCGTCGAGTCAGCGCCGGCGAAGAGATAGACGCCGCCTGCACAGTCCCCGGGACCCGCACCCTCTCCGAGCTGCGCCGTGGCGAGCGAGCCCAGGTCCACCGCGCCGGAGATCGAGCCTACCTCCAGCTCGTCCATGAGGCGCAGCACGGGCTTCAGCACGTAATTGGGCGAAAGGCCGGGCGGCTGGATGATCGACTTGCGCAGGTCGAAATCGGCGACCAGCCGCGTGATTCCGCCGGCGGCCACCGTGAACGGCCGGTTCAGCTTCAGCCCGGTCTGCGCACCGCTCGGAACGTAGAGCGGGTACTGCTCTCCGCTCTGGAACAGGATGTACGAGCCGTCGCTGCGGTTCTGTTCGGCGATAACCTCGAGCCTCATCCAGTCGTATTCGCCCGCCTCGACTTCGACGCCGTCCAGCAGGTCGACGGTGGCGCCATTCTGGTAGGCGAGCAAGTCGATGTCGCGCGGCTCGGTGAACTCGACGCGGTGCGTCCCGCCGGGACCGTGCAGCACGACGCCGGTGAAGACCACGACCACCTCGGTCGCTCCGTCGACCGGCGCATCGCCGATGCGAAGCGTGAGCTGGCCCATTTCCTGGCCTCCACCCGAGCTCCCGCCGCATGCCGCGAGCGCCGCGAGGCAGCCGAGCGAGACCGCTTTACGGATTGCCGTGAACATCGTGCACCTCCCTTTCCGTCCCGCGCATTTTCCGCCGGGCGGCGAATCGAGTCTGTCGGCCGAGCGTCGGCGCGCGGCGACAGCGTGCATGGTTCACGTTTTCGGGCCGTGCCCGTGCGCGATTGGACTTAATGCGACGCGCGCGCGCGCCCGGCGAAATGCTGCTCGAGCACTTCGCGCCAGCCCGATGCGTATTCGCGGCGCAGGATGGGCGCGATCTCGCCGAGCGCCTCCCAGCCGCCGTGCGTGAGCGTGACGCGCGCGCCCGCCGCCGACGGCGCGAACTCGACCTCGACCCATTGCGCCGAGTCGGGGCCGCGACCCGGATGCCAGGTGAAACGCAGTCGCCGGCCCGGCTCGACGGATTCCACCGTGCCCCACAGGTGTCGCGCACCGTCGGGAGCGCATTCTTCGAGTATGCCGCCGGGTGTCGCGTCGAGCCGGCAGCGGGCTGCGGCGCTGCGCGACAGCGAGTGGCTGGAAACCGGCCACCAGTCGGCGAAGCCGGCGGCGAACGTCTCGAAGGCACGCTGGGGCGTCGACGGCACCTCGACCGTGACCACGATGGGATCGATGCCTTCCATGCGTCGCAGCATACGCCCGGCGCGCTGCGCCGGCTCAGGCCTTGCCGAGGATCCTCTCGAGCCGGTCGCGGTAGCTGCGCGACAGCTTGAGCTCGTGGCCGCCGTCCAGCGTCAGGAAGTACTCGCCGTTCGTGTGGGGCTTGAGCTTGCGGATGCGCCGCAGGTTCACGATGGTCGAGCGGTGGATGCGCTGGAAGTCCACCGGGTCCAGCCGCTCCTCGAACTGCTTCATGGTTGCGCGCACGACGTGCGTGCGTCCCTCTGCGTGCACGCACATGTAGTCGCCGGCCGCGTCCACCCAGTCAATGGACGCGACCGGTAGCCTGACCGTCTCGCGCCCGAGCCGGATCGGCAGCACCTCCGGGAAGCGGCGCGTCCCGCCGGCCGCGCCGCGCGCGATCAGCTCCTCGGCGTCCAGCTGCCCGGCGCCCGTCACCTGCGCGAGCAGGGCCACGAGCTGCTCGCGGTGCCTGACCGACTTGCGCTGCGCGAACTGGTCGCGCACGTGCGCGAGCGTGCGCTCGAGCCGCTCGTCGACGAGCGGCTTCAGCAGGTAGTCGAGGGCGTGCGCGTCGAAGGCGTCGATCGCGTAGCGGTCGAAGGCGGTGACGAAGACGACCATCGGCATGCTGGTCTGGGGGATGCGGCGCAGGACCTCGAAGCCGTCGATCCCGGGCATCTCGATGTCGAGGAACATGAGGTCCGGCGCATGGCGCGCGACGGACTCGATCGCCTCGCGGCCGTTCGCGCACTGGTCGACGATCTCGAAGTCGCTGAAGGCGCGCAGGCGCAACTCGAGGCCGCGGCGCGCGAGCGGCTCGTCGTCGACGATGATGGCGCGAATCCCCCCGGCCACCGCTTTCAGACCTCCAGTGGCAGCCGCATCTCGACCGACAGACCCGGCGAGGCGTCCGCCACCTCGATCGAGTGCGCGTCCCCGTACAGCACCTTGAGCCGTTCCCGCGTGTTGCGCAAGCCGACCCCGCGCCCGTTGCCGCTCGCCATCGCGGGCGGCAGTCCCGGCCCGTCGTCGACGACGGCGAGGCGCAGCTGCCGGCCCTCGATGCCGGCGATGACGGTGACGGCCCCGCCCTGCTCGCGCGGCGCGATGGCGTACTTCATGGCGTTCTCGACCAGCGGCTGCAGCAGCAGCGAGGGCACGAGCGCGGATTCCGCCCGCTCGTCCACCTCGAACTCCAGCCGCAACCGGTCGCCGAAGCGCAGCTTCTCGATCCCGAGGTAGAGGTTGAGCGCGTCCAGCTCCTGGCGCAGCGTGACCTTCTTCATCGGGTCCTGGTCGAGCGTGTAGCGCAGGAACTCGGAGAGCCTCGACACGGCGAGGTTGGCGGTGCGGTTCTGGCCGTCCAGGACGAGCGTCGAGATCGCGTTCAGCGTGTTGAACAGGAAGTGCGGGTTAAGCTGGTAGCGCAGCATCTTGAGCTGCGCTTCCTGGGCGAGCGCCGACTGCTTGAGCGTGGCCTCGCGCTCGAGCTGGAGCCGCTCGTAGAACTTGATCCCGTAGTAAAGGGTGGTCCACGAGAGCAGTACCGCCATCGACGTGAGGGTTCCGACGAAGATCTCGAGCGGCTGTGGCGCGTGCTCGGACGCCCATTCGGGCTTGACGATCTGCATGTAGGCGGTGTTGATGAGAGCCCGCCAGGCGAGCGCGACGATCCAGCAGGCGATCGGCGAGCCGATCAGCATCGCGCGCGGTCCCGCCGACCACAGCCCGCGGTACACCCAGCGCAGCGGCGCGGAGAACAGGAATCCCGATGCGGCCGCGATGGCGATGACCTGAACGTAGCCGGGTTCCTTGCCGTAGACCGCGGAACCCACGAACTGGGCGAATCCGTACGCGGTCCAGCCGAGCGTGTGCAGGCCCCAGAACAGCAGGTTGCGGTTGCCGCGCAGGAGGTCGAGATTCATGCGGCCAAATTATTGAAGATTGGCGGAGCCGCGCAACGTCCCGGCCCGCGGGCGGCACGGCTCATCGCAGGCGCGGGCCATCGCCCGGCCTCACTCGTACTGCTGGGCGGCGGCGGCCAGCTCGCCGGCGACCCGCTCGCGCAGCGCAGGCGGTGCCAGCACCTCGACGCCGGAGCCGTGGCGCAGGAGGTCCATCACCAGCTCCTGCTCGCGGCTGTACGGCAGCTCGAGGACGTAGCTGCCGTCGGGCTCGATGCGTCCCCGCTGCCTCGAGTGCCAGACCTCGTCCGCGACCCAGCGCGCGCTCTCCGGCGTGAACCGGAGCACCGCGGTCTGCGTGTCGGCTCCGGCGAAGATGCCGTAGCCGGCGCCCAGCACGCGGTCGAGCTCGTCATCCGGTATGTCCTTCGCGGCGGCATCCTCCACGCGCGCGTGCAGCACGGCGTCCACGGCGAAGGTGCGCAGCGCCTCCTTGCCGTGGTCCCAGGCATCGAGGTACCAGTTGTAACGGTAGTGCACGAGCCGCTGCGGTGACACGGTACGCTCGGTGACGTCGCCGTCGCCGCGCTTCAGGTGGCGGATGAACGCTTTCCTGCGCCCGAGCAGCGCGAGCGAGAGCGCCTCGAACACGGCGCGGTTGACGCGGCGGGTGCCGAGCGCGAGCACGCGTATGCGGCGGCGGATCTCGCGGTGGCCGTGGTCGCCGCTCTCGAGGAGCGACGAGAGACGCGACCGCAGCGGCTCGAGCTGCCGCCTGAGGTGGCTGCCGCCGAGCGAGCCGAGCAGGTGGTCGATCTCGAGCAGCGCGTAGATCTCGCCGGGGCTGAACCAGACCCCCGGCAGCTCCGACTGTTCCGCCTGCGGATCGAGCACGTAGGCATTGCGCTCGCGCGACCAGACGATCGGCACGTTCAGCCGGTCACGCAGGTACTCGAGGTCACGCTTGAACGTCGCGTGCGATATCTCGAGGTCGTCCTCGATCTCGCGCCGTGTCAGCGCGCCCTTCTCGACGAGGCGCTGGCGGATGCGGTAGAAGCGCTCGGTGCGGTCCACGAGTCGCTA
Organism: Steroidobacteraceae bacterium; assembly: GCA_035281265.1. Lineage (GTDB taxonomy): Bacteria > Pseudomonadota > Gammaproteobacteria > Steroidobacterales > Steroidobacteraceae > SCUD01. The sequence goes on from DATEEF010000166.1 coordinate 7,221, forward strand.
CGGGCGCGCCGGCACGACGCGCAGGATCTCGCCGGCATCCTCGTCGGTCAGCAGGTAGAGCGCGCCATCCGGGCCCTCGCGCACGTCGCGCACGCGCCTGTCGATCGCGATCCGCTCCTCGTGGCCGACCTTCCCGTCCGCGGACACCTCGAGCCGCACGAGCTGCGCCGCCGCCAGCGCGCCGACGAACAGCTGGCCCTTCCACGCCGGGTAGCCGCGGCCGTCGTGGAAGGCCATGCCGGACGGCGCGATCGAGGGCACCCAGTAATGCGCGGGCTGTTCCATGCCGGCCTTCGCCGTGCCTTCGCCGATGGCCGGCCCGCTGTACTCGCGGCCGTAGGTGATGACCGGCCAGCCGTAGTTGCGACCCGCGCGCGCGATGTTGATTTCGTCGCCGCCGCGAGGCCCGTGCTCGTGCGTCCACAACTCGCCGGTCTCCGGGTGCAACGCCGCGCCTTGCAGGTTCCGGTGGCCGTAGGACCAGGTCTCCGGCAGCGCGCCCTCGCGGCCGGTGAATGGATTGCCGGCCGGCACGCCGCCGTCCGGGGTGATGCGGATCACCTTGCCGATGTGCGTGCCGAGGTCCTGTGCCTTGTCACGCTGCGAGTTGCGCTCGCCGGTCGTGACGAACAGGTTGCCGTCGCGCGCGAACACGAGCCGCGACCCGAAATGGTGGTTGCTCCTGAACTTCGGCTGCTGGCGGAAGATCACCTTGACGTCGGCGAGCGAGCCGCCGTCGAGGCGCGCGCGCGCGACCGCGGTGCCGTTCGTTCCATCGTCGCCGGGCTCGGCATAGGAGAGGTAGACCGTGGAGTTCGACGCGAACGCCGGGTCGAGCACGACGTCGAGGAGCCCCCCCTGCCCCTCGGCATGCACCCGCGGCACGCCCGCGATCGGCTGCGAGAGCGCGCCCTCGCGCGACACGTAGCGCAGCCGCCCTGGGCGTTCCGTGACGAGCATCCGGCCGTCCGGCAGGAAGGCGAGGGACCAGGGGTGGTCGAGCCCCTTCGCGATGCTCGTGACCTCGACCCGTGTCTCGCCGCTCGGCGCGACCTGGGGCGCGTCCTGGCAGGCGCCGGCGAAAGCGGCCGCTCCCAGCACGGGGAAAATGATACGGGACAGCATGACGGACATCCTCATCCTGGGCGTTCCCCGGAATCAGCCGGCGGCGACGCGCGTGATGATGTAGCCGCCGGACTTGGCGTCGAACTCGAGGTCGATCAGCTTGCGGTCGCGCGCTTCCTCGAGGAGCTTGCTGAAGGTCTTGAAGCCGTAATAGCTCTCGTTGAATCCCGGCTTCCGGCGCTTGATCGCCTGCTTGACCATCGAGCCCCACACCTTCTCCTCGGCGTCGCGCTCGGCGAACAGGTCCTCGGCGGTCTCCATCAGCAGCTCGATCCCCTCCTGCCGGCGGTCCTCCGCGCCGGGCGTCGCGGCGGCCTTGGGCGCTGACTTGGCCACCTTCTCCTTGCGCGCGACCCGGGCGCGGCCCTCGCCGCGCACGAGGTCGTCGTAATAGATGAACTCGTCGCAGCCGCTGATCAGGAGGTCCGACGTCGAGTGCTTCACGCCGCAGCCGATGACGAGCTTGTTGTTCTCGCGAAGCTTCGCCACGAGCGGCGAGAAATCCGAGTCGCCGCTGATCACCACGAAGGTGTCGACGTGGGACTTCGTGTAGCAGAGGTCGAGGGCGTCCACGACCATGCGGATGTCGGCGGAGTTCTTGCCCGACTGGCGCACGTGCGGGATCTCGATCAGCTCGAAGGCGGCCTCGTGCATCGAGCGCTTGAACTCCTGGTAGCGCTCCCAGTTGCAGTAGGCCTTCTTGACGACGATGTTGCCCTTGAGCAGCAGGCGCTCGAGGACCTTGCGGATGTCGAAGCTGGAGAACTTCGCCTCGCGAACGCCGAGCGCGACGTTCTCGAAGTCGCAGAAGACCGCCATGATGCGCGTGTCGCCGCGCGGCGCCGCGCTCATTCCTCGCCCGCCGAGGGCTTCCAGGCGGAGGCGAGCTCCTGCTGCTTGCGCGGCGGCACCGGGTCGTAGTGCGAGAGCTGGAGCGTGAAGCTGCCCTCGCCGCCCGTCAGGGCCTTCAGGCGATTCTGGTAGTCGGTCACCTCGGCGAGCGGCACGTAGGCCGAGACGACGATGCGGCCCCGGGACCGAGCCTCGTTGCCGTCGATGCGCGCGCGCCGCGTGGCGAGGTCCGCCGTGATGTCGCCCATCACCGTGCCCGGCGCGCTGATCTCGACGTGCACGATCGGCTCGAGCACGGCGGGGCTCGCCTTCTGCACGGCGTCGAGGAAGGCCTTGCGCCCGGCCGAGACGAATGCGACTTCCTTCGAGTCGACCGAATGGTACTTGCCGTCGTAGACGGACACGCGGATGTCCTGCAGCGGGAACCCGGCGACGGCCCCCTCGTCGAGGGCGTGGCGGATGCCCTTCTCGACCGCCGGGATGAACTGGTTCGGGATCTCGCCGCCGACGACCTCGTCGACGAACTCGAAGCCGGTGCCGCGCGGCAGCGGCTCGATGCGCAGGTACACCTCGCCGAACTGGCCCGCGCCGCCCGTCTGCTTCTTGTGCCGGTGGTGACCCTCGGCGGGCCGCGTGATGGTCTCGCGGTACGGGATCGAGGGCGGGCGCGTCTTCACGGAAACGCCGTAGCGCTCGGTCATGCGCTCGGTCATCACGCGCAGGTGCAGGTCCCCCATGCCGTACAGCACCGTCTCGTTGAGCGACGCACTGTGCTCGACGCGCACGCAGGGATCCTCGGCCGCGAGCTTGTGCAGGGCCTCGGCCAGCTTGTGCTCGTCGCCGCGCCGCTCGGGCTCGATGGCGAAGCCGAGCATCGCCGGCGGATAGGCCATGGACCTCAGGTGGAAATGGTCCTCGTCGTGAGAGTCGTGCAGCACGGCGTCGAAATGCAGCTCGTCGAGCTTCGCGACGGCGCAGATGTCGCCGGGCACCGCCACGGGCACCTCGACGTGCTCCTTGCCCTGCATCCGGAACAGGTGCGCGATCTTCACCGGCTTGCGCCCGTCGCCGACGAAGAGCTGCGCGCCCGCGCGGATGGTCCCCTGGTGCACGCGGAAGAGGCCCAGCTTGCCGACGAAGGGATCCATGATCACCTTGAATACATGCGCGATCGCGTGCTTGGCGGGGTCCGGCGACACGGCGACGCGCTCGGCGGCATCGCCGTCGCCCTTGAGGAACGGCGGCGGGTTGCCCTCGGCGGGATTCGGCATCAGCCGCGCGATCGCCTCGAGCAGCTCCGGGATGCCGGCGCCCGTCTCCGCCGAGACGAAGCACACCGGCACGAGATGGCCCTCGCGCAGCGCCTTCTCGAAGGGGTCGTGCAGCTGCTCCGGCTCGAGTTCCTCGCCCTGCTCGAGGTACAGCGCCATGAGGTCGTCGTCGACCTCGACCACCTGGTCGATGATGCGCGTATGGGCCTCCTGCACCGAGGAGAAGTCGGTCGCCTCGCCCTCGTTATGGAAGAAGCAGTCGACGACGCGGGCGCCGCCGCCGGCGGGCAGGTTGATCGGCAGGCATTCGGCGCCGAACTGCTCGCGGACCTCCTCGAGCACGGCCTCGGCATCGGCCTCGCGCGCGTCGATCTTGTTGATGACGATGATCCGGCACAGCCCGCGGTCGCGCGCCGCGTCCATCATGCGCTGCGCCATCGGCTCGACGCCGGCGACCGCGCTCACGACCACCGCGGCCGTCTCGACCGCCTCGAGCATCGGCAGCGTGCGTCCGATGAAGTCGGGGTACCCGGGGGTGTCGATGAGGTTGACGCGGGCACCGCCGGTCTCCAGCCAGCAGACCGAGGCATCCACCGAGTGCTGCAGCCTTCGGGCCTGGGGGTCGTGGTCGGCTACCGTGGTGCCGCGGACGAGGCTGCCCTTGGCGCGGATGCTGCCGGCACCGAGGAGAAGCGCCTCTGCCAGCAGGGTTTTTCCCGATCCGGCGTGGCCCACCAGGGCGATGTTGCGTAAGTCGGCGGTCACTTGCGTCATCCTGTCCCCCGCCCATCCGGCGTCGGCCGGTTTTTCAAAAAGAATAGCACCGTAGGGCTCCGCTGGCTTGCGCGGTTTCGGATGGGCGGGCAAACTCCAAAGACCTGAATATCAAGGCCCTGAGACAGGGGCCCTCCGGGGGACGGCATGGCGATCTCGGTCAAGGGCGACAGCGGCGATCCGATGGTGGAGCCGAACGTGATTCCGCTCGTCGACATCATGCTCGTGTTGCTCATCATCTTCATCATCACGATCCCGGTGATGACGCACGCCGTCAAGATCGACCTGCCGCGCGACAACCCCAACCCGCCCACCACGCCGCCCGAGGTGGTCCGCATCTTCGTCGAATTCGACGGCACCGTGTACTGGAACGGCACCCCCGTGGACGCGCAGACGCTGCGCGACTACGTCGCTATCGACAACGCGAAGGATCCGCAGCCAGAGATTCACGTCGACGCGCACCGCCGCGTGCCGTACGTCTACGTCGCGAACGTGCTCTTCACGCTGCAGCGCGGCGGACTGCAGAAGGTCGGGTTCGTGTCCGGCGAGGGTGCGCCCGTACCGGCGCCAGCGGCTCCGTAGGCCGTAGCCGTCCCGGCACGGACCATGAACCGGTCCGTCGCAGCATCGCTGTTTCTCGCGCTGGCACTGTCGGTCGCGTCGGCTCGCGCCGACGGGCCCGCGCTTCGCCGCTACGAGCTGCCCAACGAAGATACGCTCGAGCTCACGATGCCGGCGGGCTGGGCGGACGAGCTGGTCGAGCCCGAGGGCGGCGGGCCGCCGACGATCGAGATTGCTGTCACCGAGGGGGGGCCGCGCCAGGTCTTCGTCCGGCCCGAATGGCTGGATCCGACCGCCACGGACGTCCGCGAGCTGCCGCAGCTGCGCGATGCCGTGCGCGACCTTGCCGAGCGCATCCAGCCCGACGCCCTCGAGCCCTACCTCGAAGTGCGGCACATCGCGGGCCACAACGGCGTCGGCTTCTATTTCACCGCGACGGACCGCAATCCGGGCGCCGGCGAGTTCAAGTTCATGAACCAGGGTGCGCTGCAGGCCGGCGACCTCACGCTCTGGTTCACCATCCTGACGGACGAAGGACAGGACACGGTCGCCGTCGAGGCGCTCGGGATGCTGCAAGCTGCGGTTCACCGGCGCACCGGCCACGACCAGCTGTGAACCCGCGAGGCCGCGGCGCGGTCCCAGCTGAACAGGAGGTTCAAGGATGATGGATCGGCGTCAATGGATCGGCATGGCGCTCGGCGCCGGTGCGGCAATCGGCCTCGGCCCGCGGATCGCCTTCGCCGAGGCGAGCGCCCCGCTGCTTGCACGCCCCATCCCGTCGAGCGGCGAAAAAGTTCCCGTCATCGGCCTCGGCAGCTCGGCCACGTTCCGCAGCGCCGCCGACAGCGAGGATGCCCGCGGCCTCGGCGAGGTGCTGAAGACGATGGTGGAGCGCGGCGCGACCGTCTTCGACACCGCGCCGTCCTACGGCGCCTCCGAGGAAGTCGCGGGACGCCTGGCGCGCGAGCTCGGCCTCACGCAGAAGCTGTTCTGGGCCACGAAGGTGAACGTGGCCCGCGGCGGGGGTGCCGCGGACCCGGCGGCCGCGCGTGCGCAGATCGAGGATTCCTTCCGCCGCTTCGGCGTCGGGACGATGGACCTCATCCAGGTCCACAACCTCGGCGACGTCCGGACGCAGCTCGGCATCCTCAAGGAGCTCAAGGCCGCGAAGCGCGTGCGCTACATCGGCGTAACCTCGACCAGCAAGCAGCAATATGCGGAGCTCGCGCGCGTGATGCGCGCGGAGCCGCTCGACTTCATCGGCGTGGACTACGCCGTGGACAACCGCAGCGCCGGGGACGAGATCCTCCCGCTCGCGCTCGAGCGCAGGATCGCGGTGATGGTGTATGCGCCCTTCGGTCGTACGCGTCTCTTCCAGCGCGTCGGCGAGCGGCCGCTCCCGGCCTGGGCGGCCGGCTTCGACGCGGCGAGCTGGGCACAGTTCTTCCTCAAGTACGTCCTCGGCCACCCCGCCGTGACCGTCGTGACGCCTGCGACCAGCAAGGCGCGCCACATGGTCGACAACCTTGGCGGCGGAACTGGCCGGGTCCCGGACGAAGCCGCCCGCAAGCGCATGGCGGAATTCGTCGACGCCTTGCCGGGCGACAGCGCATCCTCGAGCTGAGCGAATTCGACGCGAAGGCGGTACGCGACGAGGTCTTCGGCGCGTACCGGCCCGTCGTGTTGCGGGGGCTGGTGAAGCACTGGCCGGCCGTGGGCGCGGCACTGGAATCGCCCGCGGCCATCGCGCAGTACCTGGCCGCCTTCGACAACGGCAGTCCCGTGGATGCCATCCTGATGCCGCCGGAGGCGCGGGGGCAGATCGCCTACAACGACACCATGGACGGGTTCAATTTCGTCCGCAACCGGCTGCCCGTCTCCGCGATCCTCGAGCAGCTGTCGCGTTACGCGCAATTCGACGATCCGCCCGCGGTCGCGGTGCAGAGCGCGCTCATCGACGGCAGCCTGCCGGGATTCACGTCACAGAACCGGATGCCATGGCTGGACCCCGCCGTCGCCGCCCGGATCTGGATCGGGAACCGGGTCACCGTGCCGGCGCACTTCGACGAGTCGCAGAATGTCGCCTGCGTCGTCGCCGGCAGGCGCCGCTTCACCCTGTTCCCGCCGGACCAGGTGGGCAACCTCTACGTCGGGCCGCTCGACTTCGCGCCGACGGGCGCGGCCATGAGCCTGGTGCGCATCGCCGCACCGGATCTCGCCCGGTTCCCGCGGTTCAAGGCCGCGCAAGCCGCTGCCAGCGTCGCCGAGCTCGGGCCCGGCGACGCGATCTTCATCCCGACGCTGTGGTGGCACCACGTCGAGTCGCTGGATTCACGGCTCAACGTGCTCGTCAACTACTGGTGGCAAGGCGCGCTCCAGGGTGTCGAGCGCTCGGCGTCGGGGATGGACTGCCTGCTCCATGCATTGGTCAACATGGGGCCGATGCCGGCCGAGCTGCGGCAGGCCTGGGCGAGCCTGTTCGACTACTACGTTTTCCGCGCGGACGAGCGCAACCTCGAGCACATCCCGGAGCAACGGCGCGGCGTGCTGGCGAGGCTGTCACCCGAGGCGGCGCGGCGGGTCAGGGACGTCCTGATCGCCCGGCTCAAGGGATGAAGGCCGGCCGTCGATCCAGGTCTCCCGGACCCCGACGTCGTCGTCGACCAGCACCAGATTCGCCCGGTAGCCCGGCGCGATCCGGCCGAGCTCGCCGCCGAGGCCGAGGAATTCCGCGGGATGGCGGCTTGCCATCCGGGCGGCCTCGGGCAACGCGAGTCCCAGCAGCGTGACGGCGTTCCTCACGGTCGTCGCCATGTCCGTGTCGGAACCCGCGAGCGTCCCCTCCTCGTCGACCAGCACACCGTCCTCGACGGAGATCATGCGGCCCTGCAGCGAGAACGATTTCTCGGCTGCGCCCACGCTCGGCATCGCGTCCGTGACCAGCATGAAGCGGTCGCGGCGCTTGCAGCGCAGCGCGATGCGGAGGACCGCCGGGTCGACGTGCCTGCCGTCCACGATGATGCCGCACCAGCTCTCCGGGTCCTCGAGCGCGGCGCCGACCACGCCGGGCGCACGCCCCGTGAGCTGTGACATGGCGTTGAACAGGTGGGTGAAGCCCGTGAGCCCGTGGTCGAGGGCCGTGCGTATCTCGCGATAGGTCGCATTGGTGTGGCCCGCCGACACGACGACACCCGCCGACTTCAGCTGCGAAATGATGCGCGGCGTCGTCATCTCGGGGGCGAGGGTCACCAGCGTCTTTCCGCGCCGCAGCGAGGTGAGGAGCCCGATTGCGCTCTCGTCCAGTCCGCGCAGCTTCTTGGAGTTGTGCACGCCCTTGCGCGCGACATTGAGGTACGGGCCCTCGATGTGGATGCCGAGGACGCCCGGCACGCCCGCCTCCATCGCGGACCGGACGGCCTCGAGCGCCCGGGCCACGACGTCGAGGTCGTCGCTGATGAGCGTCGGCAGGAAACCGGTCGTGCCAAAGCGCCGGTGGGCGCGGCCGATCGCCCGGATGGCGTCGACCGTCGGCTCGGCATTGAAGAGCACGCCGCCGCCGCCGTTCACCTGGGTATCCAGGAAGCCCGGCAGCAGGAGATGGCCGCCGAGGTCACGCCGCTCGGCCTGCCCGCAGCGGGGATCGCCGGCGGCCACGACGTCGAGTATGCGATCGCCCTCGAGCAGGACCGCGTGATTCTCGAGTATGCCGGTGTCGACCAGCACGCGACCGTTGACGAGCGCGATCCGCATCAGACGGTCTCGGTCACTTTCCGCAGGTTCGGCGGACGGTCCGGATCGCGGCCGCGTGCGGCCGCCAGCGAATCGACGAGGCGGTAGAAGCTCTGGATCAGCAGCAGCGGTTCGAGGGCGGGATGCGCGCGCAACGCCGGCAATTCGAGCGTGCCGGAGACCGCGGAGCCGGCGAGCAGCACCTGCGCACCGAGGCCCGCGAGCTCCGCCGCGAGCGCCTCCACGTCGCCCCGCGCCTCGTCCTGCTGCGCGAATGCGAGCACCGGGAACCCGCGGCCCGCGAGCGCGATGGGACCGTGGCGCAGTTCCGCGGAGCTGAACGCCTCCGCATGCAGGCCGCAGGTCTCCTTGAACTTGAGCGCAGCCTCCTGGGCGATCCCGAGGCCGAGACCCCGGCCCACGACGAAGAGGCTCCCGGCGGTACGGAGCGGCTCGATCGCCGCGCTCCAGTCGAGCTGCCAGGCGCGCACGAGCTGTTCCGGCAGGCTGGCGAGCGCGCCCTGGAGCGCATCGTCCTGCATCCAGGATGCGACCAGATGCACGATTGCGGCGAGCGACGCGATGAAGGACTTCGTGGCGGCGACACTGGATTCGGCGCCGGCACGCAGCGGCAGCACGTGATGCGCGATCCGCGCAAGCGGCGAGTCTTCGGTGTTCAGGAGCGCAACGACGAGCGCGCCCGCCTCCTTCGCTGCCTGCGCGGCAGTCAGGAGGTCCGGGCTCGCCCCGGACTGGGAGATGGACAGGAACAGGGCGGAATCGAGATCGGTGCGCGCGGCGTACAGCGAGCTGACGGACGGCGACGCAGACGATGTGAGCAGACCGGTGCGCGTTTCGATGAGGTAGCGCGCGTACGTCGCCGCGTGGTCGGAGCTGCCCCGCGCGCAAGTCACCACGGCGCGTGGCGGGTTTTGACGCAAGACCTTCGCGAGCTCGTCGACGGCGCCGCGGTTCGCGAGCAGCTGGGACCGGACAGCCTCGGGAGCGGCGGCCGCCTCCCGGAACATGCGCGTGCCCGCATTCACCGCGTGGTGCCCAGCTCGGCGACGAAGTCGTAGGTGTCGCCCCGGTAATAGGACTGGGAAAACTCGATGGCGCGGCCGTTCGACAGGAATCCCACCCGCTCGACCAGCAGACCCGCGTCCCCGGGCTTCGCGCACAGGAGCTCGGCCTGCTCGCGCGTCAGGAGCACGGCCCGCAGGCGCTGCAGCGCACGGACCGGGCGGTTGCCCGTCCGCTCCAGCGCTTCGTAGAGCGAGGACTTGACCGACTCGATTGACGGCAGGCAGGCGGCGACGATCGTCGCGTACTCGACCGACATCGGCGCGTCGTCCGCGAAGCGCAGCCGGTTGAATCGATACACCGGCGTGCCGGGACTCGAGCGCAAGGTCAGCGCCTCTTCCGGCGTGACGGTGCCGCTCGTCCTCTTGAGCCATTCGCTCCGCGGGTTGCGTCCGCGGGCGCGCATGTCTTCCGAGAAGGAGGTCAGGAGCGAGAAGTTCTTCTCGACACGCCCGCGCACGAACGTGCCGGATCCCTGGCGGCGCATGAGCAGGCCTTCGCTCACGAGCCCGTCGATCGCCTTGCGGACCGTGATCCGCGAAACGCCGAATTCCTCGGCCAGGTCACGCTCCGCCGGCAGGGCGTCGTTCGCATCGAGGATGCGCCGGTCGATGGCTTCCCGCAGCGCGCGCTGGAGCTGCTGGTAAAGCGGCAGGTTGCCCGAATCGCCGACGGGGCCGACCGCTTGGGCGAGTTTGGCCGCACCCGACTGGCGGCCCCGCGACGATGCCGGCGACGATACCAATGTCATACCACGCCCCCCTGCCGGGCTTCGCGCTCCCGCCGCCTGCATCCGCCTTATTGCCGCAATCAACTTCTAAAGCATTCCTTGCGGGCTTGCCAGGACGGTTTAGGTGGTATTATATTGGCATCTAATTGGTTCTGCCACTGGGCTCTCAGGGGGACTTCAGCTCATGAACAGGAATCGGTCGACGTTGATCGGAACCGCAGTCGCCATCGCGCTCTTCGGCCCGGCCGGCCAGACAAGCGCCCAGGAACTCGAGGAAGTCGTCGTCACGGGCATCCGGTTCTCGAACCAGAAATCCCTCGACACCAAGCGCGAGGCGGTTTCGGTCGTCGAAGTCGTGACCGCCGAGGACATCGGCAAGATGCCGGACCATAACGTCGCCGACTCGCTGTCGCGCCTGCCCGGCGTGACGGTCAGCTCCGCGAGCGCCAACGAAGGCGGCTTCGACGAGAACGACCGCATCAGCATGCGCGGCACCAACCCGAGCCTCACGCAGACGCTGATCAACGGCCACAACGTCGCCGCCGGCGACTGGTTCGTGCTGAACCAGGTCCAGCAGGTCGGCCGCAGCGTCAGCTACACGCTGCTGCCCTCGGAGCTCGTCAGCCAGGTGGTCGTCAACAAGAGCGCGCAGGCCTCGCTCGTGGAGGGCGGCGTCGCGGGCTCCGTCAACATCCTCACGCGCAAGCCGCTCGACTTTCCAGAGCAGTTCACGCTGAGCGCATCGGCCGGCGCGGTGTGGGCCGAGCAGCCGGACGAATTCGATCCGCAGCTGTCCGCCCTGCTCAACTACAAGAACGACACGGGCACGTTCGGCATCATGGTGCAGGCGTTCTCCGAGGAGCGGCAGCTGCGCCGCGACGGCGTCGAGCTGCTCGGGTACGGCACGATCGCGGAAGGCAGCACCATCGCGACTTCGAATCCGGACCTTGCCGGGGTCGCCTACCCGGTCCTCATCGGCGCCGCGCTGTTCGAGCAGAAGCGCGAGCGCACCGGCGGCCTCGTCGACATCCAGCTGCAGCCGACGGACCAGCTGTCGCTCGACTTCCAGTACTTCATGTCGGATCTCGACGCGACGAACTACAACCGGAACTTCCTGTTCTGGACATCCAACCTCCTGCAAGGCGGCGGGGGCCAGGCGCCCGACCCGGGCTACGAGGTCCGGAACGGCACTCTCGTCTCGGCCAACTGGTCGGGCGACACGACGCCGTCCGCGGGCGTCTACGACCAGATCTCGCGCCCCGACGCGAAGTCGTCGGCGAATTACGGCGCCTTCAACGCGAGCTACGCCATCAGCGACGCCTTCACCCTCTCGGGCGAGATCGGCACGTCGGAAGGCCACGGCGAGACCCCGAGGCAGGACGTCTCCGAGACGGTACTGCCGGGCGGCATCGGCGGCGGATACCAGCTGAGCGGCACCGGCGGCCCGCCGAGTTTCAATTTCGGGACCGCGGACACGTCGACACCATTCCCGGATGGCGTGCCCGTCGGCTTCGGCTGGATCTTCGGCGCACAGGCCGTGGACGTCGAAGACACGGAAGACTGGGCGCAGATCGACGGCGATTACGCGATCCAAGGCGGCGCACTCACCGGCATGCAGTTCGGCGTGCGCTACAACAACCACGAGCGCGACTCGCTGCGAGTCATCGGGCAGGGGCCGCTCTTTCCGGGAGCCAGTGATCCCGCGAACTATCCGGATTCGTTCCTGAACTATCCGTCCGACTTCAGTTTCAGCAACTCCGTGCCCGGCGCCTTCTGGTACTGGACGCCCGAGCAGCTCGCTGCCTATAACAGTCCCGACAACGTCAACCGCGATCCGGTGGGTCGTCTCGACTGGACGGGCATGTACCAGGTCGAAGAGGAGAATTCGGCGGCTTACGTGCAGGCGGATTTCGCGGGATCGAGCTGGAGCGCCAATATCGGCCTGCGCTTCGCCCGCACGGACGAAATCGTCGTCTCCTACGTCTCCGCGGGCGCCACCGATCCGGACGCGGTCACGGGTTCGGCTTTCGGCACATTCAAGCCCGTCGAGACCAAGAACTCTTACGACGACTGGCTGCCGAGCGCCAACCTCAAGTGGAGCCTCACGGACGAGCTCGTGGCCCGATTCGCGGTGGCGAGGACCATGACGCGCCCGGATTATTCGGCGCTCGGCGGCGCCGTGAATCTCGGCACGCCGCCCGCGACGCCCGACGAGATCGGTAGCGGCTCTGGCGGCAACCCGGAGCTCGAGCCTATCCGCTCGAACAACTTCGACGCCGGGCTCGAGTGGTATTTCGCGCCCAACTCACTGCTGGGCGTCGGCCTCTTTTACATGGACCTGGACAATTACGTCTCCCTGGGGACCGTACGCAGGACCTATTTCACCGCTGGCCCGAATTATCCCGATGGGGCGGACGTGGAATACGACCTGACCGTGCCGGTGAATGCGCAGGGGCGCGTGCAGGGCGTCGAGCTCAATTACCAGCAGGCGCTCAACGACAACTTCGGCCTGTTCGCCAATTACACCTACGCGGACGGCGAGCAGACTTCCGAATTGACGAGCGACGACGACCGGCTGGTCGGCACTTCCGAGAACACCTACAACCTGGGCGGCTATTTCGAAACCGAAGCGTTCCACGCGCGCGTCAACTACACGTACCGCTCGGAGTTCTTCAGCGGCCTCGATCGAGCCACGGCGTTCTCGCAGGACGACATCGCGTCGCTGTCGGCTTCGCTCGGCTATACGTTCGCCGACAAGTACACGGTCACGCTGGACGGCCAGAACCTGAACAACCCGACGCTCAAGTACTTCGCGCTCAACCACGACCAGCCCCGCGCGTTCTACAAGAACGGGGCCCAGTACTACCTGAGCTTCCGCGTCAATTTCTGACCGGGCGGGGGCAGCTCGCGGCGGGCGGAGGAGGCAACTCCTCCGCCCTTGTTTTATGGTTCGCAGCGTGATCGGCAAGGTCAGGCTGGAGTGGGCTGCGCTAGCGCTGACAGCGCTCGCTGCGCAGGGGGGCGAGGTCACGCCGGCGCCGCCGCCGGTGCAGGTCATCCCCCTGCCCGCTTCTGTCGTGCCCGGCAACGGCAGGTTCCGGCTCGATGACGGCGTGCACATCCTGACTCCGGATGCGCGCGCGGCACCCGTGGCCCGTTACCTCACGGAACTCCTCGCGCGGACCCGAGGTATCCGGCTCGAAGCGCCAGGAGTCGGCGAGCCGCGAGGCGCCATTCGTCTCCTGCTCGAGCCCGCCGCGCCAAAGTCTCCGGAAGCCTATCGTGTCGACGTCACCGCGGATGGCATCGAGGTACGGGCTGCCGATTCGCGCGGGCTCTTCTACGGCGCCGTGACGGTCTGGCAGCTCGCGACGGCCGACGGCGCGCCGTCCGGTCCCGCCGAGATCGCGGCGCTCCGCATCGACGATGCGCCGCGATTCGCCTGGCGCGGCCTGATGCTCGATTCCGCGCGGCACTACCAGCCGCCCGCCTTCATCCGCCAGCTCATCGACTGGATGGCCCTCCACAAGCTGAACGTGCTGCACTGGCACCTGACGGACGACCAGGGCTGGCGGCTCGAGATCCGCAAGTATCCGGAGCTCACGCGCACCGGCGCCTGGCGCAGGCCCGCCGGCGCGGGCGGTTCGGCGGTCTATGGCGGCTTCTATACGCAGGACGAGGTGCGCGAGATCGTCGCCTTCGCCGCTTCGCGCCAGGTCACCATCGTCCCGGAAATCGAGATGCCGGGACATGCGCAGGCGGCGATCGCGAGCTACCCGCAACTGGGAACCGGCGGCAGGCCATCGGTGTCGCCCGACTGGGGCGTCCACGACTGGCTGTTCAACGTGGACGAGTCGACGCTGGCTTTCCTGGAGGACGTGCTCGCCGAGGTGATCGACCTCTTTCCCGGCGAGTTCATCCACGTCGGCGGCGACGAGGCGGTCAAGGACCGTTGGCGGGCCTCGCCGCAGGTACAGGCACGCATCCGCGAGCTCGGGCTCGCGGACGAGGCCGGCTTGCAGGGCTGGTTCGTGGCGCGCATGGGGCGTTTCCTCGACGCGCGTGGCCGCCGGCTGATCGGCTGGGATGAGATCCTCGAGGGTGGCGTTCCGGCGCGCGCCGCCGTCATGTCCTGGCGCGGCACGGCAGGCGGCATCGCGGCGGCGCAGGCCGGCCACGACGTCGTGATGGCTCCCTCGCCTGTCCTCTATCTCGACCATTGGCAGGGCGATCCGGCACGCGAGCCGCCCGGCCGGCCCGCCATCGTCCCGCTCAAGGACGTCTACGAGTTCGAACCGGTCCCTCGCGATCTCGCGCCGGAGGAACGGGGCCGCATCCTCGGCGCGCAGGTCAACGCCTGGACCGAGCACATGCGTCTGCCGGAGCGCGTCGAGCACCAGGCCTTTCCCCGCGCCGCGGCGCTCGCCGAGGCGACCTGGTCGCCCGCAACGAGCCGCGACTGGCCGTCCTTCCAGGCGCGGCTCGGCGTGCAGTTCGCGCGCTATCGCCGGCTCGGCCTCCGCTACGCGGACGCCGCCTTTGCGCCGGCGATCTCTCTCGCGCCGGCGGCATCGAATAGGGACCTCCAGGTGACACTGACGCAGCAGTCGCCGTTCGGCACGATCCGCGTGACACGTGACGGCAGCCCGCCCGGACCCGATTCCGCGGCGTATTCGGGGCCGTTTACCGTGCCCGAGGGAACCCTGCTGCAGACGGCCGCATTTGACGGCCGGTTTCCGCTATCCGGCACGGTGTCGTCGCCGGCGAATGCCGCGGTGCTCCGCCGTCGCACGGACGAGCAGCTGGCCGCGTGCACCGGCAACCTCGTGTTGCGGCTGGAAGACGACGCACCGGCCGGCGACGACCGCGCGATATTCAACGTGGACATCGTCGATCCTTGCTGGATCTGGCGCGATGTCGATCTCGCCCGCGGGGCCATGCTCAGCGCCGCAGTCGGGCAGGTGCCGTTCAACTTCCAGATCGGGGGCGACGCGGAATCCATCCGGCGAGGGGACGCGACGACGCCGGACGGGGAGCTCGAGCTGCGCACCGGCGACTGCAAGGGCGAGCCCGTCGCGCGGATTCCCCTTGCCCCGGCTGCCGGGGAGAATGGCGTCACGGTGATCGGACCGGTCCGCATCCCGCCGCAGCCGGCTCCCGGCGACCTGTGCCTGCGTTTCGCGCGGCCGCGGATCGACCCGGTATGGACGCTCGACTGGGTGGAGCTGGGGGAGTGACCCGATGAGCGATATCGTGCTGCTGGCACCGCTGCCAGGCTGGGCAACGCCCCTCGACGAAGTCGACGACGAGGTCTTCGCCGCGCGCATGCTGGGTGACGGGATCGCCATCGACCCGACAGAGGGCACGCTGCGCGCGCCTTGCGCCGGCGAGGTCACGGCGCTCCCGGCCTCCGCGCACGCCGTCAGCCTGCGCGCCGACGATGGCGCCGAGATCCTGCTGCACGTCGGCGTCGACACGGTGGCGCTGAAGGGCGAAGGCTTCAAGGCACTCGTTCGCGAAGGCCAGCGCGTCAGCGCCGGCGAGCCGCTGCTCGCTTTCGACCTCGACCGCGTCGCGCGCGACGCGCGCAGCCTCGTCACGCCCGTCATCGTGACGGAGCCCGAGCGATACCGCATCGTCGAGCGCCGCTCGGGCGTGCTGCTGCGCGCCGGCGACCCGCTCATGACGCTGCGCAGCACCGCGGCAGCCGCGGGCCCGCCGTCGACCCCGGGCGAGTCGGTGGTGGGAGCGCTGCGGATTTCCCTCGCGCACGGCCTGCACGCACGCCCGGCTGCGATCCTCGTGCAGGCCATGCGGGGCCTGCGAGCGGAAGCGACGCTGTCGCTGCGCGGAAGATCCGCCAATGCGCGAAGCGCGGTCGCACTCCTTGCGCTCGGCGCGCGCCACGGCGACATGCTCGCGCTGCAGGCGACGGGCGTGGACGCCGCACTGGTTCTGCGCGGACTCGAGCGGGCGATTTCGCAGGCGTCCTCGATGACTGACGCGCCGGCGCGTGGTGAGGACACCCGCCCGGCAGCCGCGCCCGGGGCCGGCGTCGTGATCGCCGCGCCGGGCATCGCCGTCGGGCCGCTCGTGCACGTCAAGCCTCGCAGTCTCGTCGTGTCCGAGCGCGGGGCAGGCGAGCCGGCGGAACGTCAGCGCCTCGACGAGGCCCGTGCGCGGCTCGCCGCGCGCCTGCGTCGACGGGCGACCGGAAGCGGCGACGCGGCGGCAGGCATCCTGGGCGCGCACCTCGAGTTCCTCGATGATCCGGAGCTTCTCTCGTCCGCCGGCCGTCATCTCGCGGCGGGACGCAGCGCCGGATATGCCTGGCGCGAGGCCGTGGACGAGGCGCTGCGGAACCTCGGCTCGGTGGAAGATGCGAGGCTCCGGGCGCGCGCCGACGACCTGCGCGACCTCGAGTTGCAGCTGCTCGAGGAGCTGTCCGGGGAGGCCGCGTTCGTGCCCCCTGCGCTGCCGGCCGGCGCGATCATCGTCGCAGCGGACCTGCTGCCTTCGCAGTTCATGGCACTCGAGACGTCACGGATCGGGGCGATTCTCACCGTCAGCCGGGCCGCGACCTCGCACGTCGCCATCCTCGCCGGGGCGTTCGGCCTGCCGATGCTCGTCGGCGTGGACGCGTCGCTGCTCGCCGTTGACGAGGGAACGGCTGTCGTCGCCGATGCGGAACGCGGACTCGTCACGGTGTCCCCCGCGGCCGCGGAACTCGCGCACGTGAAGGCGCGGATCGCGGAACGCGAGCGCGAGCGCAACCGGCTCAAGGCCGCGGCTTCGCTCGAGGGCCGCACCGCGGACGGTCATCGGGTCGCCGTCTGGGCGAACGTCGGCTCGGCGGCGGAAGCCGCGGCCGCCGTCGCAGCCGGAGCCGAGGGTTGCGGCCTGCTGCGCACCGAATTCCTGTTCCTCGACCGCAGCGCCCCGCCGGACGCGCAGGAGCAGCGCGCACAATACCAGGCGATCGTGGATGCCATGGTCGGCCGTCCCGTCGTCGTGCGCACGCTCGACGCCGGCAGCGACAAGCCGATCCCGTTCCTCGCGATGCCGCCGCAGGACAATCCCGCGCTCGGGCTGCGCGGCATCCGCGTGAGCCTGTGGCGCCCGGACATCCTGCGCACGCAGCTGGCGGCGATCCTCGCCACGCGGCCCGCGGGCCGCTGCCGGATCCTGCTGCCGATGGTCAACGAATCCTCCGAGATCGAGGCCGTGCGCGGCCTCGTGCGCGAGATCGCGGCGGCCTCGGGCGGCGACCCCGACATCCAGATCGGCATCATGATCGAGACGCCCGGCGCCGCCGTGAACGCGGCGCGCCTCGCCGCGCACGCGGATTTTTTCTCGATCGGCACCAACGACCTGACGCAGTACGTACTGGCGATCGACCGCACGCATCCGCTGCTCTCCCAGGCACTCGACGCCCTGCATCCCGCGGTCCTCGGCCTGATCGCCTCGGTCTGCGCGGCGGCGCGCGCGGCGCACCGCCCTGTCGCGATCTGCGGCGGCCTCGCCTCGGAGCCGGCGTCCGCGCCCCTGCTCGTCGGCCTCGGGATCGATGAATTGTCCGCGGTCCCAGGCTCGATACCGGCGATCAAGGATGTCGTCAGGCGACGCACGCTCGCCGAGTGCCGCGAACTCGCCGAACGCGCGCTGGCAGCCCCGGACGCGACGGCGGTCCGCGCGCTCATCGCCGGCAGCGACATCGGGACAGCACGATGAGAAGCCTCTTCGCGGGCCTGCAGCTCTTCGGCCGGGCGCTGATGCTGCCGATCGCCGTCCTGCCCATAGCGGGACTCCTCCTGCGGCTCGGTCAGCCCGACCTGCTCGACCTGCCCGCGGTCGCCGCCGCGGGACAGGCGATCTTCTCGAACCTCGGGATCCTGTTCGCGATCGGCATCTCGGTGGGCATCGCGCGCGAGAACCACGGCGCAGCGGCGCTGGCAGCGGTCGTGTGCTACTTCGTCGCCACCCGCGGCGCCGAGGTGCTCGCGGGCGTCGTGGCAGGCTCGATGACCAAGCTGTCGGTCCCCGCGGGGTTGCTCTGCGGCTGCATCGCGGGCCTCCTCTACAACCGCTATTCGGAGATCCGGCTGCCGAGTTACCTCGCGTTCTTCGGCGGACGGCGCTTCGTGCCGATCGTCGCCGGTGTCGCGGGCCTGCTGCTCGCGGCGGCCTTCGGCTTCGGATGGCCCCTGCTCGAACGCGGAATGGACGGCCTGAGCCGTACCGTGCTGGACGCGGGCGAAATCGGGCTGTTCATCTACGGCGTCCTGAATCGCGTGCTGATCATCACCGGGCTGCACCACGTGCTGAACAACCTGGCGTGGTTCATCGTCGGCGAGTACGGCGGCGTCACCGGCGACCTCAACCGGTTCTTCGCGGGAGACCCGACGGCCGGCGTCTTCATGTCCGGGTTCTTCCCGGTGATGATGTTCGGCCTGCCCGCGGCCTGCCTCGCCATGTATCACGCCGCGCCGCCCGGTCGCCGGCGCGCGGTGGGGGGGCTCATGCTGTCCATGGCGCTGACCTCGTTCCTGACCGGCGTCACCGAGCCGATCGAGTTCACGTTCGTGTTTCTCGCCCCTGCGCTGTACGCGCTGCACGCGCTGCTGACGGGAACCGCGATGGTGCTGATGGACCTGCTCGGCGTCCGTCTCGGCTTCGGCTTCTCGGCCGGCCTTTTCGACTACCTGCTCAATTACGGCAAGGCCACGAATCCGCTGCTGATGCTGCCGGTCGGGCTCCTGTACAGCGTCCTCTACTACGTGACGTTCCGCTTCGTCATCGCACGCTTCGGCCTCGCGACGCCGGGGCGCGAGCCCGAGGAGGCTCCGGTGGCATCAGCCGGGCAGGCCTCCGGCGATGGCGCCGCGTTCCTGCGCGCGCTCGGCGGTGCGGCCAACGTGCGTGCGCTCGATGCCTGCACGACCCGGCTGCGAGTCGTCGTCGCAAGCCAGGCCGCGGTGGACGACGCCGCCCTGAAGGCGCTCGGCGCGCGCGGCCTCATCCGCCCCACGGCGGACGCGCTGCAGGTGGTGGTGGGGCCCGTGGCGGACCAGCTCGCCGGCGACATTCGCCGGAGCCTGCGAGGCGCCAGCTCCGGCGCGCAGGCGACAACGGACGGCGCGGCGCTCCTCGCCGCGCTCGGAGGATCCTCGAACCTGCGCGGCATCGAGTCGCATGCCACGCGGATCCTCATTGCGATCGCCGACGATGCGCGCGTCGACGAGGCCGCCCTCGCCGCCGCGGCGCCGCGCGGATTCGCGCGCCCGTCGCGCGGGAGTGTCCATGTCATCGTGGGTCCTGCGGCCGCCTCCGCCCGCGAGGCACTCGCGCTCCTTGCGTCCGCCTAACGCGCCAGGAAGCCGGCGACCTCCCGGAGATAGCTGGGGTCGAGGTCGAGGTCGTTGTGCCCCGCGCCCTCGAGCACCAGCACCCGCGGCCGGACCCTGAATGCGTCGATGAGCGCGTCGGTCCGCGCGCGCGGGACAATCTCGTCCGCCTCCGCAATGACGACCAGCACCGGTGAACGGACCGCCGGAATGCGGGTGACCGAATCGTAGCGATCGAGCATCAGCAGGCGGACCGGCAGCCACGGGAAGTGCGCGCGGGCGACGTTGACCAGGCTGTCGAATGGCGTTACGAGCACGAGGCGTTCCACGGTTCGCGCGCCCGCGAGCTGCACGGCGACGCCGCTGCCGAGGCTGCGGCCCAGGACGGAGATCTGCGGGTGCCGGCTCTGCAAGCGATCGTACAGGGCGATGGCATCGCTCACGAGTGCGCTCTCCGACGGCTCGCCGGTGCTGCCGGCGTAACCGCGGTAATTGACGAAATACAGCGAATGGCCGGGCAGGCGCTCCGCGAAGGCGCCGATGCTCGCACCGACGTCTTCGGCATTGCCGCCGAAATAGATCAGCGCAGAGGAGCCCGGCCGCTCCACCATCCAGACCTTGAGCGTCGCGCCTCCGGTCTCGAAGGACATCGACGCCACCCCCCGGACGGCCGACTCCCTCACCGGGAAATAGACCTGCGATCGCTGCGTCAGGAACAGCAGCAGGCACAGCCCCGCGTAAAGGCCCGCGGGGATCAGCAATGCGACCAGGGTGGCGCGCAAGCGCGGCGCCTTCACGTCGCGTCGTGCAGCTCGACCGTCGCCTCGACCTCGACCGAGATGTTGGACGGCAGCGAGGCGACGCCGACCGCCGAGCGCGCGCCGCGACCGTCTTCACCGAAGGCCACCACCATCAGGTCCGAGAACCCGTTCATGACCTTCGGGTGGTCCTTGAAATCGGGCGTCGCCTGCACCATACCGAGGATCCGGACGAAGCGCTTCACGCGGGAGAGCTCGCCGACGGCCGCCTTGATGGTCGCCAGCATGCAGAGGCCGACCTTCTGCGCGGAGCGAACGCCCTGCTCCAGCGAGACGTCCGCGCCGAGCTTGCCGCGCGTCCCGGGATCCTCGCATTCGCCGTGGCCGGACAGGAAAAGCAGGTTGCCGGTGCGCACCGACGTGACGTAGTTGGCGACGGGCTTCGCGGGCGGCGGCAGCGTGTACCCCGCGGCCGCGAGGCGCGCTTCGGGTGTGTCGGCGGATTGGGCCATGGCGGGAACCAATGATAGCAACAGCACGATCGACGCGAGACGCGGCATGGTCCCTCCCCGGCTTCGGGGAAGCGTATCCGCGATTGCCCGCACCCGCCAGCCGGCGCAATATTCCGTGATGAACATCGAAAGACTCGAATCGAAACGCGCGATCGTCGGCGAGGGTTTCGAGATCCGGCGCGCGCTGCCGAACCGGCACCGGCGCACGATCGGCGCCTGGTGCTTCCTCGATCACGCGGGGCCCGCCGACTACCCGGCGGGGCAAGGGCTCGTCATCGGGCCGCACCCGCACATCGGCCTGCAGACCTTCAGCTGGATGATCGAGGGGACGATCCTGCACACCGACAGCCTCGGCTACCGGCAGTGGATCCGCCCCGGCCAGGTCAACCTGATGACCGCGGGCCGCGGCATCTCGCACGCCGAGGAATCCCCGTCGGATGCGCCGGGCCGCTTCCAGCTCGCGCAGCTGTGGATCGCCCTGCCGAAGCACGAGAGCGAGCGCGAGCCGTCCTTCCATCACTACCCGGAGCTGCCCGTGCTCGAGCGCGGCGGATTCCGCGTCACGGTACTGGCCGGCAAGTTCGACGGCGAGCGCGCCCCGGCCGAGGTGTTCACGCCGCTCGTCGGTGTCGATCTCGCCTCGCCCGGTCCGGCGCAAGCCGAGCTCGGCCTCGACACCCGCTTCGAGCACGGCGTCATGGCGCTCGAGGGCGGCGCAACCGTCGGCGGAGAATCGCTGGCGCCCGGTGCACTGCTCTACTTCGGCCCGGGCCGCGACCGGCTCGCGATCCAGGCGCCTGCCGCCGCGCGCCTGCTCCTGATCGGCGGTGCGCCGTTCGGCGAGGAAATCCTGCTGTGGTGGAATTTCGTCGGCCGCTCGACCGACGAGTTCGAGCGGGCGACCCGCGACTGGCAGGCGGGCGGGCGCTTCGGGCAGGTGGTCGGCGCGCGCGGCGCGCCGCTCGTCGCCCCGGATCTGCCGGCGCCGCGTCCCGGCAACGCGCCATGAAGCGCATCGCCTCGGCGGTCCTCGTCCCGACGGGTCCGAAGTACACGCAGTCCGTGGAGACCGGCGGATTCACTCTCCTGGCCGACGAGCCGCTGGGCGCGGGCGGCAGCAACGCCGGACCCGCGCCCTACAACCTGCTGCTCGCGAGCCTCGGCGCCTGCACTGCGATCACGCTCAGGATGTACGCGGAACGGAAGGGCTGGCCGATCGGCGCGCTGCGCGTCGCGCTGACGCTGTTCAAGGGCGAAGACGGCGCGACGCGCATCGAGCGGCGCCTGTCGTCGGATGCCAGGCTCGACGCCGCGCAATGGGACAAGCTGCTCGAGATCGCGGAGAAGACGCCGGTGACGCGCACGCTGCGCGAGGGCGCCACGATCTCGACGACCCGCGATTGAAGGAGGTTCACGCGATGCGCAAGGTTCTCGCCGTGCACGACGCCGCCCCGCCGCACTGGGTGGGCGACGGCTTCCCCGTGCGCTCGGTCTTTTCCTACGACGGGCTCGGCCGCGAGGCGCTGTCGCCCTTCCTGATGCTGGACTGGGCGGCGCCCCGGAATTTCGAGCCGGCCGCCCGGCGGCGCGGCGTCGGCGTGCATCCGCACCGCGGCTTCGAGACTGTGACCATCGTCTACGCCGGCGAGCTCGAGCACCGTGATTCCGCCGGCAACGGCGGCCGCATCGGCGTCGGCGACGTTCAGTGGATGACGGCCGCCTCCGGGATCCTGCACGAGGAGTTCCACTCCGAGCGGTTCACGCGCGAAGGCGGCACGATGTCCATGATGCAGCTCTGGGTGAACCTGCCGGCGCGCCACAAGATGTCGGACCCGCGCTACCAGACGATCCTCAACCCGACCATCCCGCGCGCGAGCCTTGGCGGGGGCGCCGGAATGCTGCGCGTGATCGCCGGCGAATACGACGGGCACAAGGGTCCGGCGCAGACATTCACCCCGATCGAGGTCTGGGACCTCTCGCTCGCGGACGGCAAGACCGTCACGCTCGCAACGCCCGAGGGCCATACCACAGCCCTCGTGACGATGCGCGGCCGTGCGATCATCAACGGCGAGCACGCGGCGGGGCCGGCGCAGATCGCCCGCCTCGCGCGCGAAGGTGGCGAGTTCACGGTTTCGGCCGAGGGGGATCTCTCGGCGCTGGTCCTCGCCGGCGAGCCCATCGCCGAGCCAGTGGTCGGCTACGGCCCCTTCGTGATGAACAGCGAGCGCGAGATCGCGACCGCATTCGCCGACTTCCAGAGCGGGCGCTTCGGCCGCATGTGAGCGGTCGGGCCGCTCCCGGAACGATGAACGACGCCGGCCTCGTCTGGGACAACCACGCCTGCCTGCCGCTTCGGGACATCGACGGGTTCCTGCCGCAGCTGTCGCGCTACCGCGCCGCCGGCGTCGACGTCGTGACGGTGAACATCGGCGACAGCCTCGTGCCGCTCGAGCGCATGATCCGCACGGCCGCGAGCATCCGCCACTTCGTCAGGGGCCATCCTGACCAGTACCTGCTCGGCGAGACCACGGCCGACCTGCGCGAGGCGCGCGCGAGCGGCCGGCTCGCGGTCTGCCTCGACGTGGAGGGCGTGCAGGCTCTCGGCCCCCAGGTCTCGCTCGTCGAATTCCTGCACGGCATCGGCGTGCGCTGGATGCTGCTCGTCTACAACCGCCGCAACCTCGCCGGCAGCGGCTGCCACGACCCGGACGACGAGGGCCTCACCGGGCTCGGTCGGGCGATCCTCGCGGAGATGGACCGCGTGGGCATGGTGAAATGCTGCTCGCACACGGGCTATCGCACGGCGCGCGAGATCCTCGACGCGACCGACCGCCCGGCGATCTTCTCGCACTCGAACCCGCGCGCCTTGCGCGACCATCCACGCAACATCCCCGACGAGCTGATCCGCGCCTGCGCCGCGACCGGCGGCGTGGTCGGCGTCAACGGCGTCGGCCTCTTCCTCGGCACCGGGCCACCCACCGCCGAGCTCATCGTCCGGAACATCGACTACATCGTCCAGCTCGTCGGCGCCGAGCATGCCGGCGTCGGCCTCGATTACATGTTCAAGAGCTCCGAACTCGACGAGCCCGGACGCGGCGGGCCCGAAATCTGGCCCCGCGAATGGGGATACGGACGCGGAACCGGATTCGCCCCGCCCGAGGTGATCCCGGAGATCCGGGCCGGGCTCGAGCGTCTCGGATACCCGGCGGCGGCGATCCGGGGCGTCCTCGGCGAGAACCTGCTGCGGGTGGCGGACGCCGTCTGGCGCTGACCCGTCCTACGGCCGGCCGGGTTCCGGCTGCAGAATGTGGACCCGGTCACCCGGCACACCCGGTTTCCTGACCGGTTTCACAGTTAGGACGCGACCCGCTCGGATTACATATGTCCACTCGAAAGGCCGCCCCGGAGGGGTCGGCTCTGCGTGGAGATTGCGCCCCTGGACATGTCGCGTGAGGGAGATACGACCGATGCCAGGCCGGACCGCGAGCCCTTCGTCGCACGCTGGACGGGGGCCCTGGCGGTTGGCCTATTCATCTATATCCCGATCACGCTGCTGCTGACGTTCGGCGACGGCACCGGCGGCCCCGCGTTCGAGGTCTTCAAGCTTTTCTCCGACTTCCCGGCCAGCCTCGGCTCCGCCTTGCTGGCGACCGTCGCCGCCTGGCGGGCCACCGACCCGGCCGTGCGCCGCACCTGGGGCTATCTCGCCGCAACGCTCTGGGTCTACACGACCGGGAACGTGCTGAACTCGACCTACTGGCTGTTCGGCGTCGATCCCTTCCCTTCCGTCGGCGACGTCTTCTTCATAGGCTTCTACCCGCTCTTGTTCGCCGCCATCTTCACGGCCATACGCGCCGCTGCGGTGCGCGTGCAGTGGGCGCGACTCGTGCTCGACGCCACGATCCTGATGCTCGGCTTCGGCGCCTTCTTCTGGTTCTTCGTGATCGAGCCCGCGGCCGCGGCGGAACGGGACCCGGACGTCCTCAAGTTCGCACTGACCCAGAGCTACATCGCGCTGAACTGCCTGGTGCTGCTCGCCTTCGGCGTCCTGCTGATGCACGCCGGGACCGGCGCCATCTCGCGGCGCACTCTCGTCCTGCTGACCATCGGCTTCGCGACGATGCAGCTCGCCGACCTCTTCTGGGCGATGGCGAAAATCACGGGCACCTACCTGCCGGGCGGCATGTCGGACGCGATCTACCTGTCCTGCTACGCGGCCCTGATCGCGGCCGCGCGGGAGCAGCTGCGCGGCGCCCCGCTCGCGCCCCAGGAGCCGTCCGCCCTCGGCGGTGCCCTGGTCCAGGGCATGCCCTACGTCGCGATGCTGGTCTCCTTCCTCGTGCTGGTCTACGTCGAGAGCAGCTCGATGTCGAGCCCGGCGACCGCGATGACGGTCATCATCTTCGCGCTGACGCTGCTCGTGATGCTGCGCCAGGGCGTGATGTCGCGCGACGACGCGCTGGTGCGCGAGCGGCGCGCGGCGGGCATCGTCGAGGCGCGCTACGCCTCGCTCATCAAGAACGCCTCCGACGTGATCATGATCGCCGACGTCGACGGCAAGCTGCGCTTCGCCTCTCCCGCCGCCGAGCGCACCTTCGGCATGCACCCGGACGACCTCGTCGGCCGCAACCTCCTCGACCTCTGGGGCGAGGCCGACCGCGAGAGGCTCGCGGCCTTCCTCGGGGAAGTCGCGGCAACGCACGGCCGCTCGATCGGCCCGGTCGAGGTCGTCGTCGGCAACGGGGCGCGCCGCTCGACGCTCGAGAGCGTCGGCAGCAACCTGCTGGACGACCCGGCGATCGCGGGGCTCGCGCTCAACTTCCGCGACGTGAGCGAGCGCAAGGCCCTGGAGGAGCAGCTGCGCCAGCTCGCCTTCCACGACCCGCTGACGCTGCTCGCGAACCGCAGCCTGTTCCGCAATCGTGTGCAGCACGCGCTCACCCTGGCGCAGCGGTCGCACCAGCGCTGCGCGGTCATGTTCCTCGACCTCGACAACTTCAAGAACGTCAACGATTCGCTCGGGCACGACGCCGGCGACCGCCTCCTGCAGGCCGCCGCGCAGCGACTCGTCAAGTCGACGCGGCCCTCGGACACCGTCGCGCGGCTCGGCGGCGACGAGTTCGCGATCCTGCTCGAGGGCATCGCCGAGTCCACGGACGTGGAAGGCATCGCGGCCACGATCACGCGCTCATTCGACGAGCCGCTGCAGCTCGACGGCAGCGACACCTACGTGGCGGCAAGCATCGGCATCGCGTTCTCGGAGGCGGGCGACGACACCGAGCAGCTCCTGCGCAACGCCGACATCGCCATGTACAACGCGAAGGCGGCGGGCAAGGCCCGCTTCGTCGTGTTCCAGGCGCACATGCAGGAGCAGCTGCGCGAGCGGCTGCGGCTCGAGGAGGACATCAACCGCGCGCTCGAGCGCGGCGAGTTCTTCCTCGAATACCAGCCGGTGGTCGACCTCGCCAAGCGCGAGCTGCTCGGCGTCGAGGCGCTGGTCCGTTGGAACCACCCGGAGCACGGCCTCGTCATGCCGGGCGCCTTCATCTCTGCCGCCGAGGAATCCGGCCAGATCATCGAGCTCGGGCGCTGGGTGCTCACCGAGGCCTGCCGCGCGATCAAGTCCTGGCGCGACACGGTCGTCGCCGGCGAGGGACTGCGCGTCGCGATCAACGTCTCCGGCCGCCACCTGCAGCACGCGGACCTCGTGGCGGACGTGCGCGCGGCACTCGAGTCCTCGGGGCTCGAGCCGGGCAACCTCGTCATCGAGCTCACCGAGAGCACGATCATGCACAACACCGAGGTCAACCTCGAGCGATTCCGCGAGTTGAAGTCGCTCGGGGTCCGCCTCGCGATCGACGACTTCGGCATGGGTTACTCGTCCCTCTCCTACCTCCACCGCTTCCCGATCGACATACTCAAGATCGACCGCTCGTTCGTCGGCCGCCTCACCGAGCAGGACGACGGGCCCGAGCTCGCGCGCGCGGTGGTGATGCTGGGCGAGACGCTCGGCCTCGAGACCGTGGCGGAGGGCGTGGAGCACGAGGAGCAGGTCGCGATGCTCCTGGAGCTCGGCTGCGTCGCGGCGCAGGGGTTCCTGTTCGCGCGCTCCGCTCCGCTGCAGGAGGTCTCCGCGATGCCTTTCGCCAGGCGCCGCGCCGAGCTGCGCAGCGCGCAGGCGCACGCGGACCGCCTCACGGCCACGGGCCGCTTCAACGTCGGGCACGTAAAGACGCGGTCGGTCGCCTAGGGGCTGTCTTTTCTTAATGAAGGGGTCAGACCCCTTCACGAATATGAAGGGGTCTGACCCCTTCATCAAGGCAACTGTCCCTTCTTACTTCTCCCAGACGACCTCGCCGCCAATCACCGTCATCACCGCCTCGGAACGCGGGATCTCCGCCTCCGGCACCTGCATCCAGTCCGCAGAGAACACGCTGAAGTCGGCGAGCTTGCCCGGCTCGATGGTGCCGCGGTCCTTCTCCTGGAACGCCGCGTACGCCGCGTTCTTCGTCAGGATCGCGAGGGCCTCTCCGCGCGTCAGGCGCTGGTCGAGCCCCCAATCCGGCCCGGCGAATCCCTCGAGCGTCCGGCGCGCGATGGCCGCGTAGAACTCGACCCGCGGGTCGCCCGCCTCGACCGGCGCGTCCGTGCCTCCCGCGACCAGGGCGCCGGCATCCAGGAACTTGCGCCAGGCGTAGGCGCCGCCGATGCGGTCCGGACCGAGGCGCGCCGGCGCGAAAAGCATGTCGCTGATCGCGTGCGAGGTCTGCATCGAGGCGATCACGCCGAGCTTCGCGAAGCGCGGGATATCCGCGTCCGCCACGACCTGCGCGTGCTCGATGCGAAAGCGCGGTTCGGCGACGGGCCGCTCCGCGGCCGGCACCGTGGCAAAAGCCTTCTCGTACTGGTCGAGCGCCACGCGGTTGCCGCGGTCGCCGATCGCATGCGTCTCGACCTGGATGCCGCGCCGGAGCCCGGCGATCGAAACGCGCAGCACCTCCTCCGGCGTCGTCACGTACAGGCCGCGGTTGTCCGGCGAGTCGCTGTAGGGCGCATCGAGCGCCGCACCGCGGCTGCCGAGCGCGCCGTCCATGTAGAGCTTGATGGCGCGCACCGTGAGCCGGGGATCGCAGCTGCGGTAATCGCGGCCGGCGGCAAGAAGCCTTTCCGCATCGTCGCCCGGACCGCCGATCGCGACGTAGACGCGAAGCTTCAGCCTGCCGGCGGCATAGAGCCGGCAGAGCTGCTCCACCGCGCGCCAGCTCGTGCCCGCCTCCTGCATCTCGGTCCAGCCGAGCCGGACGTAGTGCGCGGCACCCGCCTCGAGGTTCCGCGCGAGCTCCTCGTCCGTCTGCGGCGGCAGGCGCTTCCACACGAGATCCATCGCATTGTCGACGAGCAGGCCCGTCGCCTCGCCCGACGCAGGGTCGCGCAGGATCTGCCCGCCGGGCGGGTCGGGCGTCTCGCGCGTGATGCCGAGCACCTCCAGTGCCTTCGTGTTGACCACGACGGCGTGCCCGTCGACGCGCTGCAGCACGACCGGCCGGTCGCTGACGACCGCGTCGAGGTCCTGGCGCGTCGGGAA
>DATEEF010000167.1:0-16728 GCA_035281265.1 Steroidobacteraceae bacterium
GCCTTTGCGCAGCGCCTCGTAGACCACCCAGCGCTGCGCCTGGCTTTCGCGCACTTCGGCGTCGAATCTGGCGAGGTCCCAGCGTGCATCCGCCGCGGCGCGGAATTTCGCCAGCGTCGCGGCCTGCGCGGGGTCGCCGGCCAGGTTCGTCAACTCCTGCGGGTCTTTCGCCAGGTTGAACAGCTGGTCCGGGTCGAGCGCGCAGCGCACGTACTTCCAGTCGCCTTCGCGGATCCCGACGAGTGGCGCGTACGAGCCTTCCGCCGCGTACTCCATGAGCACGGGCGCCATCCGCTTGCCCCCATCGATGACCGGCCTCAGGCTCTCGCCATCCACCCAGGTGGCGATGTCCTGCATCGGGATTCCGGCGAGGTCGCAGAGCGTCGGATTCAGGTCGAGGTTCGAGACCGGCGCCGCGTGCTTTCCGGCCCGGATGCCGGGGCCCGCGATCATCAGCGGAACGCGCGCCGAGCCCTCGAAGAAGTTCATCTTGAACCACAGGCCGCGCTCGCCGAGCATGTCGCCGTGATCGGCGCAGAAGACGATCACGGTGTCGTCGAGCATCCGCGTGCGGCGCAGCGCGTCGACGAGCTCGCCGAGCTTCTCGTCAAGATAGGACACGTTGGCGAAATAGGCCCGGCGGGAACGGCGCACGTCGTCATCCGACACCCTGAAACGGGCGTAGTCGCAGGCGAGCATCAGTCTCCTTGAATGCGGGTCCTGCGCCTCGAACGGGATCGGCGGCACCGTCGGCTCCAGATGCCCGCAGCCCTCGTAGAGATCCCAGAAGCGCTTGCGCGCGACGTACGGGTCGTGCGGGTGCGTGAACGAGACCATCAGGCACCACGGCCGGCGCTTGGCGTCGTCACTCTCGCGCGCGAGCTGGTAGAGCTTCTGCGTGCCGCGGAATGCGACTTCGTCGTCGTATTCGAGCTGATTCGTCGTCTCGGCGGTGCCGGCGCCCGTCACCGAGCCGAGGTTGTGATACCACCAGTCGATGCGCTCGCCGGGCTTGCGGTAATCGGGCGTCCAGCCGAAGTCAGCGGGGTAGATGTCGGTCGTCAGCCGCTCCTCGAACCCGTGGAGCTGGTCGGGCCCGACGAAATGCATCTTGCCCGACAGGCAGGTGTAGTAGCCGGCGCGGCGCAGGTGGTGGGCGAACGTGGGAATGGCCGCCGCGAACTCGGCGGCGTTGTCGTAGACGCGCGTCCGGCTCGGCAGTTGCCCGGCCGCGAGCGAGGCGCGCGCCGGCAGGCAGAGCGGCGACGTCGTGTACGCATTCGCGAATCGCGCCGAGCGGGCGGCCAGTGCTTTCAGCTGCGGCGCGTGCAGGAAGTCCGCCGGGCCACCGTCCGCAAAGAACGTGCCGCTCAGCTGGTCGACCATGACGATGAGGATGTTCGGTCTCTTCATGGGTGCCGTTCACTCCATGTTCTGGACCTCGAGACGCCTGGCGATATCCTCGAGCTGCGGCATCACGCGCTCGATCTCGGCCTCATTCTGTTTCCACTTGTCAGGATCCGGGCGAGTCTGCGTGTACTTGGACAGCGGGAGCGGTTTCGACAGATAACCTTCGAGCCTTGAGTCCATCACGAGGCCCGCGAATCCCAGGAGCTTGCCGATCTCCGCCTGCGGATTCGCGAGCAACGACTCATAGCGCACTGTCGTCCAGCGCTCGCGCGGCAGGTCGGACAGGTCGTCGAGGATCGTCTCGTTCGCGACCCGCCACTGGAAGGCGACCACTTCTTCGAGCGGCCGTCCCTGCAGGCGCTCGTACCCCGGCGGCAACAGCAGCGACCAGGGCCCCGGCCAGCCCGGCAGCTGCCGATAGGTGATCCAGCCCTTGGCCCGCCATGCCTGCATCATGCTGGAGAGATTCGCGCGCCGCTCGCGCTGAAGGAAGATGAACTGCGCGTCGGGAAACACCTCCAGCAGGAATGGCACGCGCAGCGCGTTCTTCGGCGTCTTCTCGAGCAGCCGCACGCGCGCGCCCGGCGGCGGCGGCTTGCCGTCCCGGTCGTGGATCCGCCCGCCAAAGCGCTTGCGAAGCTCCGCCACGATCTCGGACGTCGCATCGCGCCGCGTCAGGCGGTTCGATCTCACCACGCCGCGCCCCGGCCGCAGCGCCGCGATGCTCTCGATGAGCTGGTGGCTCTCGCCGCCGATCGTGTACACACCTGCAGCCTGCGCGAGAGTCTCGAACAGGAGCGTCGAGCCGGCGCGCGGCGCGGAAAGGATCACGATCGGCCTGTCGAGCACCACGGGCTTGTGGGGCTCGATCTTCGGGACTTCGACGGTGGGCAGCTCGACCTGCGGCAGCTCCACGGTCGGCAGGCTGCTCAGCGTCGGCTCGTCCGTGGGCGGCGGTCCGGGCAGGTCGGGCCGCGGGTTGCCGGCACCGAATTCGACCGCCTCCGGCCGCGATCCGCCGGCGCCCCCGAACAGCATCGAGAACATGCGCGCATCGATGACGTTCTGCGCGATGGTGTCCGTGCTGGGCACGCGCACGGGCCGCAACTGCCGCAGCTTGCGGCGGGCGCTGCCCGCGAGATCCTCGAACTTGCCCCGGGTTCCCGCAGCGTCGCCATGCAGGTACCAGAGCGAGCGCCAGTCGTGGCAGAACGCGATCACCGTGTTGGTGAATTCACCCACGGCGGCCGCCGACTCCGGGCGCGCGTCAAACGGCGCGAGATCGGCCAGCAGGTCGAGCGCGAGCTGCTCCGTTTCGGAGGGCGGCATCAGCGGCCAGTCGTTGAATCGCTCGACCATCAGGCGCGGCCGGACGGCCGGATCGAAGGCGATCAGCCGCGCGCGCGGGTCCGGCCGGTCGAAGTTGTCGGCCTGGCCCTGCATCACGAGCCGCCAGAACTCGGACGTGCCTGCCGTGTCGGCCACGAGATGCACCCTTGCCTCGGCGGACGGGTTCTCCACGCGATGCTGGCGCCAGTTGTCGAAGACCCAGGCCTCGCCCGCCGCCATGTGCACGTCCCGGTCGCCGCAATGGAAACGGACTTCCGGCCGCGTGATGACGGGGATGTGCACCCGCACCCGGTAGAACCAGTGGTAAATCGAGTCGCTGTGCAGCGGTACCTTGCCGCCAGCCGCAATCCGCATCAGCCGCGAGCGCGACCAGACGGTCGAGAAGGTGGCCAGCACCTGCTGCAGGTAAGGGCTTGCGAGCAGCGCGGGCGTCGGCGCCATCTCGCCCACGAAGACGTCGGTCTGCCCGCCGCCGACCGAGATCAGGCGTGCAGCCGTGTTGCCCTCGTACTCCTGCGGGTGCCGCGACCAGGCGCTCGCCGGCAACGCTTCCATTTCCGCCCGCAGGCGCTCCGCGTCGAAGCGGACCGGCAGGCGGAAGAAGGGCTTGGGTAGCTTCAACCCGCCGTCACGTCATTCGTAGCCGGCGCCGAAGCGGAAGCTCGCGGTGATGCCGTAGGTGATCGGCTTGCCGTACACGCCCGCGACCACGCCGGAGAACAGCGAGCTGTCGAAGGCGTACACGCGGTACTCTTCCTCGAAGAGGTTGTTCACGAACGCCGCGACCTCCCACTGGCCGTCCGCCGCGCCATAGCTGATGCGCGCGTTGGCCACCGTGTACGACTCCTCCTGCTCCACCGGCGCGCACAGCGTCGTGAAGCAGAAGTCGTCGGAGTAGATGACGTCGCCCTGGATGGCGGCGATCCCGCCACCCAGCGGGAACTCGTAGCGTGCAAGGGCATTAGCAGAGACCGAAGGAGCCTGCGGGAGGTCGTTGTCGACGACCGTCGCCAGGTCCGGCAGCAGGATGTCCTTCACCTTGCTGTCCATGAACGACGCGCCCAGCTGCAGCGTGAGGCCGTCGCTCGGCCGCGAGTTCAGCTCCACCTCGAGGCCCTGCGCCTCGGCATCCTGGTTGATGACGGTCTGCACGGGGCCCAGCTGCGCGAAGGCCTGGTAGTCCTCGTAATCGTAGTAGAAGGCGCTGAGATTCAGCGTCGTCGACATGCCGATGTTGGACTTGAGGCCCAGCTCGAATGCGTTCAGCGTCTCGGGCTCGAACGGGATGCCGTTCAGGAACTCCTCCTCGTTCGGGTTGTACGGCGTGCCGGTCGAGAACGTGTAGCCGCCGCTCTTGCTGCCGCGGTTGTACGACACGTACCACAGCATGTTCTCGCTCGGCCGGTAGTCGAGCTCGATGCGCGCGGTCACGTCGTCGAAGTCGCGTTCGGCGTCGGCCGTCGTCACGAGCACGTCCGGATTGTTCGGGAAGATCTCGTCCGGCCCGAAGATGATCGTGACCGGCGGCGAGAGTCCCGGCACTTCCGGCGCGCTTCCGAAGTAGGAGCCCTCGCGCGTGTCGTGCCAGTAGCGCAGCCCGCCGATGACCTTGAAGCTCTCGCTCAAGGTCCACTCGCCCTGGAAGAAGGCCGCGTAGGAGGTCGTCTCCTGCGTGAACGAGACATCGGGGTCGTAGCCGTAGAACGGATCCGCGAACTTGCCGATGTAGTCGCCGTCGACCTGCATCCCGAAGAGGCCGGCGACGTATTGATAGTTGTCGGAACCCCACGAGACGCGGAACTCCTGCGAGACCTGGTCGAGGTCGCTGCCCTGGAAAAAGTACACGCCGTCGACCGGCGAGGAGTCGCCGCCCTCGGTGTAGAACTTCTCGGAGGTCTGGTAATCCGTGATCGAAGTGAAGACCGCATCGCCGAACTGGTGGTCGACGCGCACCTGCGCGCCGAAGATCTCGCGGTCGACGTACGAGGGCTCATCCTCCGCCGTCTTGTACGGATCGCCGCCGCGGCTCGGGATGATGGCGTCGTTGCGGTAGCCCGTGCCGGCCTCGCCCGGGCCCGTGCCCCAGAACGGGCAGGCGAAGTCGGCCGGCGTGAACTCGCCCTGGAACTGCGCGTTCGGGCAGGCCGGCTCGTGCGAGTAGAGGCCCGCCTGCGTCTCCTTGTCGGCCTTGAGGTAGCGCAGGATCAGGTCGACATCGGTGTCCTCGCCCGGCTGCCAGGCGAGGCGGCCGCGCATCGCGTAGTGGTCGTTGCCGCCGCGGTCCTCGACGCCCGGGAGGATCGACTCCATCCAGCCGTCGTCCTGGTTGACGATGAAGGCGAAGCGGCCCTGCACCGAATCCGAAAGCGGCCCGGACATCGCGCCATCGAGGATGACGGAGTTGTAATTCCCGACCGTCAGGTTGGCGAAGCCCTCGAACTGCTCGGTCGGCCTGTTCGAGATGAACTGGATCGCGCCGCCGGTGGCGTTCCTCCCGAACAGCGTGCCCTGCGGGCCGCGCAGCGTCTCGACGCGGGCCAGGTCGAAGACCGGGAAGCTCGCGAGGTTGATCGAGCTCGAGTAGCTGTCATCCTGGTACACGGCGACCGGCGGCTCCTGCTGGTCGCCGTAGTCGTTCTGCGAGACGCCGCGGATGTTGAACACCACCTGCGCGCTCGAGTACGCGTTCATCTTGAGGCTCGGCACGGCCTTCACGATGTCGGTCGCGGTCGTGATGTTGAGGTCCGTCAGCGCCTTCTCGCCGATCGGCGTCACCGCGATGCCGACCTCCTGGATGTTCTGCTCGCGGCGCTGCGCCGTGACCACGACTTCCTCGAAGCGCGTCGTCGTCGAGGCTGGCGGCGTCTCCGCCTGGTCCGCCCGAACCGCCTGCGATCCGCAGGTCACCGCCGCCAGCAGCGCGAGCCGAACCGCATCGCGCAGGCGTGCACGTCCAATGGTCTGCATGAATCCCCCCTCGTCCCCAGGTTTACGGGTAATCGGACCGGTTCACCGCGCGCATCCATTCGAGGACGTAGTCCGCGAACGAGCGCGCGACTTCCAGATGGTACTCCTCGGCGCCGCGCCGCCACAAAACGACCTCGGCTTTCGCAAACAGGGTGCGCACACAGACATTGACGGCGAAGCGCTCCGCGTCGAGGTCGAGCGGACAGCCGCTCCCGAGGAGATCGCGGGCGCGCGGACCGCTCACCGTGAGCGCGACCTGGCGCTGGCTGACGTCCACCAGCGAATGCGCAAGTCCTTGAAGCGCCGCGCCGAGTTGCGTTTCCAGCGCTTTCGCCTCGGCGGGGGGCGCGAGCAGCAGGTGCTCTTCGGGCCCGAGCCAGAGGGCCGCGCGTTCGCCGCCCACATGCGCGCGACAGCCGATCTCGGGAAGCGCGATGCCGAACGCCTTTCCCGCCGCGTCCCTGACGGGCCGCCCGCCCTGCAGCAGGTAGCGCGCGAGCGGCGCGCGGCGCGCGATCCCCTCGTCCGCGTCACGCATGCAGGCGCGCTCCCTCGGGGTCGTAGAACACGGTGCCGGTGACGGTCACGGGGATCTCGCGGCCGTTCATCGGCACGTAGAGCGTCGCGCCCTCGCGCGCGCGGCCGTCCGCGACCATCGCGAGCGCGATCGAATGCCCGAGCGCGGCGCTCGCGTAGGAGGAGGTCACGTGCCCGATCACCTTCTTCGGCAGCGGCTGGCCCGGCGTCTCGACGATCTGCGCGCCTTCCTCCAGCACCGTGCCCGGGTCGCGCGTACGCAGTCCCACGAGCTGCTTGCGGCCCGGCCGCTGCATTGCGGCCCGCTCGAGCGAGCGCTTGCCGACGAAGTCCGGCTTCTTGCGGCCGATCGCCCAGCCGAGGCCAGCGTCCTGGGGCGTCGCCATGCCGTCCGTGTCCTGGCCGACGATGATGTAGCCCTTCTCCGCGCGCAGGACGTGCATCGCCTCCGTGCCGTAGGCCGTGAGCCCCATGCCTCCACCCGCGTCGCAGACGGCTTCCCAGACGCTGCGGCCGTGGTCGGCGGGCACGTTGATCTCGTAGCCGAGCTCTCCGGTGAAGCTCACGCGGAAAAGCATGGCCGGCGCGCCCGCCACGCGGCCTTCCGCCATCGCCATGTGTGGCAGCGCGGCCGTCTGCAGGTCGACGCCCTGGACGAGCGGCGCGAGCACCTGACGCGCAAGTGGGCCTTGCACGGCGATCACTGCCCATTGTTCGGTGACCGAGGTGAGCCAGACCTCGAGGTCGGTCCATTCCGTCTGCCGGTAGTCCTCCATCATCGCGAGCACGCGCGCCGCGCCGCCGGTCGTCGTCGTCACGTGGAAGCGGTCCGGCGCGAGGCGCGCGATCACGCCGTCGTCGTAGATGAAGCCGTCGTCGCGCAGCAGGATCCCGTAGCGCGAGCGGCCCGGCGCGAGGCTCCCGAAATCGTTGACATAGAGCCGGTTCAGGAATTCCGCGGCGCCGGGACCGCAGACGGCGATCTTGCCGAGCGTCGAGGCGTCGAAGATGCCGGCACCGCCACGCACGGCGCGGCACTCGCGGGCGACGGCCGCATGCATGTCCTCGCCCGCGCGCGGAAAGTAGCGCGCGCGCTTCCACTGGCCGACGTCCTCGAACACCGCGCCGCGGCGCACGGCCGACTCGTGCATCGGCGTGGTGCGGATCGGGTCGAACAGCACGCCGCGCGCGGGGCCGGCGAGCACCCCGAAGGTCACGGGCGTGTACGGCATGCGATAGGTGGTGTGGCCGACCTCCGGCACGGACTTGCCGAGCGTGCCCGCGACGATGCCGAGCGCATTGAGGCTCGAGGTCTTGCCCTGGTCCGTCGCCATGCCGGTCGTCGTGTATCGCTTCACGTGCTCGATCGAGAGAAAGCCCTCGCGCGTCGCCAGCGCGAGGTCGCGCGCGGTCACGTCGTGCTGGAAGTCGACGAACGCCTTCCTGCCAGGCCGTGACGCCGGCTTCGCGGCTGCCCCGGCCACGTCGGGCCAGCGGCCGCCGCCGCTCACTTCGAAGCGCAGGTCCGGCACGGAATGGCCGCTCGCGCGCGCCGCCGCGAGGCCCGCCTCCGCGCCGTCCGCGAGCGCGGCGGCGAGCCCGAATATGCCGCGGCAGCTGCCCGCCGCCTGCGCACGCTCGGCGGATTGGTGCGGCACGAAACACCGCGCGGCCTCGCTCCAGCTGAGCCGCCCCCGCGACTGCGAGAACAGGTGCACGGCGGGCGCGTAGCCACCCGACATCAGGACCAGGTCGCAGCGATGCGTCCGGCCGCCGATGTCGATGCCCTTCACCCTGAGATTCCCGTGCGTGCCGCCAACCTCGGCACCCTCGAGGACTTCGATGCCGGCATCCCGTGCCGCGGCTGCCGCGGGTTCCGGCGCGCTGGCGCGCAGGTCCGCGATGGCCGCGATCTCGACGCCGCCCTTGGCCAGCTCGAGCGCCGCCCGATAGGCGCCGTCGGTCGCCGTGACGAGCACGGCCCGCGCCCCCGCGCGCACGCCGTAGCGGCCGAGGTAACTGCGCGCGGCTCCGGCCAGCATCACGCCCGGCCGGTCGTTGCCGGGGAACACGAGCGGCTGCTCGATGGCGCCGGTCGCGAGCACGACCTCGCGCGCGCGCACCTGCCAGAGCCGTTCGCGCGCCTGGCCCTCGCCCGGTTTCGCGAGGTGGTCCGTCAGCCGCTCGACGAGGCCGAGGTTGTTGTGCGGGAAGTAGCCGAAGACCGTCGTGCGCGCCAGCACGCGCACGCGCGGGTTGCCGGCTAGCTCCGCGAGCGTCCAGGCGAGCCAGGCGTCCGCCATCTCGCCGTCGATGCTGGCCGCGCAACCGTCGAGCAGCGTGCCGCCCGGCTCCGCCTGCTCGTCGGCGAGGATCACGCGCGCGCCGCCGCCCGCGGCCGCGAGCGCCGCGGCAAGTCCCGCCGGTCCCGCGCCGACGACGAGCACGTCGCAATGCGCGAAGCGCTGGGCGTAGGCATCGGGATCCGGCACCGCGGGTGCGCGCCCGAGCCCCGCCGCGCGGCGGATCAGCGGCTCGTAGAGCGCCTGCCATGCCGAGCGCGGCCACATGAAGGTCTTGTAGTAGAAGCCCGCCGGGAACAGCGGCGAGAGGAAGTCGCTGGCGCGCCCGATGTCGAAGCCGAGGCTCGGCCAGCGATTCTGCGAATGCGCCTCGAGGCCGTCGTACAGCTCGACCTGGGTCGCGCGCAGGTTCGGCGTTTCGCGGGCCGCGTCGCGGCGAATCGTGACCAGCGCGTTCGGCTCCTCGGCGCCCGCGGTCACGATGCCGCGCGGCCGGTGGTACTTGAACGAGCGGCCGACGAGATGCACACCGTTCGCGAGCAGCGCCGAGGCGAGCGTGTCGCCCGCGAGGCCCTCGTACTCCGATCCGTCGAAGCGGAAGCGCAGGCTCCGCGTGCGGTCCACGCGGCCGCCCCTGGCGTTGCGGAACGCGCTCACGGCCCGCTTTCCCCGACCTTGTAGGTCCCGACGAAGCGGTCGTTCGTCGTGTCGCGCAGCGCATTGAAGAAGCGGCCGCAGCCGCGCAGGTGCCTCCAGCGCTCCGCGTGCAGCCCGCGCGGGTTCTCGCGCAAGTACAGGTAGGTCGCCCACTGCTCGTCGGACAGCTCCGCCGGCCGCGGCGGCCGGGCGAGGTGCGCCTGTCCGCCGTAGGAGAACTCGATCTCCGGTCGCTCGCCGCAGTACGGGCAGTGGATCAGGAGCATGCGTGCTTCAATGCGCGACGCCGGCGGCGGCGGCTTCGTCGATCAGGCGCCCGTCGCGGAAGCGGTCGAGCGAGAACGGCGCCGTGATCGGGTGCGGCTCCCCCTTCGCCATGGTCCACGCGAACACGTGCGCCGAGCCCGGCGTCGCCTTGAAGCCGCCGGTGCCCCAGCCGCAGTTCAGGAACAGGCCCTCGACCGGCGTCGTGCCGATGATCGGCGAACGGTCGGGCGTGACGTCCACGATCCCGCCCCAGTTGCGCAGCATGCGCAGCCGCCGGAACGTCGGGAACAGCTCGCAGATCGCCTCCAGCGTGTGCAGGTCCACGTGCAGCGCACCGCGCTGCGTGTACGAGGTATAAGCATCGGTGCCCGCGCCGATCACGAGCTCGCCCTTGTCCGACTGGCTGATGTAGGCGTGGATCGCGTTCGACATCACGACGCAGGGGAAGACCGGTTTCACGGGCTCGGAAACGAGGGCCTGCAGCGGGAAGCTCTCGAGCGGCAGCCGGATGTCCGCCATGCGCAGCACGACGCTGGAATTGCCGGCCGCGACCACGCCGACCTTGCGCGTGCGGATGATGCCGCGCGTCGTCTCCAGTCCCTCCACCGCCCCGCCCGGCCCGCGCCGGATGCCGGTGACCTCGCAGTTCTCGAGGATGTCGACGCCGAGGGCGTCCGCGGCGCGCGCGTAGCCCCAGGCCACGGCGTCGTGGCGCGCGGTGCCGCCGCGGCGCTGCAGCGTCGCGCCGACGACCGGGTAGCGCAGGTCGCTGCCGATGTGCAGCGGCGGGCAATAGGCCTTCGCCTCCTCCGGCGTCAGCCATTCGTTGTCCACGCCGTTCGCGCGGTTCGCGTGCACGATGCGTTTCAGCATCTGCGCGTCGTGCACGTTGTGCGCGAGCATCATCACGCCGCGCGGGGAGTACATGACGTTGTAGTTGAGGACCTGCGAGAGGTCTTTCCACAGCTTCACCGCGTGGTCGTAGATCGCGATGCTCTCGTCGAACAGGTAGTTCGAGCGGATGATCGTCGTGTTGCGGCCGGTGTTGCCGCCGCCGATCCAGCCCTTCTCGACGACCGCGATGTTGGTGAGGCCATGCTCGGCCGCGAGGTAATACGCCGTGCCGAGGCCATGGCCGCCGCCGCCCACGATCACCGCGTCGTAAGAGGCCTTGGGCTCGGGCTTGCGCCACTGCTCGCGCCAGCCCCGGTGGCCGGAGAGGCTCTTCCACAGCAGCGAGAGTCCCGAGAATCTCTGGCGCTTCATGGCGCGTGCGCGCTCAGGCCCGGAGGTCCTTGTTCTCCGGGTCGTAGGGCGAATCCACGAGCACGGTTGCCTCCTTGCGCTCGCCCAGGATCTCGATCGCGATCCTCGTGCCGACCTCCGCGAACTCCGGCTTCACGTAGCCGATCGCGAGGCTCTTCTTCAGCACGTGGCCGTAGAAGCCCGAGGTCGCGCGCCCGATCATGCGGCCCTTGCCGTCGAACAGCGGCTCGTTGCCGAGCGGGTCCGCGTCCTTGACGCCGTGCACGTCGAGCGTGACGAAACGGTTCGGCACGCCTTTCGCGATCTGCGCCTCGAGCGCCGCCTTGCCCGCGAAGTCGCCCTTGCCCATGCGCACGAAGCGGTCGAGGCCCGCCTCCAGCGGCGTGTTCTCGCGAGTCAGGTCGCTGCCCCACATGCGGTAGGACTTCTCCATGCGCAGCGATTCCATTGCGCGCATCCCCGCCATGCCGATCCCGTGCTCCGCCCCGGCCGTGAAGATCGCGACGAACAGGTGGCGCGCGTACTCGATGGGGAAATGCAGTTCCCAGCCGAGGCTGCCGACGAAGTTCACGCGCAGGAGGTAGACGTCCGTCGCGAGGCCGACTTCCGCGACCTGGCCGGTGAGCCAGGGGAAGGCCTCGTTCGCGAGCGGCGTGTCCGTGAGCTTCGCGAGCACGTCGCGCGAGCGCGGCCCGGCCACGACGAAGCAGCCTCGCGACGTCGTGATGTTCGCGAGCCGCACTGAGCCGTCGGCTGGCAGGCGCTTGTGCAACAGGTCGGTGTCGTAGCGCTCCGCGGCGCCCGCGCTCACGAGGTAGAAGCGTTCCTCGCCGAGCTTCGTGATCGTGAACTCCGAGCGGATGCCGCCGCGCTTCGTCAGCGCGTGAGATAGAGCCATGCGCCCCACCTTCGCCGGCACCTTGTTGGCGACCAGCGAGTCGAGCCAGGCCTCGGCGCCAGGACCCTCCACGATGTGCTTGGTAAACGGCGTGAGGTCGATGACGCCCACGTGCTCGCGCAGCCGCCGGCACTCGTTGCCGACGTGCTCGAACCAGTTCGTGCGGCGGAAGCTCCAGTCGTCCTTCGCCTCGACGCCCGTCGGCGCGAACCAGTTGGCGCGCTCCCAGCCGTAGCGCTGGCCGAACACCGCGCCCAGGTGCTTCAGCCGGTCGTAGACGGGGCTCGTCTTTGCGGGTCTCGCATCGGGCCGTTCTTCGTCCGGGTAGTGGATCGTGAAGACGTTCCGGTAGGTCTCCTCGTTCTTCTGCACCACGTATTGCTTGCCGGCGTAGGGCCCGAAGCGCCGCGGGTCGACGGCCAGCATGTCGATGCCCGGCTCGCCCTCGACGATCCATTCCGCGAGCTGCCAGCCGGCGCCGCCCGCCGCCGTGATGCCGAAGCTGTGGCCCTCGTTGAGCCAGACGTTCCGCAGGCCCCAGGCGGGGCCGATGAGCGCGCTGCCGTCCGGCGTGTACGAGATCGGCCCATTGACGACGTCCTTGATGCCGCAGTTCGCGAGGGCCGGCACGCGCCGCTGCGCGCCCTCGATGTGCGGGATGAGCCGGTCGATGTCGCCGTCGAAGAGGCTCTTCCCGAACCACGACGGCACGCCGTCGGCGAAGCGGGCCGGGGCCCCGGCTTCATAGGGCCCGAGGATCCAGCCGAGACGCTCCTCGCGCAGGTAATACGACTGGTCCGGTTCGCGCATCACGGCAAGCTCGCGCCCGCCGCCCTGCCGGTAGGCTTTCAGCTCGGGCGATTCCTCGTAGACGATGTACTGGTGCTCGACCGGGATCGCTGGCACGTTGAGGCCGAACATCCGGCCGGTCTGGCGCGCGTAGTTGCCGGTCGCGCAGACGACGTGCTCGCAGGTGATCTCGCCCTTGGTGGTGGTCAGCTTCCATTCGCCAGTGCGCGTGCGGGCGACAGCCGTCACTTCCGTCTGCTCGTAAACTTCCGCGCCCTTCGCCCGCGCGCCCTTGCGCAGCGCCATGGTGAGGTCGGCCGGCGCGATGTGCCCGTCGTGCGGGTGGTGGAGCCCGCCGACGATGGCCGCGGTGTCGGCCGTGCCGCCGAGCTCGAGCAGCGGCCAGAGCTCCTTCACCTGCTTCGGCCCGATGATCTCGAAAGGCACGCCGATCGTGTTCGCCGTGCCGCAGTACTTCTGGTACTCATCCATGCGGTCGCGCGAGGTGGCGAGCCGCAGGTTCCCGGTCACGTGAAAGCTGACGTCCTGGCCGGTTTCGGCGGGCAGGCGCTTGTAGAGGTCCACCGAATACTTGTGGAGCTGGCCGACCGTGTAGCTCATGTTGAATAGCGGCAGCAGGCCCGCGGCGTGCCAGGTGGATCCCGCCGTGAGCTCCGCGCGCTCGACCAGCACGACGTCGGACCAGCCCTTGTGGGCCAGGTGGTACAGGGTGCTGACCCCGACGGCGCCGCCGCCGATCACGACCACCCGCGCGTGTGACTTCATGCCTGGCTCCCCCTCGCCCCCGGGCAGTGTAGCGGCTGGCCGGATGCCGACAGCCCTGAATGCGACCTTCTTATGTCGGAATCAGACATGACCTGGATCAACGCTGGCATACTCGCTGCGCGCATGGACAAGACGCGTTTCGCCTTCCTGACGCTGCCGAACTACTCGCTCATCGCGGTCACGAACGCGCTCGAGGTCCTGCGCATGGCGAACCGCGTCGCCGGCCGCGACATCTACGAATGGTCGATCGCGAGCCTCGACGGACGCCCGGTCCCGGCCAGCAGCGGCCTCGAGCTCACGCCGACGGTCGCCCTCGACAAGATCGGCAAGGTCGAGATCCTCTTCGTTTGCGGCGGCATCGACGTGCGCGAGGCGGTGTCGAACCCGCTGCTGGCGGCGCTGCGGCGGCTCGGCGAGCGCCGCATCGGGCTCGGCGCGCTCTGCACCGGCGGCTATGCGCTGGCCCGCGCGGGCCTGCTCGACAACTACCGCGCGACCATCCACTGGGAGAACCTGCCGGCGCTGCGCGAGGAGTTCCCGCGCGTGCAGCTGAACGACCAGGTGTTCAGCATCGACCGGGACCGTTTCACGGCTTCAGGCGGTACGGCGCCCCTGGACCTGATGCTTAACCTCATCCAGTTGAAGCATGGTCTCAGGATTTCCCAGCAGGTTTCGGAACAGTTCGTTCTCGAGCGGGTCCGGAGCGACCGTGACCGCCAGTACGTGCCGCTCCGGGCGCAGGTCGGCAGCAGCCACGGCAACATGATCCGCGTCGCCCAGCTCATGGAAGAGAACATCGAGAAGCCGCTGTCGCTGGAGCGGATCGCCCATTCGACGGGACTCTCGCGGCGCCAGATCGAGCGCCTGTTCCGGCGGCACCTCGACTGCGTGCCGAAGCGCTATTACCTCGAGATGCGACTGCGCCGGGCCCGCGAGCTCCTGCTCCAGACGGCCATGCCGATCATGGACGTCACGACTTCCTGCGGCTTCAAGTCACCCCCCCATTTCTCCCGCTGCTACCGGGCCCAGTTCGGCTACCCCCCGAGCGAGGAGCGGCGTACCCGCCGCTGACGAAACGGAGGGGTCAGGCCCCTCCACGAATATGAAGGGGTCTGACCCCTTCACAGTTCCGGAAATAGGGTCGCAGACAGGCAAGTTCCTGTCGCGAAAGGGTCCACCTTATAATGTGCCTTTGTTTAACATCCGTTCAATAAGCCAGACCGGGGATGGCCTAAATGCCTGAGGCAGCAGAAGCCGAATTCGACCTGCGCTCGCTCGAGGATGCCGAGCTCATCGAGCAGGTCCACGACGACATGTACAACGGCCTCAAGGCCGAGGTCGAGGAAGCGACCCGCATCTTTCTCGAGCGCGGATGGAAGCCCGACAAGGTGCTGAACGACGCTCTCGTCGAGGGCATGCGCATCGTCGGCATCGACTTTCGCGACGGGATCCTGTTCGTGCCCGAGGTGCTGCTCGCCGCCAATGCCATGAAGGGCGGCATGGCGATCCTGCGACCGTTGCTCGCCGAGACCGGCGCCGAGCCGATCGGCAAGATCGTGATCGGCACGGTCAAGGGCGACATCCACGACATCGGCAAGAACCTGGTCGGGATGATGATGGAGGGCGCCGGCTTCGAGGTCATCGACCTCGGCATCAACAACCCTGTCGAGAAGTACCTGGCGGCGCTGGAGCAGCACCAGCCGGACTTCCTCGGCATGTCGGCACTGCTGACGACGACCATGCCCTACATGAAGGTCGTCATCGACACGCTCAAGGAAAAGCAGCTGCGCGACAAGTACATCGTGCTGGTCGGCGGCGCGCCCCTCAACGAGGAATTCGGCAAGGCCATCGGCGCCGACGCCTACTGCCGCGACGCGGCCATCGCCGTCGAGACGGCGAAACGCCTGCTCTTCGAGCGCCGGGCGGCCCACGCCCACTGAGGCGCGGATGGACGACAAGGCGCGCAAGCTCGTCATCGCCTGCGGCGCGCTCGCCCACGAGATCGCCGCCCTGCGCAGGGCCAACGGCTGGTCCAGCCTCGACGTCGTCTGCCTGCCGCCCGAGCTGCACAACCGGCCCGAGAAGATCGCGGGCGCGGTGCGCGAGAAGATCCGCGAGCTGCGCAAAGACTACGACGGAATTTTCGTCGCCTACGCCGACTGCGGCACCCGCGGCGAGCTCGATGCCGTGCTCGCCGATGAAGGCGTCGAGCGCATCCCGGGCGCGCACTGCTACGAGTTCTTCGCAACCCCGGCGGTGTTCGCCGAGCTCGCGGAAGCGGAGCCCGGCAGCTTTTACCTGACCGATTTCCTGCTGCGGCATTTCGACCGCCTCGTGATCGAGGCGCTCGGCATCGACCGCCATCCGGAGCTGATGCCGGTCTACTTCGGCAACTACCGCCGCCTCGTCTACCTCGCCCAGGCACCCAAGCCCGACGCGGAAGCCGCCGCGCGCAAGGTCGCCGAGCGCCTCGGCCTCGAGCTCGTCGTGCGCCAGACGGGCTTCGGCGGGCTCGGCGGGAGCCTCGCCCGATTCGCCGGCCGGCCGTGGATGCCCGCTTGGCCAGCCTGACCATCATCTCCTGGCGCGACATCCCCGCGCAGGTCGTCGTCCGCCGCGGCCGCGAGACCGCCAAGGCGAAACTCTCCGAACGCTTCCAGGAAGCCGTCGACCGCGCCGCCATGCGCGCGGGCAAGGGCAGCTCCGACCTCTACCTCGCCGAGTGGAAACGCTCGGATCCGACGCCCTGCAGCGACGATATCGAGCAGGAAGCCGCCGCCGAGGCGGCGCGCATCGAGGCCCGCTACACCGACGAGGACCTCGAGCGCCTGGTGCGCACGAAAGGCCTCGCTGAGGCATCCGCATGACCGAAACCGTCGTCTCGTCCGCGACCCGCGAGGTCGTGATCGGCTTCGACCGCCCCTTCGTCATCATCGGGGAGCGCATC
This sequence comes from Steroidobacteraceae bacterium, assembly GCA_035281265.1. GTDB lineage: Bacteria > Pseudomonadota > Gammaproteobacteria > Steroidobacterales > Steroidobacteraceae > SCUD01. Next base: position 16,178 of record DATEEF010000167.1, read on the forward strand.
AACCCGACCGGCCGGAAGATGCTCGCCGCCGAAATGGCCGCCGGCGACTTCAGCCGCGTCGAGGCCGATGCCCTCGCGCAGGTGGAGGCGGGCGCGCACATGCTGGACGTCAACGCCGGCATCCCGCTCGCCGACGAGCCCGCGATCCTCGCCAGGGCCGTGAAGCTCGTGCAGTCGATCACCGACGTGCCGCTCTCGATCGACTCCTCGATCGTCGCCGCGCTGGAGGCGGGGCTCGCCGTGTACCAGGGCAAGGCGCTCGTCAACTCCGTGACCGGCGAGGAGGAACGCCTCGAGGCCGTGCTCCCGCTCATCCGCAAGTACGGCGCGGCCGTGGTCGCGATCAGCAACGACGAGACCGGCATCTCCGAGGACCCGGACGTGCGCTTCTCGGTGGCGAAGAAGATCGTCGAGCGCGCGTCGGACTACGGCATCCCGCGCAGCGACATCGTCGTCGACCCGCTCGTCATGCCGATCGGCGCCATCAACCAGGCCGGCAGCCAGGTGATGCGCCTCGTGCGCCGCCTGCACGGCGAGCTGAAGGTGAACAC
>DATEEF010000168.1:0-4539 GCA_035281265.1 Steroidobacteraceae bacterium
GATGGACCGCCGGCGGCGTTCCGCCGGGCCAGCGTCGCGCCGCTCCCGCCTCGACCAGGCGGGCAAGGTGCGCTGTCGGCGTCGTGCCCGGCGGAACGATCTCTTCCGGGTACTCGTAGCGCAGCTCGTCGAGGGAGAACCGGCAGCGCCCGGCGATGTCCCGCGTGGCGTCGACCAGGGCGCGTGGGTACAGCGAGGCGATGCGCTCGAGCGGGCGCAGCGCCCGCTCGCCGTTCGGGTGAAGCGCCCGCCCGGCGCACGCGACCGTCGTCCTCAGCCGCACGGCGGTCAGGAGGTCCTGCAGCGCGCGGCGCCGGCGCTGGTGCATGTGCACGTCGCCGGCCGCGACCGCCGGGAGCGACAACTCCACCGCCAGCGCGGTGAGCCGCTCGAGCCGTTCGCGGTCGGCACCCGAGGCGGTGAGCTCCACCGCGACCCACAGCCGGCCCTCGAATCGCTCGCGCAGCCACGCGCCCTCCTCGCGTACGGGCTCGGCGCCCGGCAGCCACAGCGCGAGGCAGCCCGGCAACCCTTCCCCCAGGTCCTCACGTGTGAGCCGGTACTGCCCCTTGACGGCCGCGCGGCGGCCCCGCGTGACGAGGCGCGCGAGCGCGCCGTAGCCGCCCCGGTCCTCGGCGAGCGCGACGAAGCGCAGCCCGTCCGTGAGCCGGAACTCGCTGCCGACGACGAGCGGCAGGCCCGCCTCGCGCGCAGCCGTGTGCGCCCGCACGACGCCGGCGAGCGAGCACTCGTCGGTCAGCGCGAGCCCGGCGTAGCCGAGCCGCTTCGCGCGCTCGACCAGCTCCGCCGGGTGCGACGCGCCGCGCAGGAACGTGAAATTGCTGATGCAGTGCAGTTCCGCGTACGACATCGTGCGTGACACCCGCGCACGGTCACGTCTGCCGCGCGGGCGTTGCGCGGCCGGGACTCCGCTCGCTCGCGCCGGAACTTGATGCGCTCGCTCGCGGGTCCCGTCCGCACGCACCGCGCGGCAGGCGCCGCCACGACCGGCCGCCCCGCGCGAGGTGGCGGGGTCTCGCGAGCAAACGCGTAAAGTTCCGCCCGCGTTTGCGAGCGAGAACCCCGCCGGATCCGGCGCGGGGCGGCCGGGCATGACGACATTTCACGGGCGGTTTCATCCGAACACCCCGTGGAGGAACCAGCGTTGCCCCGGCGGCCGCTCGCGGAAGATCCAGAGGCGGACGCCGGCGCGGCTTCGCGCGACGTAGTAATCGCGCCGGACGTCATGCCCGTCCCACCAGCCCGATTCGATGCGCTCGGGGCCCGTGATCAGCGCACCCTCCCAGCCTTCGAGCGGCTGCGGCTCGGCCAGCATCCACAGCGGGCGCGTGGTGCGCGCGCCCGCGCTCCACGGCACCGGCGGCGCTCCCGCGCCCCCCGGCTCGGCGATGCGGAAGGCCCGCTCGGGCCGGTGCTCCGACACCGGCATCACGCCGAACACCGCATCGTGCCCCAGCCGCGCGCGCAGGAGATCGAGCAGGCGCGCCGTCGCTTCCGGGTCCGCGCCCTGGCCACGCTCGAACAGCCCCGCGTCGCGGATCGCGAGCGGCAGCAGCACGCCGGAACGCAGCCGGAGGCCGACGACCGGCAGGTCGACGCGGCAGCGTCCGAGCCGTTCGGCGAGCAGTTCGTCGAACCCGTCAGCGTCGCCCGCGAGCCGCGCGAGCGCGATGCGAAGCCGCGTCGGTGCCGCGCCCCGGTGCAGGAAATCGACGCGCAGCTCCCGGATGCCCGAGGCACGGGCGCGCAGGAAGGCCGCGAGGCGCGCCAGCAGGCGCCGGAGCACGGGTTGCAGCAGGTCCGTGGATTCCGCGGCGTCGGGCAGCTCGAGCCGCTCGTCGAAACGCTCCGGCACGAGGAAGCGCCGGCGCGGCGCGGGGCGCCGGCCGAGCCCCTCGTCCAGCTCGTCGAGCAGGCGCGGCCCGAAGCGGGTGGCGAAGCCCGCGCGCGGCAGCCGCGTGAGGTCGGCCACGCTGCGGATGCCGAGAGCAGCGAGCGTCGCAACGATGTCCATCGGCCAGTGCAGGCAGGCGAGGGGCAGACGCGACGCGATGCCCGGCATCGCATCGGAGCGGGTCACCGTCATCGCGAGTCCGGCACGCGCGATCCAGAGCGCGCCACGCGCCGTCGGCGCGAGCGCCAGCGACGCCGACAGGCCGCTCGCCGAAAGCCCGGCGAGAGCACGCCGCAGCAGGGCCATCACACCGCCGAAAAGGTCGAGGCTGCCGCGCACCTCGGCGAGCACGGCCGTGGGCGGCTCGAGGCTCACGAGCGGAGTGAACTGCAGCGCCCAGCGCCCGAGGCGGTCGAGCAGCGCCGCTTCCGCCACGGTCCGGCGTTCCAGGACGCGCAGTCCCGGCACGAGCGCGAGCGCGGCATTCAGGCCCATGCCGGGCGCGATGCCCTGCCGCGCCGCCCGCTCGTTGCAGGCGACGACGGCGCGCTGCGGATCGTCCGTCGCGGTGACGATGGCCGCCCGCGCCTGCCCGTTGCCCAGCATCAAGGCATCGAGCGGCAACCGCGGAAAATGCGCGGCGAGCCAGAGCTCCCCCGCGCCGGGAAGCGGCTCCGTGCGCGGTGCCGGCAGCGGCACGAGTGCGCGCCGACGGCTCTCCGCCGCCGGCGCGATCGCTGCCGGATAGGGTTTGGACATGGGGGCCTCAATGGACCGGCAGGCGCTCGATCCGCGCGGGGCCAGAGCGGCTCTTCAGCACTTCGACGTCGAGGCCGTAATCACGGGCCGCGAGCGCGAGCCTGAGCGCGGCCGGCGTGGCCTCACCGCGATGTGCCGCCGGCCGCAGCAGGAAAGCGGGCGTCCCGCCCTCTTCCGCGGCCAGCTTCAGCCGCCGGAGCATCGGGTCGCGGGCTTCGCCGGCCCAGCCCAGCACCGCGGCGCAGGCACCGGAACGCAGGGCCTGCTCCATCGCCCACAACCGGTCGACGCCTGCGCGCGGACGCACCACCAGCATGCGTGCCGGGTCGAGGCCCGCATCGGCGAGCGCAGGCGCATACGGGAGATGCGGCGGAGCGAGCCAGGCCACCCAACGCGGCTCCGTGCCGGCGGCAGTGAGGCTGCGCAGCGCCGGCAGCAGCAGGCGGATCTCGCCCACGCCGGCCGCGGGCACCAGGAGCTCGACCAGCGTGGCGAGCGGCCAGCCCCCGCCCGGCAGGCGGGCATCGAGGGCGCGAAAACCGGTCGACACGGTCTCGGGTGCGCCTGCGCCACCGCCGCGCCAGAGCGCGGGATGGCGCAGGAGCTCCGCGAGCGCGTCGCTCACTGCATGACGTCCGCGCGGCCGCGCCGCAGCACGCCAACCACCACGCCTTCGATCGTCATCGACTGCTTGCGCAGGTCGACCCGGATCGGCTCGAACTCCGGATTCTCCGGCATGAGCCAGACCACCGTCCCGTCCTGCTTGTAACGCTTGACGGTGACCTCGTTCTCGAGGCGTGCGACGATGATCTGCCGGTTGCGGACGTCGGTTGAGCGATGCACCGCGACGAGGTCGCCGTCCAGGATGCCGACGTCCCGCATGCTCATGCCGCTGACCCGGAGCAGGTAGTGAGGCCGCGGGTTGAACAGGGCCGGGTCGATCTGGAAGCGGCCCTCGATGTGCTCTTCGGCGAGGATCGGGCGGCCGGCGGCCACGCGGCCGATGAGCGGCAGCCCGAACTGCTCGCGCAGGGCGTCCTTCAGCACGATGCCGCGCGCGCTGCCTGCCACCAGGGTGAGCACGCCCTTGCGCTGCAGGGCGCGCAGGTGCTCCTCGGCCGCGTTGGCGGAGCGGAAGCCGAGCGCCTGCGCGATCTCCGCCCGCGTGGGCGGCAGGCCGTTTGCGGCGATGGCGTCCTGGATGAACTCGAGGATCTGGCGCTGGCGGGGGGTGAGGTCCGACATGGTCCACCTGTATGGATGATCAGGTACTGTGACTATATACAGGCACCCCGACCCCGTGGCAAGTACTCCGTGGCACGGTCATCCGCGATCGCGCCCGTCGTCTGCGGACCACCTTTGCGCGGCGCGCCGACGAGCGCGCCGGGACCCGCGAGTGAGCGCGCAAGTTCCGGCGGCGCACGAGCGGGAGTCCCGGCAGCGAAGTCGGTGAGCCGCGCGCGAGTGCTGCATGCAGCGCGCACATCACGAACGACAGTCCCGAGCCGTCGTGAAAAAAACGAAACAGCGGTTCCCGTATGTCCGACAGTGTCGGGTCGAACATGTCGCTCCCCGGCGACATGCGTTTGAGCGGCTTTAACCCGCCGCGCTGATACGTTACGATCCGCATCGCCACCGCGCGGGGAGGAAGGACCGCCGGCGCCGTGCATCCGCGGAAGCGGCTTGTAACGTTCCATGCAACCTTATGGAGAAAAATCTCATGTCCAACATCCTGAAGGTGGGCGTCGCTGCCGCCGTCATCGCCCTGGGCGCCGGCTGCACCGATCTGAAGCCCTTGCAGGCGGAAGTCGACTCGCTGAAGTCGCAGGTCGCCAAGCTGTCGGGTGACCTCGACGGCGTGAAGA
>DATEEF010000169.1:0-32736 GCA_035281265.1 Steroidobacteraceae bacterium
CTTCACCCCGCCCGATCTCGCCCATGCCCTCCGCCGTCGTCGCCTTGAGGTTCACGCAGTCGCGCGCGATGCCGAGGTCGGCAGCGATCGCGTCTCGCATCGCGGCCCGATAGGGCCCGATGCGCGGCGCCTCGGCCACGAGGGTGAGGTCGCAGTTTCCGACTTTCAGTCCGCGCGCCGCGATACGGGAGGCGACGTCACGCAGGAGCGCGCGGCTGTCGGCACCCGCGTAGCGCGCGTCGTCGGGCGGGAAATGCACGCCGATGTCGTCCAGGCCCGCGGCCCCCAGCAGGGCGTCCATGAGCGCGTGCAGCAGCACGTCGCCATCCGAATGCGCGACGACACCACGCGCATGCGGCACGGTCACGCCGCCGAGCCGGATTTCCCGGCCAGGACCGAACCGGTGTGCGTCGTAGCCGTAGCCGATCCTCACGCGACCCTCCTCCGCATCCGCATGGCTGCCTCGGCGAATGCGAGGTCCGCAGGCCGGGTCACCTTCACGTTGAGCGGGGAACCCTCGACCAGGCGCGGCGCGAGTCCGAGCTTCTCGACCGCGGCCGCCTCATCACCCGGATCGAAGCCCTCGTCCCGAGCCCGCCTGAGGGCCTCGAGCAGCATACCGAGCCGGAACATCTGCGGCGTCTGCGCGCGCCAGAGGCCGTCGCGCGGCACCGTGCGCAGCGAGCGTCCCGCGTGGTCGCCCTGTTTCACGGTATCGGCGAGCGGCACGGCCAGCAGCCCTCCGACCGGGTCGCGACGACAGGCCTTCACCAGCGACTCGACATCCTGCCGCCGCAGGCAGGGGCGCGCCGCGTCGTGCACGAGCACCCAGTCGTCGCTGCCCGCCGTGATGAGGGCCTCGAGCCCGTGAAGGACCGACACGGCGCGCGAAGCGCCGCCGGCCACCGCCACGACGCGGTTCCTGACTGCCGCGGGCAGGCGCTCGAATCGGCGGTCGCCGTCGGCGAGCACCGCTGCCCCGCCCGCGATACCCTTCACGCCCGACAGCGTGCGGATGCAGTGCTCGAGGAAGGTCCTGCCGGCGAGGCGAAGGTAAGGCTTGGGAATGGGACCACCGAAGCGCGTGGCGCGGCCGGCGGCGGCGATCACGAACCAGATGCGCTCGGCCACTTATCAGGGCGTGTTTTGGGCCTGCATCGACGGGGGCGCGGTGGACTCGTCGACCGGCACGGCATGCGTCGCGTCCACGACCTGGTAGAAGGTTTCGTTGGCGGCGATCATGCCGAGGTCGTTGCGGGCGCGCTCCTCGAGAGCCGTGAGGCCCGTCTTGAGGTCCGCGACCTCGGCTTTCATCTGGGCGTTGCGCTCCGCCAAGATCTCGTTTTCGGCCGCCTGGTCCGCGACCGCCTGGCGCAGGTGCCAGACGTCGCGCATGCCCTCGTCCGACACCCACAGCCTGTACTGCAGCAGCACGAGGGCGGCGAGGAGCGCGGCCAGGACGAGCTTCATGGGGCGGGCAGCCTAGCACGTTCCAGGGGCGTGCGAGTCATCGACCCTCGCGGCGTTTCACCGGAAAGGCGTCGCGTCCGGCGTAGCGGGCGCGCGCGCCGAGCTGCTCCTCGATACGCAGCAGCTGGTTGTACTTGGCGATCCGGTCTGAGCGCGACAGCGAGCCGGTCTTGATCTGCGTCGCAGCCGTGCCGACCGCGATGTCGGCAATGGTCGAATCTTCCGTTTCGCCCGAGCGGTGGGAGACGACCGCGGCATAACCCGCCTTGGTGGCCATGTCGATGGCCGCGAGCGTCTCGGTCAGGGTCCCGATCTGGTTCGGCTTGATCAGGATCGCGTTCGCAACCTGCTCCGCGATGCCTCGGGCGAGGATTTCCGTGTTGGTGACGAACAGGTCGTCGCCGACGAGCTGCAGCTTCTGGCCGAGCCGGCGGGTCAGCGTCGCCCAGCCCTCCCAGTCGGCCTCGGCCATGCCGTCCTCGATCGTGAGGACGGGGTAGCGGTCGGCGAGCTGGGCGAGGTAGTCGGCAAACTGGGCGGCGCTGAACTTGCGCCCTTCCGACGCGAGCTGATAGCTGCCATGCCGGTGGAATTCGGTGCTCGCGACGTCGAGCCCGAGCCAGACGTCCTGCCCGGGGTGATAGCCCGCCTGCTCGATCGCCTCGAGAATCACGCCGAGCGCCGCCTCGTTCGAGGGCAGGTTGGGCGCGAAGCCGCCCTCGTCGCCGACGGCCGTCGCGAGGCCGCGCTCGTTGAGGATCTTCTTCAGGCGGTGGAAGATCTCGGCCCCGCAGCGCAACGCCTCCCGGAAGCTCGGGAGCCCCGCCGGGACGATCATGAACTCCTGGATGTCGAGGCTGTTGTCGGCGTGCGCGCCGCCGTTGACGATGTTCATCATCGGCACCGGGAGCACGACCGCGTCGCTGCCGCCGAGGTGGCGATACAGCGGGAGCTTGCGCGCGCGCGCCGCGGCGTGGGCCGTCGCGAGCGACACCGCGAGGATCGCGTTGGCGCCGAGGCGCGACTTGTTGTCCGTGCCGTCGAGCTCGCACATCCGGCGGTCGATGGCCGGCTGGTCCATCGGGTCGCGTCCCACCAGCGAGTCGCGCAACACGCCGTTGACGTGCTGGACGGCGTGGAGCACGCCCTTGCCCAGGTAGCGCGAGGCGTCGCCGTCCCTCAGCTCCACGGCCTCGCGCGTGCCGGTCGAGGCGCCCGAGGGCACGGCCGCACGCCCGACCGTGCCGTCGTCGAGCTCGACATCCGCCTCCACGGTCGGATTGCCGCGCGAGTCGACGACCTCGCGGCCGCGGATGTCGACGATCCTCATCAGAGTGAAGCCTCGGCGAAAGGCCGCGCCTTCACGCTGCGATCGAGCTCGACGAGGAGCGACAGGAGCTCGCGCATGCGCGGCAGCGGCCAGGCATTCGGGCCGTCGGACAGAGCCTTGTCGGGATCCGGGTGGGTTTCCATGAAGAGTCCCGCGACGCCCGCGGCGACGGCGGCGCGTGCCAGAACCGGCACGAACTCGCGCTGCCCGCCCGAGGCGGTGCCCTTGCCGCCCGGCAGCTGCACGGAGTGCGTGGCGTCGAAGACAACCGGCGCCCCGAAGCCGCGCATCACGGCGAGGGCGCGCATGTCCGACACCAGGTTGTTGTAGCCGAAGCTGAAGCCGCGCTCGCACACCATGATGTCGGCGTTGCCTGTGGAGCGCGCCTTGTCGACGACGTTCGACATTTCCCAGGGACTCAGGAACTGGCCCTTCTTGATGTTGACCGGCTTGCCCTGGGAACAGGCGTTCACGATGAAGTTGGTCTGCCGGCACAGGAACGCCGGCGTCTGCAGCACGTCGACCACGGCGGCCACTTCCGCGAGCGGCGTGTCCTCGTGCACGTCCGTCAGCACCGGGACGCCGTGCTGCCGGCGCACGTCCGCGAGCACCTTGAGCCCCTGCTCGATGCCCGGGCCACGGAACGAGCTGCGCGAGGAGCGGTTCGCCTTGTCGTAGGAGGCCTTGAAGACGAACGGGATGCCGAGGCTGCCCGTGATCTCCTTGAGGGTGCCCGCGACGTCCTGGGTGAGTTGCGGGCTCTCCACCACGCAGGGCCCCGCGATCAGGAAAAACGGCCGGTCGGGGCCGATCTCGCTGCCGGCGAGCCTCACGCGATAGCCGCCCGCGGGAGCTTGCCGGCCGCCTGCTCGCGCGCCGCGCGCACGAAGCTCGTGAACAGCGGATGCCCGTCGCGCGGGTTCGAGGTGAACTCCGGGTGGAACTGCACGCCGATGAACCAGGGGTGGGACGGCAGCTCGACGATCTCGACGAGCCCGTCCTCGGAGAACGCCGAGATCGACAAGCCCGCCTTCTGCATCGCCTCGAGGTAGTTGTTGTTGAACTCGAAGCGGTGCCGGTGGCGCTCGTGGATCACGTCGCGCCCGTAGACCCTGCGGGCCAGCGTCCCCGTCAGGATGCGCGATTCCTGCGCGCCGAGCCGCATGGTTCCGCCGAGATCCGAGCGGTCGTCGCGCGTGAGCGTCTCGCCGCTGCGGTCGCGCCACTCGGTGATGAGGGCGATGACCGGGTCCTTCGCCCCACGCTCGAATTCCGTCGAGTTCGCGCCCGGCAGGCCGAGGACGCCGCGCGCGTACTCGATGACCGCCACCTGCATGCCGAGGCAGATGCCGAGGTAGGGTATGCCCTGCTCGCGCGCGTAGCGGACGGCGGCGATCTTGCCCTCGATCCCGCGCTCGCCGAACCCGCCGGGCACGAGGATCGCGTCCATGCCCGAGAGGCTCGCCGTGCCCGCGCTCTCGAGGTCGGTCGATTCGACGTAGTGCACCTGCACGCGCGTGCGCGTCTTGAGGCCCGCGTGACGCAGGGCCTCGTTCAGGGAAATGTACGAATCGCGGATCTGCACGTACTTGCCGACCATCGCGACGTTCACGGTCGCATCGCTCTGCTGGCGTCCCGCGACCACCTGCTGCCACTCGCGCAGGTCCGCGGGAGGCGCCGTGATGCCCAGCTTGTCGCAGACGATGGCGTCGAGGTGCTGCTCGTGCAGCAGGATCGGGATGCGGTAGATGTCGTCGGCGTCCACGGCCGAGATGACGGCGCGCTCCTCGACATTCGTGAACAAGGCGATCTTCCGGCGCTGCTCCTCGGGCAGGGGGTCGCGGCAGCGGCACAGCAGCACGTCCGGCTGGATGCCGATGCCGCGCAGCTCCTTGACCGAGTGCTGGGTCGGCTTGGTCTTGATCTCGCCGGAGCCTCCGACCACTGGAACGAGCGTCAGGTGGATGTACACGCAGTTCCCGCGGCCCTGCTCGACGCCCATCTGGCGGATGGCCTCGAGGAAGGGCAGCGACTCGATGTCGCCCACGGTGCCGCCGATCTCGACCATGCAGACGTCGGCATCCCCGGCGCCGAGCCGGATGCTGCGGATGATCTCGTCCGTGATGTGCGGGATGACCTGGACGGTCGCGCCGAGGTAGTCGCCGCGCCGCTCGCGCGCGATCACGCGCTCGTAGATCCGCCCGGTCGTGAAGTTGCTGTTGCGCCCCGTCGTCGTCCGCACGAAGCGCTCGTAGTGGCCGAGGTCGAGGTCGGTCTCGGTGCCGTCCTCGGTCACGAACACCTCGCCGTGCTGGAACGGGCTCATGGTGCCCGGGTCCACATTGATATACGGGTCGAGCTTGACCATGCGGACCTTGAGGCCGCGGCCCTCGAGGATCGCGCCCAGGCTGGCCGAGGCGAGCCCCTTGCCCAGGGACGAGACCACGCCGCCGGTCACGAATACGAACTTCGTCATGAGGGGCCCCGCCAGTGACCGCAACGCGAGCAGCCCGCTACCGGGCCGCGATTGACGGGTGAACAGTCTAACCGAGCGGCGGTCCGCGGACCAGCCTAGTCAGGACAGATGCCGGTGGTCGTGGCAGTGACGTTTGCGGTCCCGGTCGCGCGCAGCGACAGCACGCGTTCCTGGCTGCCGATCGGGTCGAGCCGGCACACCGTGATGACCGCGGCGCTGGCTCCGATGCCGATGGGCTGGAAGACGAGATCCGTCGTGCCGCCGGTCTGCGTCATCTGGTACCCCGCCGGCAGGCCCTGCTGGTACTGGACGACGGTGCTCGGGTCCGCCGGATCGACGATCGTGATCCAGCCCTGCTCCCACCCGCCCGCGCCGGCGCAGCTCGTGCCGTCGGACGATGCGCAGAGCGTCACGTTGACATTGCGCTTGATCGCCTCGCTGCGCGCGAGCTGGACGCTGGCCAGCAGGTTGTTGGCGGCTGCGCTCAGGCGGCTGCCCAGCGCGGCGTCCCGGAACATCGGAACGCCGATCGCGAACAGAACCGCCGCGATGGAGATCGAGACCAGGAGCTCCATCATCGTGAAGCCCCGTTCCCGTTGCCGGCGATTCTGCCCCGGGGGGACCCTGCGTTCGCGCATGGCGGCCATCCCTATTTTTCCGTGAGCCAGTACGTCAGGCTCTTCGGCTGCGTGCCGGTCGACGGCGCGGATGGCAGGCTGCTTTCGAGCGGCGAATCAGGATCCGCGCCGATCACGAACGGCACGACCGTGCCGTCGTCGAGCTCCACCATCCCGGCCACCGGGGACGGCGGCAGGCCGCCGCCCGCGACCTCCTCGTCCCGGTTGTTCGGCGGGTTGATAGCGGCCGCATTGGCGTAACGCACGTTGTAGACGCGCGCGGTGCCCAGGTTGGACGTGCAGGCACCTGCAACGGGGACCGTCGGCGTGTGAGTGCTGAACGTCGTCGTGCCGAACACGGTGATGGCGGACGTCACGGCCTGCTCGTGGTCCCTGAGCGCAAGCGCCCAGCCCTTGGCAGCCGTCAGGTCGGTGGCATCGGGATCCGCGCCGCCGCTCGCAATCTGCACAAGGGAGCCCAGGCAGATGATCGCCGAGCCGCAGGTGGCCGCCTCGTCGGTCAGCCACTCGGCGCTCGCCGGGTTGTCCTTGACCATGAAGAAGTAGTTCTGCACGTTGTAAGCGGCGTCGAAGGCCTGGATCGGCTTCTCGCGATCCCCCGAACCGATCAGCAGGTGCAGCACGCCGTCCTTCTCGACGACGTCGGGGGCGAACATGAACTTGCGGTTCATCGCGCAGCCCGCCGACGGGCTCGTATCGGCCGGCGAATCGCAGCCGAGCGAGGCGATCTTCGTCATCGTCCAGCTCGCAGGCGGGGTCGTTCCGAACGTTGCATTGGCCGTGGCGCCGGAGATGCGATAGATGTTGCCGCCCATGTCCGCGGCGTAGACGTACCGCGCGCGGCCCGTGCTGCCGTCCGGGACGACGAAGACGTCGGCGACGACCGGACGGTCCGCGGTGAACGTCGCGAGCCGCGTGCCGCTGTCCGCGTCGACCACGTAGATCTGGCGGCCCTTGGCTGATGTGGTGCACGAATGCGGGTCCGCATCCTCGCAGTCGTCGTACCCGCCGCCGAAGACCAGCATCGGCAAGGCAATGCCCGCGGACGTGTAGCCGCCCGTCTTGATGGTCTTGGGCGTCGACCAGGTCTGTCCGATGTCCGCAAAGTCGGTCGAGCAGCCGCTGTCATTGTCGAGGTTCGGGCAGCCGCGCTTCCACTTGAGCGCCACGGTCCCCGGGTCGTTCGCGATGTCGGCGACGTCGAAGGCGTACAGGAAGCGTCCCCCGCGCCGTGCGGACGCGAAGAGCCAGGCATCGGTCCCGTCCTGGTAGGCGGTGAGCGGGCCGTCCATGCCATAGGGCTTCGGCTCGCGCGCCGGCGGAACGACCGCGTCCTCGAAGTCGATCGGCGGGTCGTTGTCGTACAGGCGCTTGATGTGGCCGTAGAACTCCGGCGGCAGGAAGGCCCAGAGCTCCGCGCCCGCTGCCGCCCCGCTGAAGGCGTCCACGTCGAGGGTCGCGCCGCCGCGGTTGCCGTTGACGGCGCGCAGGATGCCGTCGTTGCCGCCGTAGAACACCACCACCTTCGGCGTGTCGGCGGTGCCGAAATTGATCGCGCTAGGCCGCGAATGCACGACGTCGCCGTGCACCGACGCCCGCATCTCCGTCGCCTCGGTGTTGGCGGTGCTCGCGTTGGAGTCGTTGTCCTCGTCCTGCTGGTCGAGGCCGCGCTGCCAGCGGATCAGCCGCAGGCGCTCGGCGTCGTTCGCGGCGCCGAGGAGCGCGCTCGTCACGTCGTTGTTGTTCTCGTCGAAGGTCGTGAGCGACGTGCAGTCGGCAAACGTCGTGTCGCAGGTCTCCAGGGCGCGCGTCGTCGCGCTGCGCAGCCGGTACCCCTGCCCGCCCTTCTCGACGATGTTCCCGTCGGGGAAGTTGGATGCGTTCGAGTTCGCGACCGCGAGGCACCCGCCCTGGGCGTCGAACGACCAGTAGGTGTCGACGGTGGCCGGCGTCCAGAAGCTCCGCGCGCACTCGGTGATGAACCCGGTCAGCGAGTTGATGGCGAGGTCGTCGTCCGCGTCGAGCGTCCGCAGCGCGCCGCCGACGATGCCGAGCTTGTACTGCTTGAGGTTGCCGGACCACAGGGGCGCAGTGGACTGGTCCGGGCGGAACATGCCGATGTAGACCTGGTTGAGGAAGGTGCCCTGCGTGTTGATGCTTACCGGCAGGGTCACGGAGGCGAACACGCTGTTGACCGCCTGGATCTCCGACAAGGCCTCGCCGATGGCCGAGGCGATTTCCGCCCCGCCGTCGCCCGAGGTGACGGAGAAGTAACGGCTCTCGTCGTTCGCGATGCTTTGCAGCAGCTTGGACCAGCCGGGCCCCTGGCCCGTCGTGATCTTGTCCACGTCCACGGTGTAGGTCTTGACGCCGAGGGACGACTGCTCCATGAAATGTGCCCACTCGTCGGCCAGGTTCACCTGCGAGCCGCTGGGCGACAGCGGGATCGTCGTGGTCGCGTTGGCAATGCCTTCGGAAGCGGCCGCCGCCGCCAGCATGGTCGTGCCCACGGCGATGTCCGACGCGCTGTCCTGTGCGGCGCCGTTGCTGATGTAGATGATGTAGTTGCCCCCGCAGCTGCCGTCGGTGACGGGGCTGTTGTACGGCGAGCCATTCTTGGAGTTGAGGGCATTGCCCGCGAGCGCGTAGACCGCGTTCGACTGGGTGCTGCCCGACGTGTTGTTGAGGTAGTCGGTCTTCACCTTGCCGTTGCCGGCATAGGGGACCCCGCCCTTGAAATAGCGCCAGGCTTCCGCCATGGCGAGCCCCGCCTTGCCGTTGCTCGACCGGTCGCCGGTGATGTTCAGGCTGGAGAAAAGCGCGGCGTACTTCGTCTTGTTCGACGCGTTCATGTCGCGGATCGCGGCGCGGATGTAGCCGCCGCCGACGCTGTTGTTCGACCCGCCCGTCTCGTTGAACAGCATCAGGCCGATGCGGAAACGGTCGGGAGGCAGGGCCGCGAGGGTGTCGACGATCGCGTCCTGCTCGTTGATCCAGATGGCCTGGCCGCCGACGTTGCGGCCCCAGTTGGCCGTGTTGTCGACGATGATGAGTACGTTCGGCAGGTCGGTGCTGCCTGTCGCCGGCTGCACGAACAGGTCGATGTCTTCCGCCGCGGCGGAAGGCACCTGGAGCATGAGCGGGGCGCCGACGAGGGCGACGGCCAGCAGCCTGGGCAACATGGTCGATCTCCTGTGGTTCGCGGCGGTCACGGACACACCGCGTTCTTCTGCGCCTCGGACAGCAGCACGCGCACGCCGGCCCGGACGCGCACGTCCGCCGCACCGGCGTTCTCGGCGTCGTTGACGTTCGCATCGAGGTCCCAGACGGTGTTCCACGTCGAGGCGGCCGACATCGAGACCGGCAGCGACAGGCTGCTGGGATCGGCGCTGGAGGCCTCGTCGGCATAGATGCAGGTGGGCGTCGCCATCTGCACGACGTAGTCCACGTCGGCGTCGTTGTCCACGTCGACGTCGATGGATTCCGCGGCGGGCGCATTCGTGAACGGCGAGCTGATCACCTGCTCGATCGCCTCGTTCGCGGCGGCAATTGCTTCCGCGCGGTACTGCATGTTCGACATGGCCCGGAAATTGGTCGTGCCGAGGTTCAGCGCGGTGACGAGCATCAGCGTGATCAGGACGAGCATGATCATGCCGACGACCAGAGCGGCGCCCCGCTGACCGCGCGATACCCGGGCAATCATGGCGTGATCCTCCGGCCGGAGACGTTCGGCAGCCTGATCGTGCTCACGAACAGGTGGCGCTGGAAGGCGTCATCGAAGGGCCCCAGCACCGTGTCGCCGAGTGTGTAGGTCTTGGCGTCGACCGTGCCCTGCGAGGGCTCGCGGCTGCGCGCCAGCACGTAGAGCCGCACCGCGGTCACGTTCGTCAGGTCCCCGACCGCGCAGGGGACCGCCGTCGTGCAATGCACGTAGTCGTCGTCGGGCACGCCGTCGCCGCGATTCGCTGCGCTCGTGCGCGTGTCGGGATCGACCCAATCCACGGCGGCACCGTAGTCGACGGGTGCGCCGGTCTCGCTGAGGTCGTCGATGCCGAGCTCCACGCGGAAGCCCTGGATGCCCTCGATCAGCGGCACGGCCGGCTGGTGCGTCAACACGCCGCCGTTGAGGTCGAACTGCGATCGCATCAGGGTCGGGATGCCGTCCCCCGGAACGTCCGCGTGGTCACGGACGTAATACAGGGTCGACATGAAACGGCGCTGCTCCGCGAGCGTCGTGCAATTGCGCTGGTTCATGGTGAACCCGGCAGTAGCGAGCACGAACCCGGGGATCGGATCGGTGCTGCACAGGGAGTCCTGGAAGTAGAGCCGGCCGGCCACGACCGGCTCGCAGTTGGGCGAGGCGCCCGGCACGCAGTTCTCGGCGTGCCGCACGACCAGCACGTCCGTCCCTGGCTGGCGATCGGTGACGATCCCCGGGCAGACCGTGGCATCGTCGTACGCCTGCACCGGCACGCCGAGCAGGCTTTTTACATGGTCGGAATCCCAAAGCCAGGTGGCCGGGTCGTAGGCGAGGCAGGGGTCCGGAACCACGGTCGGTGCGTCGGTCGGCGCACCCTCGGCGGTCTGGTCCTCGAAGGCTGCGACATACGTGCCCCAGTAGCCGGCGTGCTGCACGTCCGCTTCCAGCACCTGGATCGCGAGCCGGCCGCTCTCGATCATGCCGTTGGCGCGGGCGAACTCGCGGTTGCTGCGACTCGTGTTCGTGAACAGCGCGACCAGGGCGGCGAGGATCAGCAGGCTGATGGTCATCGCGACCATCAGCTCGACCAGGGTGAGGCCCCCCTGGCGAGCGCGCATCCGCGCCGTGGCAGCCATGCGGGTCGGGTGCTTCATGTGAGTGTCGCGATCCGCACGACGGTCGTGACCACTCGGCGGCAGAGGTCGTTTACGCAGGGGCTGTCGCCCGCGCCGTCGTAGAGGTCCGCCCCGCAACCGACGCTGGCCGGGGGTGCCGACAGCGGCGACATGCCCTGCCAGGCCACCGTCACGAGGTATTCGCCTGCGGCAATGCTCTCGACGCAGGCCCGCGCACCGAGCATGGCGCCCACGGCGTTGCCGTCGAGGGTTTCGGCCGCGCCCTGCAGCGTGTTGCACCATTCGATGACGTCCGCCTCCTGGCGCGTCGCGGCCGGACCGACCGGGCAGGCCATGCCGATGCCGATCGGATCCGCGGCGCCGGTGACGTAAGCATCGGCGGCGTTCCGGTTGAGCTGGATGCGGCTCGCCATGTCGTTGAGGATGATCAGCGCCTGCGAGCGCTGGTAGGACTCGACCTGAAGCACGTGCAGGCGACCGTGCAGGACGACCAGGCTCAGCAGCCCGATCGCCACGATCACCATGGCGACGAGCACCTCGACCAGCGAGACGCCGGACTGCATCGATCGCGTCGTGCGCATGTCCATGGTCACCACTTGTCGGCTGGCGTCTTGGTCCCGAGAGTGCTCGCCGAAAGATCGCCGTCGCCGAGCTGCCCGCCTTCCGCCGTGAAATTGACGGTCACCGACGGTGGCGGCCCCCCGTCGATGGCGAAATCGTATTCGTAGTTCGCGTCGACTTCCGGCGGCAGGTTGTAATCGAGCTCGGCTTTCGTCGCATAGACGCGGTTCGCGACGAAGTACTGCTCCTGGCGGCTGATCAACTCCATCATGACCGCCTGCGCAGCGCGGCGATTGCCCTTGATGACCGACTGCCGATACGAGGGAATGGCGATCGCCATGAGGATCGCCACCACGACCAGCGTCACCATCAGTTCGACCAGCGTGAAGCCCCGGGCCTTGTTCATGATCCGTCTCGCGCAGGAACCGACACGGGGGCGACATTAACGCAGCGGTTGCCGCGGGGCTGCGCCGGCCGCCGTGCGGCTCCCCGGGGGTCCTGAACGGCTTGGCCCTGCGAACCGCGTCACACTTCGGCGGGTTCCGCGGCGGACTTATGTCGGGTGTCGCGCGGCCGCCGGGCTCGCGCCGCCACTCCATTCATTCAATAGAGTGGAGGACGGTCGCTCCAGAGCGGACGCAATGAAGGCTCGCCCGGGGGCAGGGCGAGGTCCGCATCGAGCCACAGGTCCCCGACCGCCGCTAGCCCGCCCTCCCCGAACACCAGCGGCAGCCGGTCCCGCATCCAGGGAACGATGCCGGCCTCCTGGCAGAGGTCCTTGAGGCGCTTGCGTGGCCGCCCGGGATGCGGTCTCAAGCTTTCGCCGCCCTCGCGAAACCGGATCGTCCAGCGGGAATGCGCCGGCAGCCCCCCGCCCCGGCCTGCCACGAGGCCGAATTGTCCGAGGCCCGGCCCGAGCGCCAGCAACCGCGTGACGTCGGCTTCAGCCTCGTCGACAGGCGGCCCGATCGGCGGAAGGGCATAGAGCCGGCCGCGATAGCGGCGCAGCTCCCCGTCTTTCCAGCGCAGTACGGGCGACGCGTCGTCGCGCGCGTCGCGGAACATGCGAAGCGCCGCCGTCAGCCGTGCAGCCGGCGGCGGGCGCATGCCCGCCTGGCGCAGCCACCAGCGCAGGACGTTGGCCTGCCGGTCCCCGTCGAGGCACCCGACTGCCGCGAGCGACAGTCGGCCGTCGTCGAGCATGCCTGCAGCATCCGCGCTCGCCTGCGCGTCGAGCACGCGGGACGCTTCGGCGAGATGCGCGGCACTGCGGGACACCGTCGCCGCTGCAGCGGGCCAGCGTTCCCGGATGGCCGGAAGGACCCGGGCACGCAGCCACGCGCGATCGAAACGCAAAGCTGCGTTCATGGGGTCCTCGATCCAGGACAACCCGTGCTGCTCCGCATACGCCCGGATCGCCGCGCGCTCGATGCCGAGCAGCGGCCGCAACTGCCAGCCGGCACCGCAGCGCGATCGCGCGGGCATCGCGGCAAGCCCCGCGACGCCGGCGCCGCGCAGGAGCTGGATCAGCACGGTCTCGAGCTGGTCGTCGCCGTGGTGCGCGGTCAGCAGCCGCTCGCCTCGAGCGAGCTCGCCCGCCAGGGCGGCGTAACGTACCTCGCGAGCCGCGGCCTCGACGCTGTCCCCGGGTTGCGGGGCGATGCCGGGACTCAACACGGTCAGTGGAACGTCATGTGCGGCGCAGAGACGGCGGCAGCTTTCCGCCCATTCGCGGGAGGCCGCCTGCAACCCGTGGTCCACGTGCAGCGCGCGAAGGCTGAAATCGCGGGCGCGCGCGCGCACGCACATCGCATGGAGCAGCACCGTGGAGTCGAGCCCGCCCGAAAGGGCGACACAGGCACCGCCCGCGCGCCAGTCCGGGTCGATGGCGTCGAGCGCAGCGGCGACCTGTCGGGCGTCGAATGACATCGCCGGCTCAAGCGCCGCCGAATACCCCGAACCCGCGCAGCCGCTTGCGGCGCGCGCCGAGGAGCTCCGCCTTCGGGATCGCGGTGAGCTCGCCCAAATGGCGCGTGAGCGCATCGCGCAAGCGCTCGGCCATCGCCTGCGGCTCGCGGTGAGCGCCGCCCAGCGGTTCCGGGATCACCTCGTCGACCAGCTCGAGCTTCGACAGCCGGTCGGCCGTGATGCCCATCGCTTCCGCCGCCAGCTCGCGGCGATCCGCGCTCTTCCAGAGGATCGAGGCACAGCCCTCCGGCGAGATCACCGAGTAGACGCTGTACTGGAGCATGAGCAGGCGGTCGCAGACGCCGATCGCGAGCGCGCCGCCCGAACCGCCCTCCCCGATCACGCAGCTGACGACCGGGACCGCGAGACGCGACATGTCGAAGAGGTTCCGGGCGATCGCCTCGCTCTGGTTGCGTTCCTCCGAGCCGACGCCCGGGTAGGCGCCGGGCGTGTCGATCAGCGTGATGATCGGCAGCGCGAAGCGTTCCGCGGTCAGCATCAGCCGGCGCGCCTTGCGGTATCCCTCGGGCTTCGGCATGCCGTAGTTGCGACGCACGCGTTCCTTGGTGTCGCGCCCCTTCTGCTGCCCGATCAGCATCACCGGCGTGCCGCCGAGCCGCGCGACGCCGCCGACGATCGACTGGTCGTCGGCGTACATGCGGTCGCCGTGCAGCTCCTGGAACTCCGTGAACACGACCGGAATGTAGTCGAGCGTGTAGGGACGCTGCGGATGCCGGGCGAGCTGCGTGATCTGCCAGGGTGTCAGGTTCGCGAAGATGCTGCCGGTGAGCGTGCGCGCCTTCGCGCGCAGCTTGTCGATCTCCTCGCCGGTGTTGAGCTCGGAATCCTCGGCGAGGAAGCGCAGCTCCTCGATCTTCGCCTCGAGCTCGGCGATCGGCTGTTCGAAGTCCAGGAATTGCAGCGGCATCGAGCCAGTATAGAGGATGCCCCCATTCGCGAAGGGGTCAGGCCCCTTCGCGAATATGAAGGGGTCAGGCCCCTTCAGTGGCGCGCGGGCCGTAGCCGAATCGCAGGCCGTCGCGGCCCACCAGGGCCGCGAGCTGGTCGACCAGCGCGCGGCTCGGCCGGATCGACCAGCTTTCATCCAGCGTCAGCGTTCCGCGCGCCTCGCCGCCGATGTAGTGCAGCTCGATGGCGCAGCGGCCGCCGCGGCCCGAGCGCAGGATCTCCTCGAGCCGCGCCTGCAGCCGCGCGTCGCCGCCGCCGGCGGGCAGCCGGATCTTGAGCCGTCGCGCATCCCGCTCGCGCAGCTCGTGGATCGGCGTGAGCTTCTTCGCGTTGATGCGCCAGTCGTCGATGAACTCGTCGTAGCGCAGCTGCCCCTCGACAACCAGGATCGCGTCGCGTGCGACCACGGCGCGATGCTGCTGCCAGACGTCCTCGAACAGGCTCGCCTCGATGCGCGCACTGCGGTCGTCGAGCACCAGCGTCATGCGCGATCCGCGCCGGCGCATCTCGAGGACGAGGCCCGCCACGGTCACGCTCCTGCCGCCGCCGAAGCGCTGCTCCCCGGAAGGACGCGGGCCGCCGAGGTCGACGATGCGCGCCGGCGCGACCTGCCGCAGCTCCTGCTCGTACTCGGTGATCGGGTGTCCCGACAGGAAGAGGCCCAGCGTCTCGCGCTCGCCGGCGAGCCGCTCCGACTCGCTCCACTCGGGAAGCGAGGGAAACACGATGGCCGGCGGCGCGCTCTCGTGGACCGGCTCGGCGAGCGGCCCGAACAGGTCGTCCTGGCCCGCGGCCGTCGCGCGCGTGCGCTGCTCGCCGAGCTGCATGGCGGCCGGCAGCGCCGCGGCGAGCGAGGCGCGGGTGTGCTCGAACCCGTCGAAGCACCCGGCCTTCACCATCGCCTCCAGCGTGCGCTTGCCGGCGAGCCGGAGATCCACGCGCCGGCATAGGTCGACGAGGTCGCGGAAATCGCCGCCGCGCTCGCGCTCGCGCACGAACGCATCCACCGCGCCTTCGCCCACGCCCTTGATGGCGCCGAGCCCGTAGCGGATCGTGCCCGGCCCCGCGACCGTGAAGGCGTAGCTCGACCGGTTGATGTCCGGTGGCAGGACCTCGATGCCGATCCCGGCGCATTCGTCGATGAACGACACGACCTTGCCGGTGTGGTCCATGTCGCAGGACAGCACCGCCGCCATGAACGCCTCGGGGTAGTGGGCCTTCAGCCAGGCGGTCTGGTACGCGAGCAGCGCGTAGGCGACCGAGTGCGACTTGTTGAAGCCGTAGCCGGCGAACTTCTCGATCAGGTCGAAGATGTGGCCGGCGCGGGCCGCGGGCACTCCGCGCGCGACCGCGCCGTCGACGAAAGCCGAGCGCTGCTTCGCCATCTCCTCCGGCTTCTTCTTGCCCATGGCGCGCCGCAGCAGGTCGGCGCCGCCCAGCGTGTAACCGGACAGCGTCTGCGCGATCTGCATGACCTGCTCCTGGTAGAGGATCACGCCGTAGGTCGGCTTCAGGATGTCCGCGAGGCTCGGATGCAGGTAGTCGATCGTTCCGGCCGCGCGCCCGTGCTTGCGGGCGATGAAGTCGTCGACCATGCCGGACTGCAGCGGGCCCGGGCGGAACAGCGCGACCAGCGCGACGATGTCGTCGAAGCGGTCCGGCTGGAGCTTGCGCACGAGATCGGTGATGCCGCGCGACTCGAGCTGGAAGATCGCGGTCGTCCGGCCCGACTTCAGGAGCTTGAACGTCTCGGCGTCATCGAGCGGCAGGCGGGCGAGGTCGATGGGCGCCTCGCCGGCGGCGAGGCGCTTCGCATTGATGAGCCGCACGGCCCAGTCGATGATCGTGAGCGTGCGCAGGCCGAGGAAGTCGAACTTCACGAGGCCGACCTGCTCGACGTCCTCCATGTCGAACTGCGTGACGACGCTGCGGCTGCCGGGCTCGCAGTACAGCGCCGTGAAGTCGGTCAGCGGCGCCGGCGCGATGACGACGCCGCCCGCGTGGGTGCCCGCATTGCGCGCCAGTCCCTCGAGCTGGCGCGCGAGGTCGATCAAGTCGCGCACCTCGTCCTCGGCGCCGTAACGGCGCTTGAGCTCGGGCTCCTTCTCGAGGGCGGCGTCGAGCGTGATGCCGAGCTCGAACGGCACGAGCTTGGCGACGCCGTCGACGAAACCGTACGGCAGCCCGAGCACGCGCCCCACGTCGCGCACGACCGCCTTTGCGGCCAGCGATCCGAAGGTGATGATCTGCGAGACGCGGTCGCGCCCGTACCGGTCCGACACGTACTCGATGACCTGGTCGCGGCGCGACATGCAGAAGTCGATGTCGAAGTCCGGCAGGGACACGCGCTCGGGATTCAGGAACCGCTCGAACAGGAGGTCGTGACGGATCGGATCGAGATCGGTGATGCCGAGAGCCCAGGCGACCAGCGAGCCGGCCCCGGAGCCGCGGCCCGGGCCCACCGGGATCTCGCGCTCGCGGGCCCAGCGGATGAAGTCCGCGACCACGAGGAAATAGCCCTCGAAACCCATCGCGCAGATGACGCCGACCTCGCGGTCGAGGCGCTCACGGTATGGCCCCGACGCGGCGGCAGCCGCGCCGATGCGCCGCTGCAGACCCTCCCCCGCGAGGCGCGCGAGATAGGCCTTCGCATCCGTGCCGTCCGGCACGGCATAGGCCGGCAGGTGATGGCCGTCCTTGGCGAGCGGCAGCGAGCAACGCCGGGCGATCTCCACGCTGTTCTCGAGCGCCTCGGGCAGGTCGTGGAACAGCGTTGCCATCTCGGCCGGCGACTTCAGGTACTGCTCCGGCGTGTACGGCCGCGGGCGGCCGGCGTCGTCCAGCCGGTGGCCGCCGCGGATGCAGACCCGCGCCTCGTGCGCCTCGAAATCCGCGCGCGCCAGGAAACGCACGTCGTTGGTGGCGACGACAGCGGCCGCGCGGCTTGCAACGAGCCGCAGCACGCCGGCCACGTGCGATTCGTCATCCGGCCGGCCGAGTCGCTGGACCTCGAGGTAGTAGCGGTCGCCGAACAGGGCCTGCCAGCCGGCCAGCAGCTGGGCCGCCTCGCTGTCGCGGCCCGCGAGCAGCGCCCGCCCGACGTCGCCCTGGGCTGCGCCCGACAGCGCGACGAGTCCCTCGGTCGATGCGGCATCCAGCCAGTCGCGCTGCAGCAGCGGCCGGCCGCGCCCCTGGCCTTCGAGGTAGCTGCGCGACACCAGCCGCGCGAGGTTGTGGAAGCCCGCGCCGTCCTTCGCGATGACGGTGAGCAGAGTCGGCTCCGCGCGCTCGCTTCCGCCGTCGAGCCACAGGTCCGCGCCGATGAGCGGCTTCAGGCCCGCGCGCTCGGCCTCGCGATGGAACTTCACCATCGCGAAAAGGTTGCCGTGATCGGTGAGCGCGACCGCGGGCATGCCGGCGGCGGCCGTCGCCTGCATCAGCTCCGGCACGCGCACGATGCCGTCCACGAGCGAATACTCGGTGTGCAGCCGCAGGTGGACGAATGCCGGGCGGCCGGCCGGGACGTAGGGCGAAGGCATGCGCCGAATCTTACCGTCTCAAGGGCGCGAAACTCTGCCGGTGGAGCCGGCAGGGGCCCACGCGGGCCAGGGTCGCGAAATGCTCCTCCGTCGGATAGCCCTTGTGGCGCTCGAAACCGTAGTCCGGATAGAGGCCGGCCATGCGGGTCATGAATGCGTCACGCGCGGTTTTCGCGAGGATCGACGCAGCACTGATCTCGCGCACGCGCGCATCGCCTCCGATGATCGCCTCCAGCTCGAAGTCGAGCCCCAGGAAGCTCCGGCCCGGGCAGCGATTGCCGTCCACGCAGACGCGTCGCGGCGCGACCGGAAGTCCCAGGAGGGCGCGCCGCATGGCGAGCAGCGTGGCTTCCAGGATGTTGAGGACGTCGATTTCGGCCGCGTCCGCCCAGCCGATCGCCCACGCAGCCGCGCGGACACGGATGCCCGACGCCAGGCGATCGCGATCGTCCGGCGCCAGTTCCTTGGAGTCCCGCAGGCCGCGGATCGGCCGGCGCGGGTCGAGGATGACTGCCGCGGCGAATACGGGTCCGGCAAGCGGCCCCCGGCCCGCTTCGTCCACGCCCGCCGTGAGCGCCCCGGCGAGGCGCGGTCGGGTTGCCTTGTGGCCGTTCATGGGGCCGCCTCGCGGGCGAGCGCCAGGATGGCCTCCGCGGCCTGGCCGCTGGCACCCCGCCTCAATTGCCTGTGGAGCGCCGTAAAAAGCACTTCCAGCTCTGCGACCGCCTCGGGCTGGTCGAGCCAGCGCTCGATCTCACGCCCCAGCCGCTCGGGGTGGACGTCGCCCTGGGCAAGCTCCGGCACGACCCTGCGGCCCGCCAGCAGGTTCGGCTGCGCGAAGAACGGCGCCTTCAGGAGCCCGAGATGCCGGAGCGCAAAGGCCGTCAGCGCCCCGAGGCGGTAGGCGACGACCATAGGCCGTTTGCACAGGAGCGTCTCGAGGGTCGCGGTGCCCGAGGCCGCGAGCACGACGTCCGCAGCCGTGAGCACCGCCTGCGATCGGCCCGTGAAGAGCCGGACGTCGACGCCCGGCGCGTGGCGCGCAAGCTCGACCTCGAATGCGCCGCGCGTAGCCGCATTTGCGAGTGCCGCCACGAACGCGAGACCGGGCCGGCGCGCCGCGAGCCAGGCCACGGTGCCCGCGAAGTCCGCGGCGAGCCGGGAGACTTCCCCCCGGCGGCTCCCCGGCAGCACCGCGACGATCGGCCCGGCGTCCGGCAGGCCGAGTGCGGCGCGCGCCGCCGCCCGGTTCGCCTCCAGCGGCAACTGGTCAGCGAGCGGGTGGCCCACGAAGATCGCACGCAACCCTGCCGAGTCATAGACATCGCGCTCGAATGGCAGCAGGCAGAGGACGAGGTCGAGGAAACGCGCCATGCGGGCCGCCCGCCCGCGCCGCCACGCCCAGACCTGGGGACTCACGTACTGCACCGTGCGCAGGCCCGCCTCATGCAGCGAAGGCGCGAGGCCCAGGTTGAATTCCGGCGCATCGATGCCGACGAACACGTCCGGGCGTCGCGCAAGCAGCGCCTTGCGGATGCGCGCGCGCAGCGCGAGCAGTCGCGGGAGGTGGTGAAGCACCTCGAACAGTCCCATGACGGCGAGTTCCTCGGCGTCGGCGAGGCAGTCGCAGCCTGCGTCCTTCATGCGCGGGCCAGCCACGCCCACGAATCGCGTGCCCGGCGCGCGGGCGAAGATCTCGGCCATCAGTGCGGCGCCCAGGTTGTCACCCGAGGATTCGCCGGCGACGACGCCGATCGTGAGGGAACGAAGGGGACGGGAATAAAGGGGACGCTCACCTTTAACGTCTGCATTCATGTGTCTCGCGCCACCGCAACCGTTAAAGGTGAGCGTCCCCTTTATTCCCTTCGTTCCTTCAGCGGATGATGCTGCGTTCGCTGGCCGCGAGGAAGTCGACGAATGGCGCAAGCTCCGGCTGCGTCGGCACGAGCGCCTTGAGCTCGGCCGTCGCCTCGGCGAGCTTCAGGCCCGACCGGTAGAACAGGCGGTAGGCGCCCTTGATGTTCGCGATCTGCGCGGGACTGAACCCCCGGCGCTTCAGTCCCTCGCTGTTGACACCCTTGGGCTCGGCGGGCGACCCGGCAACCAGCAGGTAGGGCGGCACGTCGCGGGTCACGGCCGCGTTGTTCGCGAGGAACGCATGCGAGCCGATCTTGCAGAACTGGTGGATGGCGGAGTACCCGGACAGGATCACCCAGTCGCCGAGCTGCACGTGGCCGGCGAGCGCCGTGCAGTTGGACATGATGCAGTGGTTGCCGACCGTGCAGTCGTGGGCGACGTGCGAGTACGCCATGAACAGGCCATCGTCGCCGATTGTCGTGACGCCGCGCCCGCCGACGGTGCCGCGGTTGATCGTGCAGAACTCGCGGAACACGTTGCGGTCGCCCACCTCTAGCCGGGTCGGCTCGCCGGCGTACTTGCGGTCCTGGGGGGCGTCGCCGATGGATGCGAACTGGAACACGCGCGTCTTGCGCCCGAGCGTCGTCGGCCCCTTGATGACCGCATGCGAGCCGATCCAGCTGCCCGCGCCGATGCGCACCCCCGCGCCGATCACGGCGAAGGGGCCGACCTCCACGTCCGGGTCGAGCTCCGCGCCCGGATCCACGATCGCGCGCGGGTCGATCACGTCTTGACCTCGGGCGCGACCATCATGGTCGCGGACGTCGCGACCTGCCCGTCCACCTCGGCGACCGTCTCGAACTTCCAGATGCCGCGGATGGCGCGCTCGAGCGTCGCCTTCAGCACCAGCCTGTCGCCCGGCACCACCGGCCGCCTGAACCGGGCGTTGTCGATGCCGACGAAGTAGAACCGCGAATTCTCGTCCGGGACGACGCCGGCGGTCTTGAAGGCGAGGATGCCGGCCGCCTGCGCGAGCGCCTCGAGGATGATGACGCCGGGCATCACCGGGTTGCCCGGGAAGTGCCCGGGGAAGAACGGCTCGTTCACGGTGACGTTCTTGATCGCCTCGATCCGCTTGCCGGGCACGCATTCGATCACGCGGTCGACGAGCAGGAACGGGTAGCGGTGAGGCAGCTGGGCCAGCACGGCCCGCACGTCCATCGGGAAACCTTCGCTCATTCGTCCCCCCGCCCCTTGCCGCGCCGCCCCTTTCCTGCGTCGAGGCGATGCAGCCGCGCGACCGCGCGCCGCCACTTGCCCGCCTCGATCGCCGGCATGCCCGACGAGTACATGCCCGGTCCCGGCAGCGAATGCGTGACCAGCGAGTACCCGGTGACGACGACGTCGTCGCCGATCTCGAGGTGGCCGGCGATGCCCACCGCGCCGCCGATCATGCAGCGACTGCCGATGACCGAGCTGCCCGAAATGCCCACGCAGCCCGCGATCACCGTGTGCGCGCCGATGCGGCAGTTATGGCCGACCTGCACCTGGTTGTCCAGCTTGACGCCGTCGCCGATGACGGTGTCCTCGATCGTGCCGCGATCGATCGTGGTGTTCGCGCCGACCTCGACGTCGTCGCCGAGCCGGACGCTGCCGAGCTGCGGCACCTTCACGTAGCCATCGACGTCCGGTGCGTGCCCGAAGCCGTCGCTGCCGACGACCGCTCCGGGCTTGAACGTGCAGCGGCTGCCCGCGCTGATCCCGTGGCACAGCGTCACGCCGGCCATGAGCCGGCAATCGTCGCCGATGGTGGCGCCCGACTCGATCACGCAGTTGGGACCGACCGAGCAGCGCTCGCCGACCACGGCGCCTGCGCCGACCACCGCGTTGGGCCCGATCCAGGCGCTGGCGGCGACGCGTGCGCCCGGGTCCACCTGGGCGCCCGCTGCGCGTCCCGCGCGCACGGGCTCGGCAGGATGCAGGGCATTGGCGATGCGGGCCCAGGCGGCATAGGGCCGGGCGCTGACCAGCGCCGCCACGGGGCAATCCGCCGCCAGCTCGCGCGGCAGCACGACGGCGGTCGCGCGCGTCTGCGCGAGCTGCCGCCGGTACTTGCCGCCGGTGCAGAAGCTGATCGTGCCCGGCGCGGCGGCGGCGAGCGCCGCGACGCCGCTCACGGCCTGCCCCGGGTCGCCCGTGAGCTCGAGCCCGAAGCGGACCGCGATCTCGCCGAGCGTCATCGCCATGCCTGCGCTCCCCCCTCGCGGCTGGCGCTGCCCTAAGGCTTCGGAGTTGCCGGCGCCGCCGGGGCCTTGGCCTTGATGGCGGCCACGATCTGCGGCGTGATGTCGATGCCCTCGGCCGCGAACAGCACGCCCTCGCTCAGGATCAGCTGGAAGCCGTTCGCGCGCGCGTAGGCCTGCACTTCCTGCAGCAGCGCGCGCTGCATGCGCCCGACTTCCTCGTTGCGCCGCAGGTTCAGGTCTTCCTGCAGCTCCTTGAAGCGGCGGTTGACGTTGAGCTCGAGGTCGCGCACCTCGCGCTCGGTGCGGACGCGGTCGGCCTCCGACATCACGGCGGCTTCCTTCTGCAGCTTGTCCGCCTTCTCCTGCAGCGTCTTCTGCTGCGCCGCCACGTCGAGCTGGCGCGGCATGAACTCGTTCTCGAGCGCCTGCTGGGCGGCCTTCGCCTGCGGGGACTCCTCGAGCAGCCGCCCGAAGTTGACGACGCCGATCTTGAGCGCCTGGGCCTGCGCGGCCGGCGCGGCCACGAGGGCCGCCGCGATCACGAGCGCGCCGAATGCAATGTGCCTGGTCATGTGTGCCGTCTCGCCTCGAATGTCAGAATGCGGAACCGATGGTGAACTGGAAGCGCTCGACCTCGTCCGGATACCGGATGCGGTCGCCCTTGAACTCGTTCAGCGGGATGCCGTAGCTGAACCGGAAGATGCCCAGCGGCGCGAACCATTGGATGGACAGGCCGGCGGACTGCTTCAGCTCATTGTAATCGAACTCGTAATCGACCGGCGTACGGCCGTCCCGGCCGACGAACCGGATGCCCGTGCCCTGCGAGAACACGTTGCCGATGTCGAAGAACGCGCTGATGCGCGTGCTGGCGCGCCACTTGTCGGGCACCGGGAACAGCAGCTCCGCGCGTCCCACGACCTTGAGGTTGCCGCCGTAGGGATTGCCGAAGCCGTCCTTGGGGCCGAGCCGGCTCTCGGTGAAGCCGCGCACGGTGTCGGGGCCGCCGGCGAAGTACTGGCGGTACGGCGGGAGCGAGGTCGTGTCCTTGCCGAGCGCGTCGCCGTAGGCGAGCTCGGACGCGAACGCGAGCGTCCACTGCTTCCAGACCGGCAGCAGCTGCAGGTAGCTGTAGCGCATCGTGTAGTAGTCCACTTCGCTTCCCGGCGCCGTGACCGCGAGGCTCAGCGAGTGCTGCAAGCCGCGGTCCGCGAAGATCGCGCGGTTGCGCGTGTCGAAGTACCAGCTTCCGACGAGCTCGAAGGTGTCGAACTTGGTGCCGAACAGGATCGTCTCGACGATCGTCGGCGGGTCGTCGGGGTCGGGGCCGGGAAGCTCGCGCTCGATCACGCGCGTGTACGGGTTGCCGTTGTTGCGCACCCAGCTCACCGCTTCCGGCGCGCTGCTCTGCGGGTTGACGATGAGGTCCGAGCGTTGCGCGACGAGGCCGAAACGCAGGCCCTGGTACTCCGTGATGGGATAGCCGTATTCGAGCGTCGCCGACATCGTGGTGGTCGAGAAGTCCGAGGCCGCGGACACGTACTGCGTGACGTCGCGGAACTGCAGGGCCATCGTCCGCGACACGCCGTCGATGTTCGTGTACGGGTCGGTGTGCGAGACGCTGTACTGCTGCGAGTAGCGCCCGGTCAGCAGCTCGAGCGCCACGCGCTCGCCCGACCCCATGAAGTTCGAGTGGACGAAGCTGCCGTTCAGCATGAACGACTGCGACTCCGAGTAGCCGATGCCGCCGCTGAACTGGCCGGGCAGGCCCTCCTTGATCTTGAAGTCGACGTCCACCAGGTCCGGCGTGCCCGGCACCGGCGTGGTCTCGAAGTCGACCTCCTCGATGTACGGCAGACGCTGCAGGCGCTCCTTCGAGCGCTCGAGCAGGGCGTTCGACAGGTACGACCCCTCCAGCTGGCGCATCTCGCGCCGCAGCACCTCGTCGTCGATCGCACTGGTGTCCGTGAAGTTGACGCGCCGCACGTACGCCCGGTTGCCGGCGTCCACGAAGAACGTCAGGTCGATGGTCTTGGTCTCCTCGTTCGCCGCCGGCACGGGGTCGATCTTGGCGAACGCGTAGCCGTCGGCGCCGAGGCGGAAGGAGATGAGCTCCTGGGTCTGCGTGATCAGCTTGCGCGAGTAGGTCTGCCCGGTCTGCACCAGCAGCATGCGCCTGAGCTCCGCCTCGGGGACCTTCATCGTGCCGGCGAGCTTGACCTCGCCGACCTTGTACACCTCGCCCTCGTGCACGTTCATCGTGATGAACATGTCGTCCATCTCGGGGGCGATGGCGACCTGGGTCGACTCGACGGCGAAGTTCGCATAGCCGCGGTCCTGGTAGTAGGACGTCAGCTTCTCGATGTCGCCCTGCAGCGACTCGCGCGAATAGCGGTCGTCCTGCTTGTACCAGGACAGCCAGTTGGGCGTCCTGAGCTCGAAGATGTCGAGCAGCTCGTCGTCCTCGTAGACGGTGTTCCCGACGACGTTGATCTGGCGGATTCGCGCGCGCTTGCCCTCGACGATGTCGATCTTGATGCGCACCTTGTTGCCGGGAACCTCCTCGACCTTGGGATCGATGCGCACCGCGTACTTGCCGCGGCTGAAGTACTGGTCGGTCAGGAATCCGCGCACTTCCTCGAGCACCGAGCGGTCGAAGGTCTTGCCCGTCGCGAGGCCCACGCTGCGCAGCGACTGCTGCAGGTCCTCGGTCTTGACGTCCTTGTTCCCGGACAGCTCGAAGCTCTCGATCGAGGGCCGCTCGCGCACGACCACCACGAGCGTCGCGCCGTCGCGCCGGAACTCGATGTCGCTGAAGAAGCCGGTCGCGAACAGCGCGCGCACGGCCTCCTGCACGCGGCGCTGGTCCAGGCGGTCGCCGATGTTGACCGGCAGGTAGTTGTAGACCGTGCCCTCGGCGATGCGCTGCAGGCCCTCGACGCGGATGTCGCCGACGGTGAAGTCGACCGGCACCTGCGCGCGCGCCGCCGCCGCAAGCGCGACGAGGACCGCTGCGATGCCGTGCCGCAGCACGGCGTGCGCGCGACGCCGCGCCATCAGCCGAACAGCCTCGAGATGTCGTTGTAGAACGCGAATCCCATCAGCGCAACCAGCATCGCGATGCCCACCTTCTGCCCCAGCAGCTGCGCCTGCGCGGACAGCGGCGCGCCCTTTGCCATTTCCGCGAGCTGGAACACGACCTGCCCGCCGTCGAGGACCGGCACCGGCAGCAGGTTCAGGATCGCGAGCGAAATCGAGACGAGAGCCAGGAAGCCGAGATAGTAAGTGAACCCCTCGGTGGCCGTCAGCCCCGCGTACTGGGCGATATTGATCGGTCCCGAGATGTTCTTCGTCGAGACATCGCCAGTCACCATGCGCCACAGGAAGCGCACGGTCAGCGCACTCTTGTCCCAGGTCTCGCGCGCGGCGGCGCCGAGCGCGGCGACCGGGCCATAGCGCTCGACGGTGCGCATGGCCTCGGGAAACCCGCCATCCTCGGGAAACGCCGCACCGAGCCCGATCTTGCCGACGACCTGCCCGTCCTCTTCCGCCGGCTGCGGCACGAGCTCGAACTCGCGCCGCTCGGTTCCGCGCAGGACCGTGAGGCGGGTCGGCTGGCCGGGACGCCCGCGGATCCGCTCCACGAACGCGACGTAATCGTCCACCGGCTCGCCGTCCATGGCGACGACGCGGTCGCCCGCTGCAATTCCCGCCTGTTCCGCCGGCATGCCGGGCGTCAGCTCGCCGACGACGACGGGCTGCGGCGGGTACCAGAAGGAGAAGCCGAGCCCGTCGAGCAGCGTGCCCGGTTCGGTCAATGCGCGCCGGTCGTCGGCGGGAACGCGGATCGTGAGTCGGCGCGTTCCGCCGCCCTCGCCGCGGACTTCCACGGGCACGACGCCCTGGGCGACGACGCCCTCGAGTATGGCGAGCACCGCCGCCTGGCGCGTCGACGTCGCCTTGCCGTCCACCGCGACGATCTCGTCGAGCGGGCGCAGGTCGGCCTGCGCGGCGAACGATCCGCGTTCGACGTCGCCGATCACCGGCTTGAGACCGGGAATGCCCTGCATCAGCAGGATCCAGTACGCGAGGATCGCGAACACGAGGTTGGCGACCGGCCCCGCGAGCAGGACCGCGATGCGTGCCAGCGGAGGCCTGCGGTTGAAGGCGCGATGCGCGTCCTGCGGCGGCACGGGACCGTCGCGCTCGTCGAGCAGGCGGACATAGCCGCCGAGCGGGACGGCCGCGAGCACGTACTCGACGGCATCGGCATCCCGGCTCACCCGCGTGACGAGCGGCTTGCCGAACCCGATGGAAAAGCGCAGCACCTTGAAGCCGAGCTTGCGCGCGACCCAGAAGTGTCCGAATTCGTGGACGGTGACGAGGACGCCGATGGCGACGATGAAGGCGACGACCGACGTCAGGATGGACATGCTCATGCGCCTGCCGCCTGCTTCATGACCGAATCGAGCGCGCGTTCCGCCCGCTCGCGGGCCCAGGCATCCGCCGTGAGCGCATCCGCGAGGCTCCGCACGGGTCGCGCCACATGCTGTTGCAACACGCTCTCAATGACTGCCCCGATGCTCGCAAAGTTCAGCCGCCGGCCAAGAAACGCCGCGACCGCGACTTCGTTCGCCGCATTGAGCGCGGCCGGCATCGTGCCGCCGGCCCGGGCCGCGTCCTGGGCAATCCTGAGGCATGGAAACCGTTCAAAATCAGGATCTTCGAACGACAACTTGGCAATCTGAACGAGGTCGAGGGCGGGAGCGCCCGAGGCGATCCGTTCGGGCCAGCCCAGCGCATGCGCGATCGGCACGCGCATGTCCGGTTGGCTCAGCTGCGCGAGTACCGAGCCGTCCTCGAACTCCACCAGCGAGTGCACGATGCTCTGCGGATGGATCACGACGCGCACGGCGTCGGGCGCGACGCCGAAGAGATGGCAGGCCTCGATCAGCTCCAGCCCCTTGTTCATGAGCGTCGCCGAGTCGACCGATATCTTCGGGCCCATGCGCCAGTTGGGGTGCGCCACCGCCTGCTCAGGCGTGGCCGCCGCCAGCTCGTCGCGGCGCGAGCGCAGGAAAGGCCCGCCCGATGCGGTCAGCAGGATCCTGGCGACGCCCGCGGCCTTTGCGCTGGTACCGGCACCGGCAGGCAGGCATTGGAAGATCGCATTGTGCTCGCTGTCGATCGGCAGGATGGTTGCGCCGGACTTGCGCGCCGCTTCCAGCAGCAGGGAACCGGCGAGCACGAGCGATTCCTTGTTCGCCAGCAGGACCTGCTTGCCCGCCGCGGCCGCCGCCAGCGTCGGCGCGAGGCCGACGGCACCGACAATGGCCGCCATGACTGCGTCCGCACCGGCGAGCGTCGCAACGTCGACGAGCGCATCGGCGCCGCCCGCGACGCGCGTCGGCAATCCGGCGTCCGCGACGCGCTTTGCGAGCCGCGCAGCGGCCGCGCGGTCCGCGAGTGCGGCCACCTCCGGGCGGTGGCGCTCGACCTGCGCGAACAGCGCCTCGTGATTGGAATGGGCGGCGAGCGCGACGACGCGCAGGCGGTCGGGATGGCGCGCGGCGACATCGAGCGTCGCCTCGCCGATCGTGCCCGTGGAGCCGAGTACGGCCAGGCCCTTCACGCGATCATCCCGAGCCAGCCGAGGCCGAGCGCGAGCAGCGGCACCGAGGACGTCAGGCTGTCGATGCGGTCCAGCATGCCGCCGTGACCGGGCAACATGCCACCGCTGTCCTTCAGGCCCTGCTGCCGCTTGAACATGCTCTCGAGCAAGTCGCCGACGACGGATACGAGTACGGCGGCGACGCAGAGGGACAGGAAAGCCAGGGCCGGCAAGCCAAACCAGAAGCAGCCCGCCAGCGCGACGAAGAAGCCCGCCACCAGGCCACCGAGCACGCCTTCCCAGGTCTTGTTCGGGCTGACCACCGGCGCGAGGCGCAGGCGCCCGAAACTGCGGCCGGCGACGTAGGCGCCGATGTCCGCGGCCCAGGCGAGCAGCAGCACGAATACGACGAGCTCGCGCCCATTGCCGTCCTGGAGGTACAGCCGCGCCAGCGCGAGCCAGGTCGGCACCAGTGCCCACAGTCCCGCGAGCGCGGCGAGCCCCGTGGCACGGAAGCCTGGGGCGAACGCGATCCAGGCGAACAGCGGGATCCAGCCCAGCATCGTGATCGCCATGACGCGCTCGAAATCCGCGAGGTCCGCCGTCGCCTGCCAGAGGCCGGCCATGGCTGCCGCGCAGGCGGCCGTGTAGGCGGCGCGTCCCGTGGTGCTGCCAAAGCCGGCCAGCCGCGCCCACTCCCAGGCACCGAACAGGATGAGGACGCCGAGCGCGAGCAGCGCGAAGTCGCTCGGCAGCACGACGAGCACGAGCGCCAGCACGACGACGAGGCCGAATGCAGTGGCGATTCGCTGGCCCAGCATCAGGCGCTCCCCGCCGGGCCGGCAACGCGGCCGTAGCGACGCTGCCGCCCGCCGAAATCCGCGAGGGCGGCGGCGTAACTGGCCGCGTCGAAATCCGGCCACAGCGTGTCGGTGAACCAGAGCTCCGTGTACGCGAGGTCCCAGAGCAGGAAATTGCTGATGCGGCGCTCGCCGCCGGTCCGGATGAAGAGGTCCGGGGCCGGCCGGCCGGCGGTCTCGAGGCTGGCGGCGACCGCGGCCTCGTCGACGGAAGCGGGGTCGATGCGCCCCGCCGCCGACTCGGCCGCGAGGTGACGCGCAGCCTGCGCGATGTCCCAGCGGCCGCCGTAGGCGACGGCGATGACGAGATCGAGGCGGCGGTGCCGCGCGGTCCTCGCCTCGGCCGCGGCCATCCGCTCGACGAGCGCCGGCGCGAGCCTCGCGCGATCGCCGATGAAGCGGATGCGTACCGCGTTGGCGTCGAGCTCGGCGACCTCGCGGTCGAGCGATTCCAGGAAGAGCTGCATCAGCAGGCCCACCTCGCCCGCCGGCCGCTGCCAGTTCTCGCTCGAGAACGCGAACAGCGTCAGTGCACCGACGCCGTGGCGCACGGACTCCTCGATCGCCGTGCGCACCGCCTTGGCGCCCGCGCGATGGCCCGCGGCCCGCGGCAGCGAGCGCTGTTCGGCCCAGCGGCCGTTGCCGTCCATGATGACGGCGACGTGCTGCGGCACGGCGGAGCGGCCTGCGGATTGCGGGGCTGCTGCGGGCATCTCAGACCTGCAGCAACTCTTTCTCTTTCTCGGCCAGCACCTGGTCGATGTCGTGCACGTGCCGGTCGGTCAGCTTCTGGATCTCTTCCTGGCCGCGCCGGTTCTCGTCCTCGGAGATCAGCCTTTCCTTCAGCATTTCCTTCAGCTCGTTCATCAGGTCGTGGCGAACCGCGCGCACCGCGACTCGCGCGCTCTCGGCCTCGTGCCGCGCGACTTTCGTGAGTTCCTTGCGGCGCTCTTCCGTCATCGGCGGCAGCGGCAGGCGGATCACCTGCCCCGCGGTGTTCGGCGTGAGCCCGAGGTCGGACTTGAGGATCGCCTTCTCGACGGCGGAGACGGCCGACTTGTCCCAGGGCGAGACGACGAGCGTGCGCGCATCCTCCACGCTGACGCTCGCGACCTGGTTGATCGGCACCTCGCTGCCGTAGTAATCCACCTTGAGCCCGTCGAGCAGGCCGACGTTCGCGCGGCCGGTCCGCATCTTCCGGTAGTGGTCCCTGAGTAGCGCCACGCACTTCCCCATGCGTTGCGTCGCATCGCGGCTCATTGCCTCGTCCATGGTCGTCCCCTGCCTTAGGAGCTCATAGCCCGTTGGCGACCAGCGTCCCCACATCCTCGCCGTCGACGATGCGCAGGAGGTCGCCGTCGTTCATCAGGTTGAACACGCGCAGCGGCACCGCGTTGTCCCGGCACATGACGATGGCCGTGGCGTCCATCACGCTCAGCCGGTCGTCCAGGACCTTGTCGAACGACAGCGTCCGGTAGCGCTTCGCCTTGGGGTTGCGCACCGGGTCTTCGTCGTAGATGCCGTTGACCTTGGTCGCCTTGAGCAGCAGGTCCGCGCCGATCTCGATGGCGCGCAGCGAGGCGGCGGTGTCCGTCGTGAAGAAGGGATTGCCGGTGCCGGCCGCGAAGATGACGCAGCGCCCCTTCTCGAGATGGCGCACGGCGCGGCGGCGGATGTAGTCCTCGCAGACTTCCTGCACGCGCACTGCGGACATGACCCGCGCGAAGCTGCCGAGCGACTCGAGCGCGTCCTGCAGCGCGAGCCCGTTCATGACCGTCGCCAGCATGCCCATGTGGTCGGCGGTGACGCGGTCCATGCCGGCCCGCGCGAGTCCCGCGCCGCGGAATATGTTGCCCCCGCCGATGACGACCGCGACCTGGATGCCGCGGGCCATCACGTCGCGGATTTCGCCCGCGATCCGCTTCAGGATCGCCGGGTCGATGCCGTAGTCGGCCGAGCCGAGCAGCGCCTCGCCGCTGATCTTGAGCAGGATCCTCGTGAGCGGCTGGCGGGGCGTCTCCTCACCCATGCTGCGCTCCCATTGGTGCCGGGTCGAACATATCGAACATCTCCCGATTGTCCCCCGCCCTTTGCAAGTTACGTCGCCGGCCGAAATGTTCGATATGTTCGACCCGGCACCATTCTCTCTCAGGCCCTGCCTTTCGCGGCCTCGACCTGGGCCATGACCTCGGCGGCGAAGTTCTCCTGCTTCTTTTCGATGCCTTCGCCCACTTCGTAGCGCAGGAATCCGCTGACTTCGGCCCTGGACTTCGCGAGCAGCGCCCCGACGGTCGTGTCCGGATCCTTCACGAACGGCTGGCCGGTCAGGCAGATTTCGGCGAGGTACTTGCGCAGCCGCCCCTCCACCATCTTTTCCACGATGGCGGCCGGCTTGCCCTCCGCGGCGGCCTGGGCGGCGAGGATCTCGCGCTCCTTCGCGACCACGTCGGCCGGGACGTCCGCGGGCGACACGTACTGCGGGTTGACTGCGGCCACGTGCATCGCGATGTCGCGCGCGAGCGTGTCGTCGCCGCCCTTGAGCCCGGCCAGGACGCCGATGCGCGTGCCGTGCACGTAGGCCCCGATGCGGTCCGGTGCCGCGAGCTTGCCGGCCCGGCGCACGTCGATCTTCTCGCCGATCTTCGCGATCAGGCTGCGCCGAGCCTCGTCCACGGTCCCGCCAGTCGCGAGCTTGAGGCCCGCAAGCGACTCCGGCGCGACCGAAGTCGCGGCGAGCGCGGCGTTGGCGACGTCGGCCGCGAAGGCCTGGAACTCGGGCTGCCGCGCGACGAAGTCCGTCTCGCAATTGACCTCGACCAGCACGGCCGTGCGGCCGTCCGCACCCATCGCGGCCGCGATCGTGCCTTCGGCCGCGATGCGTCCCGCCTTCTTGTCGGCCTTGGCGAGGCCGGCCTTGCGCATGATCTCCGCGGCGGCGTCGAGGTCACCGCCGGTCTCGAGGAGCGCCTTCTTGCACTCCATCATTCCGGCGCCCGTGCGCTCGCGCAGCGTCTTGACGATTTCGGCGCTGATGGTCATGTCATTCCCCGTTCTTTTCGGTTTTGCGCGGGGCCGGGCGACGGCGGGCCGGCGCCTTGGCGCGGCTCGCAGCCTGCGCTTCGTCCGTCAGCGGTTCGTCCTCCCCGGCCTCGGCAACCTCGACGGCGCCGACGGGCGGCATCGTCGCAGCCGACGCGGTTTCCGCCGTCTGGCGGCCCCGGGCCGGCGCCTTGCGGCGCACGTTCGCGGCCCTGCGCGGCGCGCGCGAAGCGGCCTTGCGACGCGGCTGGCCTTCCTCATCCAGTTCGACGAACTCGTCTTCGCCCGCCGGCACCGCGGGTACGGCGGCCCGGCCGTCGAGCACGGCGTCGGCAATGCCGGCCGCGTAAAGCTGGATCGCCTTCATGGCGTCGTCATTGCCCGGGATCACGTAGTCGATGCCGTCCGGGCTGCAGTTGCTGTCCACGACGGCGACCACGGGGATGCCGAGCTTCTTCGCCTCGTGCACCGCGATCTCCTCGTGCCCGACGTCGACCACGAACAGGGCGTCCGGCAGCGCGCCCATGTCCTTGATGCCGCCGAGGCTGCGCAGCAGCTTTTCCATCTCGCGGCGCAGCGTCTGCGCTTCCTTCTTGCTGCGGCGATCGAGGGCGCCGGATTCGCGCAGCTCCTCGAGCTCCTGCAGGCGCTTGATCGACTGCCGGATGGTCTTGAAGTTCGTGAGCATGCCGCCCAGCCAGCGCTGGTTCACGTAGGGCATGCCGCAGCGGGTCGCTTCAGCCTGGATGGCGTCGCGCGCGCTGCGCTTGGTGCCGACGAACAGCAGCTTGCCGCCGTCCGCGACCACGCCCTTCACGAAGGCGGAAGCCTCGTTGTAGAGCGGCAGGGTCCGCTCCAAGTTGATGATGTGGATCTTGTTGCGTTCGCCGAAGATGAACTGCGCCATCTTCGGATTCCAGAAGCGGGTCTGATGACCGAAATGAACCCCCGCCTCGAGCATCTGCCTCATGGACAGGCTGGCCATGATCACTCCTTTCGGGTTAGCCCTCCGCGGACCCGCATGCGGCAACCGGTCCAGGGGCCCGGCACCCAGCCGCACGTGACGATCCGCGTGTGGATTTGGTTGAGAAAAAACGCCGCGCTTTATACCATCTTTGTCCCGTCGAAACAACGTGATAGACGCATTTCACCCCATCCCTGACGGCCCATTCGCATGCTGATGCAGAGCCACAACCGGGTCTCCGTAAAAACCCCCGCGGAGCAGGCAGCCATGCGCGTCGCCGGCCGGCTCGCGGCCGACGTGCTCGACATGATCGGGCCGAAGATCCGGGCCGGGATGACGACCGCCGAGATCGACCGGATCTGCCACGACTACATC
>DATEEF010000170.1:0-7966 GCA_035281265.1 Steroidobacteraceae bacterium
GGATGCGCCGCGAGGAGGCGTGCTTGAGCGGCCGTCACTGGGCGTGGGTGGTCACCCTGCTGTGCATCGGTGGATGCACGACACTCCCGAGCCACGATCCATTGCAGGTGACGGTCGCCGGCATCGAGCCCCTGCAAGGCGAGGGGCTCGAGCTGCGCATGCTCACCAGGCTGCGCGTCCAGAACCCCAACGACTCGCCGATCGACTACCGCGGCGTTTACGTCAAGATCGAGCTGCAGGGCAAGACGTTCGCGACCGGCGTCACCGACGCGACCGGCATCGTCCCGGCGTTCGGCGAATCAATCATCGAAGTGCCGGTCACCGCCTCGGCGATGCGCATGGCGCACCAGTTCTTCGGCCTGGTCAACGCCCGGGAGCCGCCCGACAAGCTCCAGTATTCGATGAGCGGCAAGCTGGGCGGCGGCGGCACGTTCGGGTCGCAGCGCTTCGAGGCTGCGGGCGAGTTCTCGCTGAAGCCGCCCGAGCCCGCGGATACGACGACGTCGATCTGAACGGTCAGAGCCCGCCTTGCCCGCGGACGCCCATGAACGCGCGCTCCGCGAGAGTCCGGCGCGTGTAGGTCCAGTCGTCGGCGCTCACCGCAGGGCCGTTCCAGTCCGGCACGCGCTGCCGCAAGTCGTCGAGGGCGAGCATGTCCTGCACTTCGGCGAGGCTGCGGCCGGCGCGCACCAGCGCCTCGACGCGCTCGAGCGTCGCTTCCAGCAGCTCGCGCACCGACCGCGTGTAGGCGTGGTCGGCCTGCACCGGCCCGTGCCCGGGCACGATGGCGGCCGCCGGGACAGCCTCGAGGTCGCGCAGGACGCTCACCCAGTGCACGGGCCAGGACGCGCCGACGTAGGGCAGGGGCGAGCGGACGAGGATGTCGCCCGCGAACAGGATGCGCTCGCGCGGCAGCCAGATCGTCGCATCGTTCGGCGAGTTAGCGCGCCCTCGGTCCTCGATCTCGATGGGCGTGCCCTCGAAGTCGAGGGTGAGCTTGCCGTCGAACAGGAAGGTCGGCTTCACGACCTCGAGCGTCTCGAGCTCGGCGAGCTCGGCGCGGCGCTTCGCCGCCACCTCGGGCGCGAGCTCGGCGATCGCGGCGCGCCGCGGCGAGGAATCCGACGTGGAGAGCGCCTTCCAGTATTCCTGGTTGAGCTCAATCCAGCGCGCGGTGTTGCGCTCGGCGACCAGCGTGACGCCGGGAAAGGCGTCGCGGTAGGCCGATGCGCCGTTGTTGTGGTCGAAATGCCAGTGCGTCGTCATCAGGAATCGCACGGGCTTGTCGCTGACGCGACGGATCAGGGCGATGTCGGCGCGCGCCCGCGAGGGCAGGTAGCCTGAATCGATGACGAAGAGGCCCTCCCTGCCGACGATCACCCCGGTATTGCCGTGTGGCCACTCGTCGGTCGCGTCGTCGTGCTCGATGACGTAGACGTTCCCGGCGAGGCGCAGCATCCGCGCGCCCTCGTCGGAGGCCGCGACCTCGTCGGCAGCCTGTGCCGCGAGGGGCGCGAGGCTCGCGGCGGCCGCCAGGGCGAGGCGGCGCCAGGGCGATGTACAGGCAGGCTGCATGCATTCCTCCACGGGCGGCAAGAGCCGCGATTCCTTGACAGTCACGGGTCCCCTCCCGACAATCCCGCCTCCCCGAGGTACCTTCCCGCCGCGTGGCTAGGTAGCTCAGCTGGTTAGAGCACGGGATTCATAACCCCGGGGTCGAGAGTTCGATTCTCTCCCTAGCCACCATTTATTCTGTGTCCGTTGCAGGTGTCCGGCTCGCGTCCGGGCGCCTTCCTGAGACGGGACGCCGGAAGCGCGCGATGAACCGCGCTGCGCGCCCCGTTGCCAGCCACTAGCGTGGGCCCCGGAATCCACCAGGAGATGCGAATGACCGTGTTCCTTCGAAAGCTGGCCGCGACCTGCGGCCTCGTCGTCATGGGCCTGGTTGCGGCCGGCGCACAGGAGTCGGCGGCGCCCGCGGCTCCCGGGACCGAGGACGAGCGACTCGCCGCCTTCTTCGAGGAAGTCTTCCAGCGCAACGTCGACGACAGCCCGATGTACCAGGCCTACCTCGGCATCAAGGGCCCGGACTACGGGAAATGGAATGACTTCTCGGACGAGGAGGCGCAGCGGCAGGACAAGCTGAGCCGGCAGGACCTCGACCGCCTGCACAAGGAATTCGACTACGGGAAGCTCTCCGAGCAGATGAAGGTCAGCTATCGCATCTTCGAGGTGCAGACGCAGTCCTCGATCGACAATTTCCCGTGGCGCTTCCACGGCTACGCGTTCCAGACGCAGTCGAACCCGATCGGCCAGGCCGCGACCTTCATGCAGAACATCCACAGCGTGGACAACGTCGGGGACGCCGAGGCCTACGTCTCGCGCCTCAACGGGGTGCAGAAGGCCCTGGAACAGGGCATCGTCGTGATGAACGAGGCGGCGCGCCGCGGAATCGTGCCGACGTCCTTCTCCTTCGATCCGGTCATCAACGACAGCCGCAAGGTCATCAGCGGGGCTCCGTTCGACGGCAGCGCCGACGATTCCGCGATCCTCGCGGACTTCCGCGGCAAGGTCGCGAAGCTCGAAGCCGACGATGCCACGAAGAAGCGCCTCCTCGACGAGGCGACGGCCGCGCTCAAGGGGCCGTTCCAGGCGGGCATCCACGAGTACATCGCCGCGATCGAGGCGCTGCGCGACAAGTCGCCCGGCCCGAACGGCGTGTGGAAACTGCCGGACGGCGACGCCTACTACAAGTCGCAGATCAAGTTCTGGACGACGGAACCCGACCTCACCGCCGACCAGGTCCACGAGATCGGCCTCGCTGAAGTCGCGCGCATCAAGGGCGAGATGCAGGCAATCATGACGAAGG
This sequence comes from Steroidobacteraceae bacterium, assembly GCA_035281265.1. GTDB lineage: Bacteria > Pseudomonadota > Gammaproteobacteria > Steroidobacterales > Steroidobacteraceae > SCUD01. Next base: position 2,870 of record DATEEF010000170.1, read on the forward strand.
TCGGCTTTGAGGGCGACCTGCCTGCGTTCTTCAAGCACCTGCGCACCGACCCGAAGAACTTCTTCCCGAACACCCCCGAAGGCAAGAAGGCCTACCTCGACCAGTCGAAGGGTTACATCGACTCGATTTACTCGGACGTCAAGCAGTACTTCAATGTGCTGCCGAAAGCCCCGCTGGAAGTGCGCGCGGTCGAGGAATGGCGCGAAGCGACTGCGCCGATCGCGTTCTACAACCAGCCGACGCCCGACGGCAGCCGCCCGGGCATCTACTACGTCAACCTCCACGACATGTCGACGCGGCAGAAGCACGAGATGGAGACCGTCGCCTACCACGAGGGCGCGCCCGGGCACCATTTCCAGATCGCGATCCAGCAGGAGCTCGAGGGCGTCCCGACGTTCCAGAAGTTCGCGTTCTTCGGCGCCTACGTCGAGGGCTGGGGCCTGTACGCCGAGCGCCTCGCGAAGGAGCAGGGCCGCTTCACGGACCCGATGCAGGACTTCGGCCGGCTGCAGAACGAGATGCTGCGTGCCTGCCGACTCGTCGTCGACACCGGCGCCCACGCCAAGCGCTGGACGCGCGAGCAGATGATCGAGTACATGACATCGAACAACCCGATGACCGTCGAGGACGCGACCAAGGAAACGGAGCGCTACATCGACAACCCGGGCCAGGCGCTCTCGTACAAGATCGGCATGATCAAGATCCTCGACCTGCGCGAGAAGGCGAAGCGCGAGCTCGGGCCGAAGTTCGACATCCGCGACTTCCACGACGTCGTTCTGAAGAACGGCGCCGTGCCGCTCACGATCCTCGAGTCGCTCGTCGACGACTACATCGCCGCCAGGAAGTAGCCGGCCTCATGCCGTACGCGTCAGCGCGCGGGTCGCAGGCGCGGTACGGTCGCGTTGGCGTCCGATAGAAGCTCCGACGCCGCACGGGCGAGGATCGCGAGGCCCTCGTCGACGACGGCGTCCTCGGCCGTGAGCGGCACGAGGATGCGCACGACGTTCCCGTAAACCCCGCAAGACAGCAGGATCAGGCCGAGCTCGCGGGCGCGGGCGACCAGCTTTTTCGTGAGGTCCGCCGCCGGGCGCTGCGCGTCGCCGCCCTCGCCGAGCTCGAATGCGATCATGGCGCCGAGGCGCCGCACCTCGACGATCTCGGCATGCTGCGCCGCGAGGGCGTCCAGGGACCGGCCGATGCGGTCGCCGAGGCGGTCGGCGCGCTCGAAGATGCGCTCCTCCTCGAACACCTGGAGCACCGCGAGCGCGGCCGCGCAGGCGACCGGGTTGCCGGCGTAGGTGCCGCCGAGCCCGCCCGGGCCGCAGGCGTCCATGACCTCGGCGCGGCCGACGACGGCCGACAGCGGGAAGCCGCCGGCGATCGATTTCGCGAGCGTGTAGATGTCTGCGGCGACGCCGTAGTGCTCCAGCGCGAACATGCGGCCGGTGCGGCCCGCGCCACTCTGGATCTCGTCGGCGATGAGCAGGATGCCGTGCCGGTCGCACAGCTCGCGCAGGCGCAGGATGAACTCCTTCGGCGCGACGTAGAAGCCGCCTTCGCCCTGCACGGGCTCGACGATGATGGCGGCGACGCGGTCCGCGGCCACGTCGCACTTGAAGATCTGGGCGAGCGCCGCGATGGAGTCGTCCACCGACACGCCATGCAGCGCGTTCGGGAACGGCGCGTGATAGACCTCGGCGGGGTAGGGTCCGAAGCCGGCTTTGTAGGGATCGACCTTCCCCGTCAGCGCGAGCGCCATGTACGTGCGCCCGTGGAAACCGCCCGAGAAGGCGATCACGGCGGAACGGCCGGTCGCGGCGCGCGCGATCTTGACGGCATTCTCGACCGCCTCGGCGCCCGTCGACATCAGCACCGTCTTGTTCGGGCCCTTGCCCGGCGCGAGGGCGTTCAGCTTCTCGCAGAGCGCGACATAGGGCTCGTAGGGGGTGATCTGGAAACAGGTGTGGGTGACCTTGTCGAGCTGGGCGCGCACCGCCTCCAGCACGCGGCGGTGGCGGTGGCCCGTGTTGAGCACGGCGATGCCACCCGCGAAATCCACGTAGCGGCGCCCTTCGCCGTCCCACAGGAGCGCGTTCTCCGCGCGCTCGATGAACACGGGGTGGACCATGGACACGCCGCGCGCGACGGCGGCCTGGCGCCGGGCAACCAGTGACTCATTGCTGGCCAAGGAAGTCTCCCGTCAGTGGATGGGCTCGTCGAAGTCGTCGTCTTCGACGATCTGCTCCCAGGTCGTGATGGCGTCCTCGACCGGCGAGGCCGCGCCGTCTTCCGCGGAAAGATCCGTGTAGCCGAACTCGTCGGGCTCGACGTCGTCCACGGGGCCGCTCCAGTCCTCGGGCTGGGCCGCGCTGTCCACGGCGAGCGCCTGCCACTCGTCGAAGTCGAGCTCGTCGAGGCCGCCGTCGAATTCCTGGATCTCGACCGTGCCCGCGTCTTCGTCGAGCGCAACCACCTGGAACAGCGCGCCCTTGTCGCGGTGCGCATACCAGTTTCCGACGATTGGAGGGAGTCGGTTGCCCATGTCCCGATCCTACGCCCGAACGGCGGCGCGTTCCAGAGATTACAATCAGGAAAAATGCAAATTTGGAGTGGACCATGCCGACCCCAGCGATCGTGGACTTCAGGCGCAGCATGAAAGGCGAGGAATCGCCGGTGGCGGCCGAGAAAGTGGTCAAGGGCGAGCCCAAGACGCTCGTCAGGAACTATTTCAGCGACCCCACCGGGCAGTTCTTCGCCGGCACCTGGTCGAGCAGCGTCGGCAAGTGGAAGGTGGAGTACACCGAGCACGAGTTCTGCCACCTGCTCGAGGGCCGCGTCACGCTGACGTCGGAAGAGGGCAAGCGCTGGCAGTTCAATGCCGGCGACGCCTGGGTCATCCCGGCGGGCTTCAAGGGCACCTGGGAGTCGGTCGAGCCCGCCCGCAAGCGCTACGCGATCTTCGAGGCCGCGAAACCCGCTTCCTGACGGACTATTCCCACTCCATCCCGAAGGTGACGCCGATGGTGCGGGGCCGCGCGGGCCAGACCAGCTCGTTGAAGAGCCCGTAGCCGAACTGGTTGTTCTCGTCCGCGTTTTCCCAGCCGCGCTCGAAGTACACCTCGTCGAAGGCGTTCTCGACCCACAGCGTCACGTACCAGGTCGAGGCGCTGCGGTAGCCGAGCCGGAAATTGAACTCGTCCCAGGCGTCCACCGTGGCATCCGGGATGTTGTCCGGGCCGCCGTGCATCTCCGAGCGATAGATGTACTCGGTGGTGAAGAAGCCCTCGCCCGAGGCGATCGGCGTGCGGTAGGTGAGGATGGTCGAGGCGCTGACCTCGGGCGCGAACGGCAGCTTGTTGCCCTCGCAATCGCCGCAGGCGCCGACCTCGATGATGTCGGTGGCGTCCGTGATCTCGGTGTCGAGCAGCGAGAGGCCGACGGTCGCGTCCCAGTGCTCGTCAGGCACCCAGCGCAGGTCCAGCTCCAGGCCCTGGCCGCGCGCCTCGCCGACGTTCGCCACCTGCGAGGAGCCCTGGTCGAAGTACACGAGCTGCAGGTCGGTGTAGTCGTAGTGGAAGAGCGATGCGTTCAGCTGCATCGTGTTGTCGAGCAGGCGCGTCTTGGCGCCGACTTCGAAGCTGTCGACCTGCTCCGGGTCGAACTCGAGCGGCCTGGTGCCGGCCGGGGCGGAGCCATCGTCGTTGATGTCCTGTCCCTGCAGGTCGTAGCCGAAGGTCGCGAACCCGCCCGACTTGTAGCCGCGCGAGCCGGTGGCGTACAGCGTGACGTCGTCGTTGACGTCGAAAGACAGCGCGAGGCGCGGCGTGAAGTCGTCCCAGTTCGCCGAGTTGCTCACCACGCCGTTGGTGTAGAACTCGAAGTTGAAGTTGTTGCCGAGGGCGCCGCCGCTGTCGAACACCTGGCTGTCGATTTCCTTCTTGTCGTAGGTGTAGCGCGCGCCGGCGGTCAGCTCCAGCCGGTCGCTGATCGCCCACGTGAAGTCGCCGTAGACCGCCCAGCCCTGGCTCTTCACGTCGACGAGCGTGCGCTCGGTCTTGCCCGTGAGCACGTCGGCGGGATCGATGTCGTCCTCCCAGTAGGTCTCGAAGTTCGGGTCGTCGCAGTCCTCTGCCGGGCCGTCGAAGTCCGGTGCATCCGACCGGCTGACCGCCCTGCACAGCGCGTCCTCGTCGTAGATGAAGTCGAACAGGCCGTCGATCGTCTCCTCGTAGACGCTCGCGCCCGCGAACCAGGTGACCCGGCCCTCGTCCGGCGAATTCAGGCGCAGCTCCTGGCTCCAGTACTCGACGTCGTTGACCTGTCGGTAGTCGTTCACCCGCTCGGGCCCGCCGTCGTAGTCCTCGAGGTAATGGAAGTTGAAGTTCTTGTAGCCGGTGAGCGAGGTCAGCGTGTAATCCGAGGCGAGGCGCCACTCGAGCAGCATGCGTCCCTCGAAGACTTCCGATTCGTCGATGCCGTCGTCGGCGAGGTCGATGTTGACTTCCTCGTCGTCGAGGCCGTCGGCCGGGACCCAGTACACCGACGGGTCCTGCTCGCGATCCTCGTAGGCCGCGATGAAGGTCGCGTCGAAGTTGTCGCCCGTCCGCTTCAGCGACACGCGGCCCGCGCTCACTTGGTGGAAACCGAGGTCGTCGCCGCCCTGGAGGTTTTCGAGGAAGCCCTTGTTGTCCAGCACGTAGCCGGCAGCGCGCATGGCCCACTGGTCGTTGAGCGGCACGTTGACCATGGCCTGCGCCTCGATGTGGTCGTAGTCGGCGAGCGTGAGCTCGGCACTCGCGCCGAAGGCATTCTCGGGCTTGGACGTGATGACGCTCACCGCGCCGGCGATGGAGTTGCGCCCGAACAGCGTGCCCTGCGGGCCCTTGACGACCTCCGCCCGTTCGACGTCGTACATCGCCGTCATCACGCCGCCGGTGCGCCCCGACCAGATGCCGTCCACGAACATCGCGACCGAGGGGTCGCCGCCGATGCCGAAGTCATTCGTCGCGATGCCGCGCATCGCGAGCGCGTCGGTGAACCCGTCCTCGGTCTTGCCGCTGAACCCCGGGGTGAAGTCCACGATGCCGCGGATGTCCG
>DATEEF010000171.1:0-21284 GCA_035281265.1 Steroidobacteraceae bacterium
TCCGGTCCCATGGCGATCGCATCGTCAGGTTCGTGGAACGAGGGCACAGATGACGACCAGCAGCAAATCCGGCGCTAGGAACACAGTGCTACGGGCGGCCAACTGGCTGCTCGCCGCGGTGCTGTTGCTGGCTGCGTTCTCCGCGGGCGCGGATGACTGCTCCGACTTCGGCGGCCTCCTCGACGGCGCCGCCGGCACGGTGCCGCCGGTCCAGCTGAACATCGACCAGGACTGCCGCGTCCAGAACTACACGCAGGCCAACCCGTTCGACTCCAACGTCAACTTCGACACGGATCCGGGCGACCCGAACTCGCAGCGCTACCTGATCATCTTCAACAACGTCTACTTCACCGGCCAGATGTCGTGCAACGACAACCACATCCACAACCACCGGCTGTGGTTCACGAACGGCACGATCGCGACCAACCTCCAGCCGCAGTGCCGGGACCTCTTCATCCCGGTCGAGAAGATCGACAAGGAGAACCCGGCCGGCACGACCACCGCGACGATCGGCGTGCCCTTCACGTACACGCTCACGATGCCGGTGATGTGGGACCCGATCACCGGCACGGTCATCAGCGACCAGGGCTCGCTCGACGACCTGCACGGCATCACGGTGACCGACGACCTCAACGAGTCGGCTGCGCAGCTCACATACGTCAGCCACGCGATCCGCTGGGAAAGCACGGGCACGCCGCTCGTCGAAGGCGTGGATTATTCGTTCGCGAACGTGGGCGGGCTCCTCACCTTCGAGCTCGGCACCTTCGGGACCATCATCCCGGCGGGCGAGCAGATCGTCATCGACCTGACGGTCGTGCTCGACGACGACCCGGCGAACGTGAACGGGCTGCAGTTCGTCAACACGTCCCGCTGGGATTTCGGCCGCCTGATCGACAACGTCTTCTACGAGCCGCTACCCGGGGAGAACGGCGTCACGCCCCCGCTGACGATCTCGGCGCCGGAGCTGGTCGTCACCAAGACGGGCCCCGCGACCATGAACCTCGGCGCGTGGGGCGAGTTCGTCATCGACGTCACGAACACGGGGCTCGCCGACGCCTGGGACGTCGCTCTGCGTGACCTGCTGCCGGACGGTGCAACCGGCGGCATGTGCGACATCCAGCCCGAGATCCTGGGCGCGCAGGTATTCGCCGCGGACGGCGTCACCCCGGTGCCGGGCAAGCCCGCGCTCGCGGCAGGCAGCGGCTACAGCGCGAGCTACGACGGTGCGCCGGACTGCAGGCTCGACCTCGCCTTCCAGTCGCCGGCCGCCGTGATCGGCCCCGGCGAGCGGCTCATCGTCCGGTACCGGACGCAGCTCGACGTGGACACCCAGGACGGCGTCGCGCTGACCAACGTGGCCGGCGCCATACGCTGGTACAACGGCGACAGCAGCAACGCCGACCGGCAGCCATACACGCGCACGCTGACGGACGGCACGCCGGCGATCGCCGACCACCAGGACCCGCACACCGTCAACACCGCGCTCGAGGGGTACTTCTTCGAGAAGACGGTCGCCGACCTGACCACCGGCGCCGACCCCGCCGCCACGGCCACGCCGGGCGATACCCTGCGGTACACGCTGCGCTTCCGGTCTTTCGACCAGGCGATCAGCGGCTTCCGCATCCGCGACGTGCTGGGCTCCCTCAATCCGCTCGCCGTCTACGTACCCGGCTCGCTCAACCTGGTCTCCTATCCCGCCGGCGCCGACGTCAGCAACACGAGCGCCACGGGCGGCCCGAACCAGGCCGGCGTCGTCGACATACGCAACCTGAGCGTCGCCGTGGGCGGGGAGGTGATCGTCCAGTTCGACGTCACGCTCGCCGCCTCGCTCGCCAACGGCACCGTCATCACGAACCAGTCGCGGCTGCTGCTCGCGAACGGCTCCACGTTCGCGCTGAGCGACGACCCGAACATCAACGGCACCGCCGATCCCCTGGTAGCCGGCGACGAGGACCCGACGCAGGTGACGATCGCGTCCTCCGCGCTGTTCCAGGTGCAGAAGGTCTCGACCGACCTGACCGGCGACCCGGCGGTGCTGCTCGCCGGCGAGACGCTGCGATACACGATCACTGTGCGCAACATCGGCAACGACGACGCGGTCGACGCGGTGCTGCGGGACGCGATTCCGGTGAACACGACCTACGTCGCCGGCAGCACGACGCTCAACGGCTCGCCGCTCGCAGACGTCAGCGGAACCTCGGCGCTGGTGAACGGGACGCCGATCCGGACGCCGGCCGATCCCGCGCCAGGGTCGATCCCGGCCGATCCGTCCTCGGGCCCGGCCACGGTCGCGACGATCACCTTCGACGTCGTCGTGGATCCGGACGTGATCGATCGCACGATCATCTGCAACCAGGGATTCGTTTCGGCGCTGCAAAGCAGCATCGCCGATTACCCGTCGGACGACCCGGCGACCGACATCCCCAACGACCCGACCTGCGACATCATCGGCAACTACCCGCTGCTCTACGCCGAGAAGCGCGCCGAGCTGTCGATCGACCTGCTGTCGCCCGGCATCGTCGACCCGGGCGACACGCTGCGGTACACGATCACGGTGCAGAACTCCGGCGGCGTCCCCGCGACCGGCGTCGTGCTGACCGACCAGGTCCCGGCGAACACGACCTACGTGGCGAACTCCACGCAGTTGAACGGCCTGCCGGTCGGGCAGCCGGACGGCGGGGTCCCTCCGCTCGCCTCGGGCATCGACATCAGCTCCTCCGACCTGACGCCGCCGCTTCCCGGCGCGGGTGCCGGCACGCTCTCGCCCGGCGCGGCCGCGGTCCTCGTGTTCGAGCTGCGCGTGGACGACGGCACGCCGGCGGGCACGCTCATCATCAACCAGGCCGTCGCGTCGAGCACCGAGCTCGGCGAGCTCCTGACCGACGGCGACGGCAACCCGGCGACCGGACCGGAGCCGACGGTGGTCGTCGTGGGCGCGGGCCAGCAGCTTGCCATCACGAAGGATGTCGCGGTCGTGGGCGGTGGCCCCGCGGTCCCCGGCTCGGTGCTCGAGTACGTCGTCACCGTCGCCAACATCGCTGCCGTGCCGGCGCACGAAGTGATCATTCGCGACGACCTCGACGCGAACAGCCCGGGTTACCTCGTCTACGTGGCCGGGTCGGCCACGCTGAACGGCGCGGCGTCGGGCGTGAGCTTCGCCGGCACCACGATCACCGCCGATTACGGCGCGACCTACGGCACGCTGGAGCCCGGCGCGAGCGTCACGCTGCGGTTCCGCGCGACCCTCAACCCGGGGGTCGCGGTGGGCACGACCGTGACCAACACCGGCGTCGTTTACTGGAACGACCCGCCGCAGACGGCGAGTGCCAGCGTATCGATCGTCGTGGGCGGAATTCCGGGTGTCGCGGTGCTGGGCGGCGCGGCCTGGCATGACGCCGACTTCGACGACGTGCAGGACGGAGCCGAGCGCGAGCTGGACGGCTGGTCGGTCCAGCTGTACCGCGACGGGGTCCTCATCCACTCCGCCCTGACCGATGCCACCGGGGCCTGGCGGATCGTCGGCGTGGCGCCGAACGACGAGATCAACTACCAGTACGAGGTGCGCTTCCTGGCGCCCGGCGCGGGCGCCAGCACGGCACCGCTCGGCACCGCGTCATCGGACTTCACGAACGCGCTGCAGCGCATCTCCGGGATCGTCGTGCCGCCGGGCGCGAACGTGCTGGGGCTCGACCTTCCGATCGACCCGAACGGCGTCGTCTACAACTCCGTCTCCCGGACCGCGGTCGCCGGCGCGACGCTGACCCTGCGGAACGCTGCGAGCGGTGCACCGCTCCCGGATGCCTGCTTCTACGACGCGCGCCAGCAGGGGCAGGTGACGCTTGCGGACGGCTGGTACAAGTTCGACCTGAACTTCAGCGATGCCGCCTGCCCGAGCGGCGCCGGCTACCTCATCGGCGTGGACGTCCCGGCCGGCTCGATCTACGTCGCCGGCTACTCGCAGGTCATCCCGCCGGCGTCCGACGACTCGACGGCGGCATTCTCGGTGCCCGCGTGTCCCGGGAGCGCCGACGACGCCATCCCGGCCACGTCGCTGTTCTGCGAGGTGCAGGTCTCCGAGTTCGCCCCCGCGGCCTCGGTCCCGGCGCGTACCACCGGGACGGTCTACCAGTTGCACCTCACGCTGAACAACAGCGCGGTGCCGGGCTCCGCGCAGATCTTCAACAACCACATCCCGATCGATCCGGACGTGAGCGGGGCAGTCGTCATCTCGAAGACCACGCCGCTGCGGAACGTGACGCGCGGGCAGCTGGTCCCCTATGTCATCACGATCAGCAACCGGGCCGGCCTGCCGCTCACGGACGTCGAGATCGTCGACCGCTTCCCGGCCGGCTTCCGGTACGTGGAAGGCTCGGCGCGCATCGACGGCAACGACGCGGAGCCGGCGATCAGCGGGCTCGAGCTGACCTGGGGCGGCCTCACCGTCGCCAGCAACGGCCAGCACACCCTGAAGCTGCTGCTCGCCGTCGGGGCCGGCGTCGGCGAGGGCGAGTTCGTCAACCGTGCCCAGGTCATCCAGGGCATCACCGGCAATGCGATGTCGGGCGTCGCCACCGCGACGGTGCGCGTGGCGCCGGACCCGACTTTCGACTGCACCGACGTGACCGGCAAGGTGTTCGACGACGTAAACCGCAACGGCTTGCAGGAAGACGGCGAGTCCGGCATCGCGGGTGTGCGCGTCCTGACCGCGCGCGGGCTCGCGGCGACGACCGACCAGTACGGGCGCTACCACATCACCTGCGCCGTGACCCCGGACGAGCGCCGTGGCAGCAATTTCGTGATGAAGCTCGACGACCGGACGCTGCCCAGCGGCTTCCGACTCTCGGGCGACCAGGTGCAGATCAAGCGCGCGACGCGCGGCAAGGCGCTGCGCTTCAACTTCGGCGCCTCGATCCACCGCGTCGTCGGCTTCGAGCTGGCGGATGCGGTCTTCGAGCCCGGCAGCACCGAGGTACGCGTCCAGTGGCGCGGGCGGATCAGCCTCCTGGTCGAGGAGCTCATGAAAGCCCCGGCGGTGCTGCGGCTCGCCTATCTCGCGGACGTCGAGGACGAGGCGCTCGTCGACCAGCGTGTCGAGGCCATCGAGCAGCAGATCAGCGATGCCTGGACCGCGATGAACTGCTGCTACCGCTTGACCATCGAGCGGGAGGTCTTCTGGCGGCTCGGCGGACCGCCGAAGCGGCCGGAGATACGCGCGCCGGAGGGCAGGTGAACACCATGAACAGCCATCGCTCGCTGCTGATGCTCGCCGTGTGCCTGCTGCCGGTGCTGGCCCGCTCCGGTCCGGTCGAGGAGGCGATCCTGGAGCCGGCGGAACGCCATCTCTCGGACGACCAGACGTTCACGCGCTGGGCACAGGATCCCGCCGAGCTCGATGAGGAGCGCGGCGACCGGCTGGAAGTCCAGCAGGTAGCGGGCGAGAAGCTCGAGACGGTCAAGCTCCGCAACGTCGTCCCCGCGATCCGGTTCCGGTCGGGCGTGGCCCAGATACCGCCCGAGTACGTCACGGCGCTCAGCGGGATCCTCGACGGCATGCGCGACCGCCGGAACCTGCGCGTCCACTTCGTCGGCCATGCCGACTCGCAGCCGCTGTCGCCGACGCTTGCGAGCGTGTTCCAGGACAATGCGGGCCTCTCGCGCGAACGCGCGGGCGAGGTCGCGGAGTACTTCAAGTCGGTGCTCGACCTGCCGCCGGAGGCCATCTCGTACGAGTGGGCGGGCGACACGCAGCCCGTCGCGACGAATGCGAGCGAGGAGGGGCGGGCCCTCAACCGCCGCGTGGAAGTCGAGGTCTGGTACGACGAAGTCGGCACCGCGCTGCGGGACGAAGAGGTCGTCGTGGCCGAGGACATCCGTCGCGTCAAGGTCTGCCGCATGGAGACCGTCTGCAAGATGCGCTACCTGGAGGGCCATGCCCGCCGGGCACGCATCCGCAACCTCATCGTGCCGTTGCGCTACGAAGACGAGACGGCGGCCGTTCCCGAAGCGTTCATGACCCAGGTCCGGCAGGCGCTCGACAACCTCCGCGACCGGCGCAACGTGGCGGTCCGCTTCATCGGGCACACCGACGACGTGCCGCTGACCGGCCGTAACGAGCGCATCTACGGGGACCACCTGTCGCTGTCGCGATCGCGCGCCCATCGTGTCGCACTCGCCGTCCAGGACGAATTCGGCCTTCCGGCCGCCTCCGTGCAGAGCGACGGCCGCGGCCTCGCGCAGCCGGTTGCCTCCAACGAGACCGCGCAGGGTCGCGCCCTGAACCGGCGTGTCGAGGTGGAATTCTGGTACGACGACCCGCTGCAGGAGCTGCCCGACGAGCCGCAGCTCTGCCCCGGCGAAGCCGGGGAGGAGATGATCACGAAGGTCTACGACCCGCCCTGGGGCCGCATCGCGCCGCTCGCCCTGGCGCACGGCGAGGCGGTCCTGCCCCCGGGCTATGCCGCCGACCTCGCGCGCGCGCTGTCGGATGTCGCGGGCCGCACCAATCCGCGGCTGCGGTTCATCGGGTACACGCAGAACGAGCGCCTGGACCGTCGCACGGCCGCCGTCTACGGCGACGACGTCGGGCTGTCCGCCGCCCGCGCGCGTCGCGCGAAGGAGGTGGTGCTCCGGGACGGCGCGCTGGCGGGTGCGGCGGCCGAGCACGAGGGCCGCGGCTACGTGCAGTCGGACGACGTCGTCAATGCGGGCTTCATCCAGGGGGCGGAGAGCTTCGTACGCGTGCAGGTCGTCTACGACGAACCGGCCGTCAACGACGACCTCGAGGGCGTGGACATCCAGCGCATCACGCGCGAGCTGACGCCGCAGAGCCCGTATGCGCTCAACCTGATGCGCATCACCGTGGACGGCGATCCGATCGACGATCCGGCGCGCAGCTCCGCCGACATACAGCGTTGCACCGACGTCGCGCTCGACAAGGCCGACATCCGCTTCAAGTTCGACAACCTGCAGTCGCGCCCGCGGCTCGGCGTGGCAGCCCACCCGCGCGCGGTGCAGTACAGCGGTCACGGCGAGACCGCCGCAGCGCCCCCGGTCCGCTTCCGGATGTACGCCAACTACGGGAACTTCATCGACCGCGCCGAGATCCGGGTTTTCGACGCGGAACGTCCGGTGACCTCGACGCCGGTGGCGGTCGTGGACGTCGACCGCGCGGGCCTCGCCGAATGGCAGCCCGGGACGGAGATTCTCCAGGCCTCGCACGAGCTCAAGTTCGTGCTGCGCGCCTATGACGCGCGCGGCAACTTCGACGAGACGGACGCGCAGACCCTGTGGGTGTACCACGAGTCGGAGCCGGAGCCCGAGGCGGCGACGGACGCCCCCGCCGTCGCGGGTGAAGAAACGGCCCCGTCGGACCCGCAGGCGGAGCGCCAGCTGCTCGCCGCTTACGGCGAGAGCGCATTGGCGCTCCGGAACATTCCGCTGGGCAGCGGCACGGTCAGCGTGCAGGGCAGCGGCATCCCGCCCGACCACTCCGTCTGGGTGGCCGGACGCGAGGTGCCCGTCGATGCACGCGGCAATTTCGCGGCGGAGGAGATCCTGCCGACAGGCGCCCATACCGTCGAAGTCGCGGTCGTGGACCAAGCCGGCAACGGAAACCTGTACCTGCGCGACATGGAGTTCAAGCGCAAGGACACCTTCTACGTCGGCGTCGCGGATTTCACCCTGTCCGAGAACCGCACGAACGGTCCCGCGGAGCTGCTGCAGGGCGAGAACGCGGCGACGGACCTCGACTCACCGGTGGACGGCCGGCTGGCGTTCTACCTGGACACCGAGTTCGGCGAGCACTGGAACGTCACCGCGAGCGCGGACACGCGCGAGGGCCCGGTCGAGGACCTGTTCAGCAACTTCCTCGACAAGTCGCCGGACGCGCTGTTCCGGCGCATCGACCCGGACAACCATTACCCGACCTTCGGCGACGACGGCATCGTCGACGAAATGGCCGCGACCATGGGCAAGTTCTACGTCAAGGCAAGCCAGGGCGAGAACTACGCGATGTGGGGCAACTTCGCGGTCGGCTACATGGGCAACGAGCTCGGACAGGTCGATCGCGGCCTCTACGGCGCGAACGCGCATTACGCAACCGAGCAGTCGACCTCTTTCGGCGAGCGGCGCCTTTCCGTCGACGGCTTCGCGGCGGAGCCGGGTACCATGGCGAGCTACGAGCAGTTCCGCGGCACCGGCGGATCGCTCTTCTACCTGCGCCACCAGGACCTCCTCGGCGGTTCCGAGCGCGTGCGCATCGAGCTGCGCGACAAGGCCTCCGGCATCGTCACGGGCGTCGTCAACCTCCGCTACGGCACCGACTACGACATCGATTACCTCCAGGGTCGCGTGATGCTGTCCGAGCCGCTGTCCTCGACCGCGGACGACAACCTGCTGGTGCGCACGAGCGGTATCGGCGGCGACGAGGCCTGGCTCGTGGTCCGCTACGAGTTCACGCCCGGATTCGAGGAGCTCGATGCCATGGCGGTCGGCGGCCAGGGTCACTACTGGTTCAACGACCACGTGAAGCTCGGCCTCACCGCGAGCAGCAGCGACGAGGGCGATGCGGACAACAGCATGAACGCCGCCGACGTCATGCTGCGCAAGAGCGCGGACACCTGGCTCAAGCTGCAGGCAGGCCGCAGCGAAGGCCTCGTGTCCGGCATGCAGCGTTCCGACGACGGGGGCTTCGGCTTCACGGGCTACGACGATTTGTCCTTCACGGAGGCGGACGCGGGTGCCTACCGCGCCGACGTCAGCGTCGGTCTCGGTGACATCTTCTCGGGACGGGACGGGCGCGCCACGCTGTACGCCCAGACGCTCGACGCGGGCTATTCGGCCCCCGGTCTCTCGACCCTCGCCGATACCGAGAACTTCGGCGGCTCGTTCTGGATGCCGGTGACGCCGCGCCTGAGCGTCGGCGCGAAGGGTGACCGCCGGACCATCGACCAGGGTCTCGAATCCACGGCGGTCGAGGTCAATGCCGGCTTCCAGTTCACCGAGCGCCTGAAGGTGAGCGCCGGCGTCCGGAACGACGAGCGCACCGACAACTCGCCGATCGTCCCGCTGACGCAGGAGCAGGGCGAGCGGATGGACGCCGTCATGCAGGTCGATTACGACCCCGGCACGTCCTGGCGCGGGTACGGCTTCCTGCAGGACACCGTCTCGTCCACGGGCGACCGCGAGGACAACGGGCGCGTGGGCGTCGGCGGCTCATACCGGTTGACCGAGCGCCTGCGCATCGACACCGAGGTGTCCGACGGCGACCTCGGGCCGGGCGGGCGCGTCGGCAGCAGCTTCCTCTATTCCGAGGCCACGAACCTCTACCTGAACTACGCGCTCGAGAACGAGCGCGGCGACAACGGGATGCTGATGCAGCGCGGCAACCTGGTTTCCGGCGTCAAGCACCGGATCTCCGACGGCTCGAGCGTCTACTTCGAGGAGCGGTACCAGGACAGCGGCGCGGCCACCGGCCTCACGCATGCGACCGGCATCAGCCTCGCTGCCAGCGAGCACTGGGACCTCGGTGCGAACGCGGACATCGGCACGATGACGGACTCGCTGACCGGTGCGGAGACGGACCGCCTGGCCGGCGGCATCCGCGTCGGCTACGGCTTCGAGACCGTCCAGTTCTCGAGCGCTGTCGAGTATCGCGTGGACGAAGCCGAGGCGCTGGACACCAGCATCACGGAGCGCACGACCTGGCTGCTGCGCAACAGCATCCGGTACCAGCTGACCCCCGACTGGCGCCTGACCGGCAAGCTCGACCATGCCGTCAGCGAGAGCTCGCTCGGCGAGTTCTACGACGGCGGCTACACCGAGGCCGTCGTCGGCTATGCGTACCGGCCCGTCGCCAACGACCGCTTCAACGCGCTCGCCAAGCTCACCTATTTCTACAACGTCCCGACGACCGACCAGGTGACCGGGCAGGGCGTCGCGGCGGAGTTCATCCAGAAGAGCCACATCGCCTCCGTCGACCTCAGCTACGACCTTACGGAGCGCTGGACGATCGGCGGCAAGTACGCCTACCGGCTGGGCCAGATGAGCCTCGAGCGGGAGAACCCGGAATTCTTCGACAACACCGCGCACCTCGCGCTGGTGCGTGCCGACTTCCGCTTCCGCGAGGCCTGGGAAGGCATGCTCGAGGTCCGCGCGCTGGAGCTGCCGGACCTGGACGAACGCCGCAGCGGCGCGCTCGTCGCCGTGTACCGTTACGTCGGCCGCAACTTCAAGGTGGGCGTGGGCTACAACTTCACGGACTTCTCGGAAGAGCTGACCGACCTCAGCTACGACCACCAGGGCGCGTTCCTGAACATGATCGGCGCGATGTAGCCACTACGGGTCCACGCGGCGACGGCCCTTCAGCAGCACGGCCACCGGCTCGGGCCGGCCGTTCCAGTAATCGAGCTTGACGCGCCCATCCGGGAGCTGGCTCACCGTCGCCGGAATCGAGCTGAACGTGCAGTACCAGCCGGACGGCAGCACGACGGCGTTGCGCGGCCTGCCGAGGCTGCGGTCGAACACCAGCTCGTCGCCGTCCAGCCGGTAGCTGACCGGCGCGGTATAGGTCTCGGCGATCCGGAGCCGCAGCGACTGTCCCGCCTGCACGGGCGCGAACGGAATCACGACGACGCGCGCGTCGGGCTCGACGGGTTCGCCGGCGTTGATCTTCGAGGCGGCCATCTCGGCGCCGCTCATCTCCTTCGCCGGTAGCACCTCGCCGGTATCGAGGATGCTCGCGGACGGATTGCTGGCCGTGCTGCCCTTGCGGACGACGTTGGCGTAGCCGTTGATCCCTGCGCGCGATTCCGTGTAGTCGTGATACAGCGCGAACGCGTGCGACTCGGGCTGCTGGAGGAAGTAGACGATGTCGCGATCCTGGTGGGCGCGCTCGGAGAGGCGATCCGCCTCGGTCTCGCCCTCGAAGGGGGACTCCCAGCTGCGCTGCTCCGTCGCGGGCTTCGGCGCCGCCGCCGGGCCCGTCCGCGCGCCTCTTGCCGCGCGCAGCACCAGCGGTGCCTCGCCCTCGGTGCCGTTCACGAAGCTGACGCCGATGCGGCCGTCGGCCTCGGTGAGGATCTGCGACGGCACGGTGAGGCCGACGACTTCGTAGCCCGGTGGCAGCACGATCTTGTTGCGGCGTATGCCGAGCGACCGCTCGAACACGATCACCTTGCCGTCGGCGTAGTAGCTCTTCCGGTCCTCGTAGGTCTTGACGATGACGAGGCGTGCCTGTCCATTCTTCGGCACGGGGCGGGCGAGCGTCACCTTGATGTAATCGATGTCGACGTCGGCGTCGGGCATCAAGGGGTCCTTGCGCGCGTCCGCGCCGCTGACGACCTCGAAATGCAACGGCTTGCCGGTCATCGCGTCGAGCACGGCCTCGTCGCTCGCGACGCTCCCCTTGCGGATCGGGTTGTAGTACGTCGCCGCACCGGCCGTGGTGGCGGTGACTTCGTAGGTGATCTTGAACTTGCCGCTCTCGGGCGCGAGCAGCTCGTAGCGGGTGTACTCGTCCGTTTCGGACTGGGTCGTGGCGGACGGGAACCAGATGCCGTCTGCGGGCGGCCCTGCGGCGTATGCGCCCGTGAGGAGGCCGGCGGCGAGCGTAATAAGGAGCCCGGCCGTCGAAGTGCGTGCGAGAGTGGAATTCATGGAGCCTCGGCCGGCAGGAAGAGGGCGGGATCGACCATGGTCCCGTTCAGCGTGACGCCGAAGTGCAGGTGCGGTCCGGTCACACGGCCCGTCGCACCGACGGCGCCGATCATCGCGCCCGCGCGGACCGAATCGCCGGGCTTCACGTCGATGCGGCTCAGGTGGCAGTACATCGTCACGAGCCCGGACCCGTGGTCCAGGATGACGGTGTTGCCGTTGAAGAAGTAGTCGCCCGTGTCGGCGACGGTGGCGTCTGCCGCCGCCTGTATCGGCGTGCCGGTGGCGGCCGCGATGTCCATGCCGGTGTGGGGATTGCGCGCCTGGTCGTTGAAGAAGCGGCGCAGGCCATACGAGCTCGAGCGCTCGCCCGGCACCGGCTGGACGAGCTGCAGCGTTGGCGGCAGGCGATCCGTGTAGCCGTGCAGGGCCTTGCGGATCTTCACCTTCTCGGCCTCGACCCGCTCGAGGTCCTTCCTGGACAGGTCCACCTGGCTCGGCGCGACCTTGAGCTTCTGCACGTCGTATTTCTTTTCCTTGACCTCGAAGGCGAGCTTCGCGCTCGTGCCGCCGTGGCCCACGACCAGCTCCCGGCGGCCGGGCCTGGTATCGAGCGGGATGCCGACGACGGCTACCCAGCGCTCGCCGTCGCGCAGCACCATCGCGCGCGCCCCGTCGAGCGTCGCCACCGGCCGGGCATCGGCCGGCGCCTCGATCGGCAGGACGACGACGCCGCCCGGGACGGCCGCCGTGCGGGGCAGGACCGTCGACAACAGGGCGAGGACCAGCAGCCCAGGATTCAAGACGGCACCCGCCGTTCCCTGATCCAGCGCTCGCGGGCGCCGATCGCATGCTCGATCGCGGCACGCTCGTCGGGCCGCAGGTCCGCGTGGTGCGACTGGAAGATGAGCACGACGCGGTCCTTGCCGGAACGGTTCCAGGCCTCGTGCTCGAAGCTGTCGTCGAACGCGAAGATCTCGCCTTCGCGCCACGCGTGGCGCGCGCTGCCGACGCGGATCTCGCAGTCGCCGGGCACGATCAGCGGCAGGTGTACCGTGATCCTCTGGTTCTCCGTCCCGAAGTGCGGCGGGATGTGGGCGCCGGGCCGCAGGCGCGAGAAGAGGAGCTCGATGGGCCGCCCTTCGAGTCGCACGACGTCGGCAGCCTCCAGTGCGGACAGCGTCTTCGGGAACATGCGCGCCAGCGGCGTCTCGGCGCCGACCTTGTAGAGATGCAGCGAGGACCAGTCGAGCTTGCCGCGCAGCTCCTGCCAGAGCGGGCTGCGCGTGGCGGCATCGACGTAGGGCGAATGCTCCGCGCCGGCGGCGACCGCCGCGAGGTACTCGTCGCGGATCTCCGCGGTCCGGGCCTCGAGTGCCGCGGCCCAGGGCAGTCGCTCGCGCGGCACGATCGGCACGGCAGGCAGGTCCGGCACGTAGAAGAGCGCCGGCCTCTGGTTTTGCGTGCGGTAGGTGAATGCGCGATCGTGCGTCTGGACCCAGATCGCATTGCGCACCCGCGTGACATCGGCCGGCTTGCCGCCAGCCGCGGCCGCGCGTTCGAATTCCGACACGGCATCGGCATGAAGGCGCGTCAGGTGCTCGCGCATGACCCGGTCCGCCGTCGCCGAGCGCCGGCGGATCTCGGGATCGATGTCCGGACGGTCCTTGGCACGCCGCACGGCCAGGTCGATGTCGTCGCCCAGCGAGAACAGGACCGCGGCATCGCCGCGACGTCCGGCCGCCTCGAGGGCGGCACCGGCGAACAGCGCGAGGCGCGCGTCCCTCGGGTTCAGGCGCCACGCAGCGAGGTAGGCATCCACCGCGCGGGCGATATCGCCCTGTTTCTCGCGCGCGGTGCCGAGGTTGAAATGAAACGCGGGCTCGCGGGGCATCAGGGCGATGCACCGCTCATAACCCGTCGCGGCGTCCCCATAGCGCTGCTGCACGAAGGCGCGCGTCGCCTCGACCGCGATGGCCTGGACCTCGGCGGTCATGACTACCGCATCTCGGTGGCGACGAGGATGCCGGCACGCTCCAGCCGCTCGAGGTCGGCGGCGAGCGCCGCGCGGTCGGCCCCCGGCTGGCGGGCGAGTGCGTCGTCCACCGAGAACATGCGCTGCTTCAGGATCCACTCGATGGTCGGATACGTCGCGCCGACCGGGATCTCGCCGCCGTCGAAGGCGACGGCGAAGCCGGCATCGCGGCGCAGCACCTGGGCGCGGCGCGCGACGCTGTACCAGGCCGGCGGCCGCTGAGCGGGAAGCTCATACGAGGCGGGCGGCCGCGCGAGCTCGCGCTGGTGGTTGAGCACGTCGACGGCGAACGCGGGGGAGGTCATGACCGCGCGCAGGCGCTCGGCGAGCTTCGCAAGACGCTCCCTGAGCTCCGGCCCGGCCCTCGCGTCCGGCAGGTAGGCCCGAAACTCGGATTCCTTCGTGAGCGCGCTCTCCAGCAGCTTGAATACCGCGAGCCCGGTCGCGGGCGCGACGCCGAAGGTGACGTGGAGCGAGGCGGCGTCGCCGGTGAGGGCATCGTGGTACTGGCCGCGCGGCAGGTACAGGATGTCGCCCGGCTTCATGTGCGCCTCGAACAGCAGCTTGCCGCGCGACTCGGTAAGCCACTTCTCCCATTCCTCGCCGGGCGGGACCGGGTTCACCGGCGTATCGGCACGCGACTCCCACACGTGCCAGGTCTTCTCGCCCTCGGCCTGGACCGCGAAGACGTCGTGCAGGTCGAAGTGCGTCTGGAAGGCCTGCACGCCCTTGAAGGAGCAATACACGTTCGCGAAGGCACGGGCCGCGAACTCGCGCTCGAGCGCCGCGACGACGGCGCCGACCTCCGGGCAGACGCGGTGCAGGTGGTTCGCGACGAGGCTCGCGCCGAGCGCCGTCAGTGCCTTGAGCTTCGCGGGATTGACGGGCGCGAAGCCGCCCGGCCGCACATCGGCGGTGTCGCAGTAGTTTTCCCGCAGCGCGGCGCGGCTCCTGAAGTAGACCTTGAGGGACTCCTCGTTCCAGTAGGGCGTGATCGCGAGCACTTCGTTGAAGCGCCGCCAGGGCAGCAAGGCGGCGCCCTTGCCGTTCCTGCGGATGTGCAGCGGCTGCCGGCCGTAGTACTCCGAGCGGAACGTGCCCGCATCGAACGGCGCGAGAAATTCCGCGAAATCCATGGCGCCCGGACGTTACCATTGGCCGTCCGCTCCTGTCGAGAAAGGCTTAGGGAAGCTCTGCACGAGTGGCGTGGGCGCGGCCGCGGCGGATTGGCGATCCGGCAAGGAACGAGGAGCGATGTGTATCGCGATACATGAGCGACGAGTGACGCCGCCGGATCGCCAATCCGCCCGGCCCCGCGGGGTTGCGTGCGGGCTGTCCGCCCACGTCGTTTCTCCCTCCTCGCATGGATTCACCATGCTTCGTCGGTCGCGCCTTGTGGCCGGACAGCGCGCACGCAACGCGCTCCACGCCACTCGTGCAGAGCTTCCCTAGATGGCGGCGACGCAAGGGGACTGGCTGCCGGCACGCGCCGCGCTGCACCCGACCGGCCTCTACTTCGCGCTGCGCGACATCCGGGCCGCGGAACTACAGGACCCGTTCATGCAGGAGACGATTGCGCGGGTGCCGGCCCGCGAGTCCGTCGTGCAGGTCGCGCGCGCCGACGTCGGCAAGGGCGCGACCGGCACGGCGCCCGGCGGGATCGTCTTCCACGTATCGCGCTGTGGCTCGACTCTCGTGTCGCAACTGCTCAAGCAGCAGGTCGGGGTCGTGGTCTACGCCGAGCCGCTGCCTGTCAACGAGATCCTCGTCCCACCGCACAAGTGGCCGCGCGCCGAGGTGGTCGCGGCGCTGCGCTCGCTGGGCGCGGCCTTCGCGCGGCATGCGCGCAAGCCCTACGTCCTGAAGCTGACGAGCTGGAACCTGCTGTTCTGCGACCTCGTGGCCGAGGCCTTCCCGGAATCGCCCTGGGTGCTGTGCCTGCGCGATCCGGTGGAGGTTGGCGTGTCGCTGCTGCGGCAGCCGCCGGGCTGGATCTGGGAGGGCGAGGGTCCCGCGGCGGCATTCGCGAGATTCGTGGACCCCGACGGCGTCGCCCAGTCGCGCGAGGCCTACGTCGCGCGCCTCTATGCTGCGTTCTGCGACGCCGCAAGCCGCCTCGATCCGGGCCGCGGCCGGCTGGTCGGCTACCCGTCGCTGCCCGCGGCCACCTGGGAGACCATCGCGCCGCATTTCGGGCAGCCGGTGGACGCAGCGCTTCGCGTGCGCATGCAGTCGGCAGCAGCCATGGACGCGAAAGCGCCGATTGGACGTCCCGCTGCGTTCACCGGCGATGCGGCCGCGAAGCAGGCTGCGGCCGGCGAGTCGCTGCGCCGTGAGGTCGATCTTCACGCGCGACCGGCGCTCGCGCGCCTCAACGCCTTCCACGCGGCGTCAGCTGCGGCGGCCGGTTGAGCGGGGAGCCGACTGCGGCAGTCTCCGCGATCGCGGCACGAAGGCCCGCGGTCCTGGCGGCGAGCCCCTTCGTGGCGGAAGCTCTCGAGCGCGACCCCGGACTCCTGGCAGCGCTGGAGGGCGGGGGCGCCCTCGAGCGCCCGAGGCGCGCAGGCGAGATCGAGGCGCTTGCAGCCGCGGCCGGCGCGGACGCGGACGAGCCCGCGTTCATGGACGCGCTGCGCCGCCTGCGCCGACGCGAGCTCGTCCGCATCGCCTGGCGGGACCTCGCCGGCGCGGCGCCGCTCGCCGAGACGCTCGCGGAGCTGTCGGCCCTCGCGGATGCCGCGATCGCCTCGGCGCTCGCCTTCGCGACGCGCTCACTCGAGCCGCGCTTCGGCACGCCGCGATCGCCCACGGGCGAGGCGCAGGAACTGGTCGTCGTCGGCATGGGCAAGCTCGGCGGCGGCGAGCTGAACTTCTCGTCGGACATCGACCTCGTCTTCCTGTACCCCGAGAGCGGCGAGACCGACGGGCGGCGCCCCGCGTCGAACGAGGAATATTTCACGCGGCTGGGGCAGGGCCTCATCCGGCTGCTCGACGCGCGCACGGCCGAGGGTTTCGTGTTCCGCGTGGACATGCGGCTGCGGCCGCTCGGGGAGCCGGGCCCCCTCGCGATGAACTTCACAGCCTTCGAGGACTACCTGCAGCAGCACGGCCGCGACTGGGAGCGCTATGCCTGGGTGAAAGCGCGCGCCGTCACGGGCCGCGCGCGCTTTGATGCGCTGTACGACGGCGTCGTGCGGCCGTTCGTCTACCGCCGCTACCTCGATTACGGGGTGTACGAGAGCCTGCGCGAGATGAAGGCGCTGATCGCCCGCGAAGTCGAGCGCCGAGAGTTGCAGGACAACGTGAAGCTCGGCCCGGGCGGCATCCGCGAGATCGAGTTCATCGTGCAGGCCCAGCAGCTGATCCGCGGCGGCTCGGAGCCGCGGCTGCGCACGCCCTCGCTGCTCGCGGCGCTGCCGCAGCTCGCCGGCGCGAAGCTCCTCGCGCCCGCGGCCGTCGCCGGGCTCGCGGACGCGTACGCCTTCCTGCGCCGCGTCGAGAACCGGCTGCAGATGGCCGACGACGCGCAGACGCATGCGCTGCCGGAGGACGGGGCCGGCCGCGCGCGGCTCGCGCAGTCCATGGGGTTCGCGGACTGGGACGCATTCCACGCGGCGCTCGACGCGCATCGCCGCTTCGTGACGGCGCAGTTCGGCGCCGTCGTGCTGGGCCGTGGCGGCGCCACGGAGCCGCCGCCGGGCCCGCCCTTCTCGGCGCTGTGGCAATCGGATCCCGCGCTCGAGGGGCTCACGGACGATGCGCGCGGCTTCGGGCTCGCCGCGCCCGAATCGGCGGCGCGAATCCTCCTGGAGCTGCGGCAGTCCGCCTATTTCCGCCGGCTCGACGAGCACGGGCGCAGGCGGCTCGGCGTGCTGCTGCCGCGCATGCTCTCGGCAGTCGCCCGCGCCGAGTCGAAGGCCGGCGGCGACGGCCACGCGATCCTGGCCCGGCTGTTGCGCATCGTCGAGGCCATCGGCGGGCGCACGGCGTACCTTGCGCTCCTCAACGAGAATTCCCAGGCACTCGAGCGCCTCGTGCAGGCCTGCCGCATGGGCGACTACCTCGCGCGGCAGGTCGCCGCGCATCCGCTGCTGCTCGACGAGCTGCTCGACGCGCGCGTCTTCGAGACGCTGCCGGACCGGGCACAGTTCGCGGACGAGCTCGCCGCGCGCCTCGAGCACGCGGGCACCGACGAGGAGCAGCGCGTGGATGCCCTGCGCCAGTTCCGGCGCGCCGCGACATTCCGGGTCGCGATGCAGGACCTCGCAGGCCGGATGCCGCTCATGCAGGTGAGCGACCGCCTCACGGACGTCGCTGAGCTGATCCTCGCGCAGGCGCTCGCGCTCGCCTGGCAGCACACCGCGGCGCAGTTCGGCGAGCCGCAGTCGGGCGAGGGCGCGAGCCGCCGGGTCGCGGCGGTCGGCATCGCCGGCTACGGCAAGCTCGGCGGCATGGAGCTCGGCTATGCCTCGGACCTCGATCTCGTCTTCCTGCACGACGCCGCGGGTCCGGCGCAGACTACCGGCCGCAAGCCGGTCGACAACGAGGTGTTCTTCCTGCGCCTCGCGCAGCGGCTGGTGCACCTGCTCACGGTGCATACGGCGGCGGGGAGGCTCTACGAGGTCGACGTGCGCCTGAGGCCCTCGGGCAAGGGCGGGCTTGCCTTTACGCAGATCGGCGCCTTCGAGGACTACCAGCGGCGCGAGGCCTGGACCTTCGAGCACCAGGCACTGCTGCATTCACGCTGGGTCGCGGGCGATCCGCGCCTCGGCGCGGAGTTCACGCGGGTGCGCCGCAACGTGCTCGTCGACGCGGTGAAGCGCGAGTCGCTGCGCGAGGACGTGCTCGCGATGCGCGAGCGCATGCGGGCCGAGCACGGCCGCACGCGCGAGGGGCAGTTCGACCTCAAGCACGACCGCGGCGGCATCGCCGACATCGAGTTCCTGGCCCAGTACTGGGTCCTGCGCCACGTGCGCGAGCATCCGCCGCTCGCCGAGTTCGCCGACACGATCCGCCACCTCGAGTCGGTCGGCTCGGCGGCCCTCATCGACCACCACATCATCGACCGGCTGGTCGACGCCTACCGCGCGTACCGCAAGGCGGCGCACCACCTGTCGCTGGAGCAGCGGCCGGCCGTCGTCGGGGCCGGCGAGTTCGCCGAAGAGCGGGCGGCGGTCACCGGCGTCTGGGAGCGGGTGATGGTCGCGGGCGCCGACCCCGCGCCGGTATAATCGCGGGATGGCACACGAGAGCCCGCTGCAACCGCCGAACACGCGCGAACGCTACGAGGTAACCGCGGCAGACCTGCCGCTCGCCTGCCCGATGCCCTCGATGTCCCTGTGGAACAGCCATCCCCGCATCTACCTGCCGATCGAGCAGACGGGCTTTGCCAAGTGCCCGTATTGCAGCGCCGAGTACGTGCTCAGCCGCTGACCGGCGATGCTCGAGCGGCTCGCAATCGACCGCGGCGCGATCCTCTACGATCCCCGTCGCGTGGCCGATGCCGGCCCGCAGCTCTTCGAGATGGAGCATTGGCGCGCGCGCGGCGCCCTGCGCGAGCTCACCGCCGGCCGTGGCTCGATCCAGCTGATCGAGGACGGCGGCCGCAGCTGGGTGCTGCGCCGCTACCTGCGCGGCGGGTTCGCCGCGCGCTTCGCCCGTGACCGCTACCTCTGGTCCGGCGAGGAACGCACGCGTTCATTCCGCGAGCTGCGCCTGCTGGCGACCCTCCAGTCAATGGGGCTTCCGGTGCCGCCGCCGGTCGCCGGCCGGTACCGCCGCCACGGCCTCGCGTACCGCGCCGAGCTGATCACCGAGCGGCTCGCCGGCGCGCGCTCGATGGAAGCCGTGCTCGCGGCCGGGGACATGAACGATGCGCGCTGGGCCGCGATCGGCCGCTGCCTGCGCCATTTCCACGACGCCGGCGTGCAGCATGCCGACCTCAATGCGCGGAACATCATGCTCGGCCCGCAGCTCGAGGTCTGGGTCCTCGACTTCGACCGTGGCCGGCTGCGGCGGCCCGGCGCCTGGAGCGGCCGCGTGCTCGACCGCCTCGCGCGCAGCCTCGGGAAGGGAGAGGGCGCAAGGCACGACTGGCAGGCGGGTTTCGAGATCCTGCGCCTCGCGCACGATGCGTAGGGAAGCCCTGCGCAGGTAGCGTGGGCGCGGCCGTGGCGGATTTGCGATCAGGCAAGAAACCAGGAGCGATGTGTATCGTGATACATGAGCGACGAGTGACGCCGCCTGATCGCAAATCCGCCCGGCCCCGAAGGGTTAGGCGCGGGCCGACCGGCCATCGCGTTGCTCCCTCCTCGTGGGTATTCAACCCGCTTCGTCGGTCGCGCCTTGTGGCCAGGCGGCGCGCGCCTAACGCGCCGCGCTAGCTGCGCAGGGCTTCCCTAGCGATGTACTACCTCTACAACATCCTCGTCTACTTCGCGGCGCCCTTCGCCGTCCTCGTCCAGCTCTGGCGGAGCCTGCGCGACCCGAGCTACCGTGACCGCCTCGGCGAGCGATTCGGGCTCGGCCCGGCGATTCCCGGAGACATCATCTGGATCCACGCGGTCTCGGTCGGCGAGGTCCAGGCTGCGCAGCCGCTGATCGCGCAGCTGCAGGCGCGGCATCCGCGCTACGGCATCCTCATCACGACCGTCACGCCGACCGGCGCCGCGCGCGCGCGGCTCCTGTTCGGCGACCGCGTGCACCTGCGCTACGTGCCGCTCGACCTGCCGGGCTCCGTCAAGCGGTTCTTCGACCGCGTGCGGCCGAAGCTGGCGATGATCCTGGAAACGGAGCTGTGGCCGAACCTCTACGACGAATGCGGCAAGCGCGGCATCCCGCTGGTGCTCGCGAGCGCGCGCATCTCGCCGCGCTCCGTGGGCAAGTACCGGCGGCTCGTGCCGCTGTTCCGCAAGACGCTCTCGCACGGCATCGTGATCGCGGCGCAGAGCGAGCCGGACGCCGAGCGCTTCCACTCGATCGGGGCGACGCCGGAGCGCACGCACGTCACGGGCAACATCAAGTTCGACTTCCAGCCGCCCGAGGGCATCGAGGCCAGGGGCCGGCGCTGGCGCGAGAAGCACGCGCCGGGCCGGCCGATCTGGGTGGCCGGCAGCACGCACGAGGGCGAGGAGCCCGTCATCCTGGACGCGCACCGGCGGGTCCTGGAGCAGTTTCCGGATGCGCTCCTCGTGCTGGTGCCGCGACATCCGCAGCGCTTCGAGAGCGTGCGCGACCTGCTCGCGAAGCGGCACGAGCGCGCCGCGAACCGGTCGTCGAAGGCGGCCATCTCGCCCTCGACCAGCGTGCTGCTCGGCGACACGATGGGCGAGCTCATGACGTTCTATGCCGCGGCCGACGTCGCCTTCGTCGCCGGCAGCCTCGTGCCGATCGGGGGCCACAACCTGCTGGAGCCCGCCTCGGTCGGCCGGCCCGTGCTCACCGGGCCCCACAACTTCAACGGCGAGGAGATCGCTCAGCTGCTGATGGATGCCGGGGCCGCCTTCATCGTGGCGGACACCGAGCAGATCGCGCACGCGGTCAAGGGCCTGCTGGCCAATGGCGACCTGCGCGCGGTCATGGGCGCCGCCGGCCGCTC
>DATEEF010000172.1:0-37598 GCA_035281265.1 Steroidobacteraceae bacterium
CGGCGATTCGTCGGCGCCTCACCAGCAGCTGCAGATGGCACGCTTCCGCGCGCTGGAAGCCGGCCGCTACCTGATGCGCGCGACGAGCAACGGCATCACCGCCGTGATCGGCCCCGATGGCACCGTCCTCGAGCGCATTCCGCAGTTCCAGGTGGGGATACTGAAATCGAGAGTTCAGCCGCGCACCGGCCTGACGCCGTACGCCCGCACGGGCAACTGGCCAATCCTCGGCTTCGCCTTCCTCCTGCTCATCGCGTTCGCTATCGCACGCCTGCGAGCCCGAACCGACACCTGATGGTGGCGGGCCCGGCGGGCGTTCTCGGGATCGTGCCTCAGGAAAAGGGGACGCTCACCTTTTCCCACATGAGGCTCACGCTCGGGAAAAGGTGAGCGTCCCCTTTTCCTGAGGCCCGAAGCCTACAGGGACGTATTCACGGCGGTCCCGAGAAGGGCCGCCGGGCCCGCAACCCTCAGGTATCCTTGCTAGTTCGCATGAAAGAACGTTACGAACCCAAAGAGATCGAGCCGCAGGTCCAGGCTGCATGGGATGCCGCCGGCTCCTTTGCCGCGAAGGAAGACGCTTCGCGGCCGAAGTACTACTGCCTGTGCATGTTCCCGTACCCGAGCGGCCGGCTGCACATGGGCCACGTCCGGAACTACACGATCGGCGACGTGCTCACGCGCTACATGAGGATGCAGGGCTTCAACGTGCTGCAGCCGATGGGCTGGGATGCCTTCGGCCTGCCCGCGGAGAACGCCGCGATCGAGAACGGCGTCGCGCCGGCGAAATGGACGCGCGACAACATCCGCCACATGAAGGGCCAGCTCAAGTCGCTCGGCTTCGGCATCGACTGGGCGCGCGAGCTCGCGACCTGCGACGCCGAATACTACCGGTGGAACCAGTGGCTGTTCCTGCGCATGCTGGAACGCGGCATCGCCTACAAGACGACGGGCACCGTCAACTGGGACCCGGTGGACCAGACCGTGCTCGCGAACGAGCAGGTCATCGACGGGCGCGGCTGGCGCACCGGCGCGCCCGTCGAGAAGCGCGAGATCCCGATGTATTACCTCAGGATCACGCAGTACGCGGAGGAGCTGCTCGCGGCGCTCGACGCGCTGCCGGACTGGCCGGACCGCGTGCGCACCATGCAGGCGAACTGGATCGGCCGCAGCGAGGGCGTGAACCTCGCATTCCCCTACGACATCGACGGGCGCAAGGGCGAGCTGCGGGTCTTCACGACGCGCGCCGACACGCTGATGGGCGTGACCTTCGTCGCCGTCGCGGCCGAGCATCCGCTCGCCGAGCTGGCGGCCGGCAGGGACGCGAAGCTGCGCGCCTTCGTCGACGAGTGCCGGCGCGGCAGCGTGATGGAGGCGGACGTCGCGACCATGGAGAAGAAGGGCCTGCCGACCGGGCTCTTCGTCCGTCACCCCCTGACCGGCGCCGAAGTGCCGGTGTGGGTGGGCAACTACGTGCTGATGGCCTACGGCGAGGGCGCGGTGATGGGCGTGCCCGGCCACGACGAGCGCGACTTCGCCTTCGCGAAGAAGTACGGCCTGCCGATCGTCCCGGTCATCGACGTGGACGGACGGCCCTATTCCACGGACGCCTGGCAGGCCTGGTACGCGGACTACGGACGCTGCGTGCACTCGGGCGCCTATGACGGCCTCGACTACGCGGCGGCGGTGGACGCCATCGCGCGCGACCTCGAGGCGCGCGGCCTCGGCCGCAAGCAGGTGGTCTGGCGCCTGCGCGACTGGGGCATCTCGCGCCAGCGCTACTGGGGCTGCCCGATCCCGATCATCCATTGCCCGGCCTGCGGCGACGTGCCCGTGCCGGACGACCAGCTGCCGGTGCGGCTCCCGGAAGACCTCGTACCCGACGGTTCCGGCAATCCGCTCGCGAAGTCGCAGGCATTCCTCGACTGCCGCTGCCCGAAGTGCGGCGGTATCGCCCGGCGCGAGACGGACACCATGGACACCTTCGTCGACTCTTCCTGGTATTTCTTCCGCTATGCCTCCCCGAAGAACGACGCCGCGATGGTGGACGCGCGCGCAAAGTACTGGATGGCGGTCGACCAGTACATCGGCGGCATCGAGCACGCCATCCTGCACCTGCTGTACTCGCGCTTCTGGACCCGCGTGATGCGCGACTGCGGGCTCACGGACATCGACGAGCCCTTCCAGCGCCTGCTGACGCAGGGCATGGTCCTGAATGAGATCTGGTTTCGCAAGCCGGCGGGCGGGCGCATCGTCTATTACAACCCGGCGGACGTGGAGGCGAGGGGCGAGGGCGCCACGCGCACGGGCGTGCTCAAGGAGGACGGCCAGCCCGTCGAGTACGGCGGCATCGGGACCATGTCGAAGTCGCGCCGCAATGGCGTGGATCCGCAGGCGCTGGTCGATCGCTACGGTGCGGACACGGCGCGGCTCTTCACGATGTCGAACGTGCCGCCCGAGCACACCTTCGAATGGTCGGACGAGGGCGTCGAGGGCGCCTTCCGCTTCATGAAGCGCCTGTGGAAGCTTGTGCACGCGCACGTCGGGGGCGGCCCGGCCCAGAGGCCGGACGTTGCCGCGCTGGACCGTGCGGCGCGCGACGTGCGGCGCAAGGTCCACCAGACGCTCGTCAAGGTCGGCGACGACATCGGCCGCCGGCGCATGTTCAACACGGCGATCGCCGCCGTGATGGAACTCTACAACGCGCTCGCGGACTACGCCGACCGCTCGCCGCAGGGCCGCGCCGTGATGCAGGAGGCGCTCGACCTCGTCGTGCTGATGCTGTCGCCGGTCATTCCGCATGCGACGCAGGCGATGTGGCAGGCGCTCGGCCATGGAACGCTCCTCGTCGACGAGCGCTGGCCGGCCGCCGACGTGGCGGCGCTCGCCCAGGACACCAGCACGATCGTCGTGCAGGTCAACGGCAAGCTGCGCGGGCGCATCGACGTCGCGGTCGACGCGGCCGAGGCGGACGTGCGCGAGGCCGCGCTCGCGGATCCCGGCGTCGCGAAATTCGTCGGCGGGCAGCCGGTGCGAAAGGTCATCTACGTGCCCGGCAAGCTCCTGAACGTGGTGGTCTGATGCGGCGCCGCGCATGGCTGCTGGCGGCATTGGCCCTCGCGGGATGCGGCTTCCACCTGCGCGGCCAGGCGCCCCTGCCCGCCGCGCTCGCGACGCCGTACGTCGAGTCCGCCGATCACTACACGCCGCTCTACGCGGCGCTCGACGAGCGCCTGCGCGCCGCGGGCGCGCAGCCGGCGGCGGACGCCGCCTCGGCAAGCGCCGTGATCCGCCTGCACGAGGACGACACCGGACGCGACCTGCTCTCGGTCACGGCGGACAACAAGCCGGGCGAGTACGAGGTCTACTACGCCGCCGAGTTCTCGGTGACGAGCGGCGCGACGGAGCTGCTCGCTCGCAACCAGGTTCGGCTCACGCGCGACTACGGCTACGACGAGTCCGCCGTGCTCGCCAAGGAGCACGAGGAGGAGACGCTGCGCGTCGCGCTGGCCGGGGAGATCGCGGACCAGATCCTGCGCCGGCTGGCGGCCCTGTGAACCTCTCGACCTTCGAGGTGTTCAAGGTCGGCGTCGGGCCGTCCTCGTCGCACACGATGGGCCCGATGCTGGCTGCGCGCTTCTTCGTGCAGGACCTGCAGGCAAAAGGCCTGCTCGACCGGACGGCCGAGATCTTCGTCCAGCTCTACGGCTCGCTCGCATTGACGGGGCTCGGCCACTGCACCGACCGGGCCATCCTGCTCGGCCTCGAGGGTCACGACCCGTCGGAGTTCGACCCCGCGGTGATGCAGCCGACGCTCGCGCGCATCCGCGAAACCGGGCGGCTGCGCGTCGCCGGCAGGCACGAGATAGCCTTCGACGAGCCGATGAACCTCCTGTTCCACCGCGACCAGATGCTGCCGGGACATTCGAACGGCATGCGCTTCACCGCGCGCGATGCCGGCGGGAAGACCCTGCTGGCGGAGGAGATGTACTCGATCGGCGGCGGGGCCGTGCAGCGGGAGGACGCGTCTGCCGCGTCCGACGCCCCGTCCACCGTCAGCGTGCCGCTGCCGTTCGGCAGCGGCGAGGAGCTGCTCGCGCAGGCGGAGCGCGCGGGCCTCACGATCGCGGGCCTGATGCGCCGCAACGAGGAGGCGCTCCGTCCTGCAGCCGAGGTGGAAGCGAAGCTCGCGCGCATCTGGGCCGTGATGCAGGCCTGCGTCGAGCGCGGCTTCGCGGCGGAAGGAATCCTTCCCGGCGTGCTCAAGGTGAAGCGCCGTGCGCCGCAGCTGAAGCGCGCGCTCGAGGCAGACCGCGAGCGCGCCGACGCGATGGAGTGGGTCAACGCCTGGGCGCTCGCGGTGAACGAGGAAAATGCGGCGGGCGGCCAGGTCGTGACGGCGCCCACGAACGGCGCCGCGGGCATCGTGCCCGCGGTTCTGCATTACTACGCGCGGCTCTGCCAGGGCAGCGACGAAGCCGGCATCCGGCGCTTCCTGCTCACGGCGGGCGCAATCGGCCTCCTGTACAAGCGCAACGCCTCGATCTCGGGCGCGGAAATGGGCTGCCAGGGCGAGGTCGGGGTCGCCTGCTCGATGGCCGCGGCGGGTCTCGCGGCGGCGCTCGGCGGCACGAATGCGCAGGTCGAGAATGCCGCAGAGATCGGCATGGAGCACAACCTCGGCCTCACCTGCGACCCGATCGCGGGGCTCGTGCAGATACCTTGCATCGAGCGCAATGCGATGGGCGCGGTCAAGGCTATCAACGCGGCGCGGCTCGCGTTGCGCGGCGACGGCACGCACAAGGTCTCACTCGACCAGGTCATCGCGACCATGCGCCAGACCGGCTACGACATGAAGGCGATCTACAAGGAGACCTCGCAGGGCGGCCTCGCCGTCAACGTCCCCGAGTGCTGAGCCGCCGTTGGTCGCGCCGCGAAGGCGCTTCGCCAATTGCCCGGTTCCGTGCGCCGCGCCTTCCGCTAGCCTTGGCATCCCGCACGCCAGGGAAGCGACATCCATGTTGAAAATCCTCGCGGTGCTCCTAGCGAGCCTGTCCCTCACAGCGTTCGCGGCGGAAACCTCGCCGCGGGAGCAGGCCGTTGCGAACGCGGCCGCCGGCCCCGTGGCCCAGGGCGCCGCGCGTCTCGAACGGCTGGTCGCCGGCTTGCAGCGGCCGTGGAGCCTCGCTTTCACGCCGGAAGGAGAGATCCTGGTCACCGAGAAGTACCGGGGCCTGCGCGTCGTGCGCGAGGGGCGCCTGCTGCCCGATCCCGTCGAGGGCGGTCCGCCGGGCGTGTTCGCGCAGGCGGACAGCGGGCTGCTCGACATCGCGCTTGCGCCGGATTTCGCGCAGACCCGCATGCTCTACCTGTCGTTCGCCGAAGGCGACGAGAAGGCGAATCGAACGGCAATCTGGCGTGCGCGCTACGAAGGCGGCCGCCTGCTCGACGGGCGCGTGATCTTCCGCGCCGCGCCCGACAAGGAAGGTCCCGGGCATCCCGGCGGCCGGCTGCTGTTCCTGCCGGACGGCACGCTCCTGCTCACGGTCGGTGACGGTTATGCGTACAAGGCCGCCGCGCAGGACCTCGGCTCGCATCTCGGCAAGATCCTGCGCCTCACGCCGGACGGCGCGGCGGCGCCGGACAATCCGTTTGTCGGCCAGGACGGCAAGCGGCCCGAGATCTGGACCTCGGGTCACCGCAACCCGCAGGGCCTCGCGCGCGACCCGCTGACAGGGGATGTCTGGGAGCATGAGCACGGCCCGCGCGGCGGCGACGAGATCAACCGCCTGCGTGCCGGTGCCAACTACGGCTGGCCGCTCGTGACGCACGGCATCGACTATGACCTCTCGATCATTTCCGAGCGTGCCTTCGCGCCGGGCATCGAGCGCTCCTGGTTCTTCTGGGCGCCGTCGATCGCGCCGTCCGGCCTCGCGGTCTATCGCGGCAACGCATTCCCGGACTGGGAAGGCAAGCTGCTCGTGGGCGGGCTCGTATCGAAGGCGGTCAGCCGGATGCGGCAGGCGAAGCAGCCGGGCTTCTTCGTCGAGGAGGAGCGCATGTTCGGATCGCAGGACAAGCGCATCCGCGACCTGCGCGTGGGTCCCGACGGCTACGTCTACGTGCTCACGGACGAGGAAGCGGCCGAGCTCTGGCGCCTCGTGCCGAAATAACCTGAAGGGGACGCGCCCCTTCAGGTTGCGAAGCGGTCGGTCGCGCGCACCAGCGCGTCGGTGATGCCGGGCTCGAAGGCGGAGTGGCCCGCGTCGCCGATGACCTGCAGCTCGGCTTCCGGCCAGGCGCGGTGCAGGTCCCAGGCGGTGTACATCGGGCAGACGACGTCATGCCGGCCCTGCACGAGCACCGCCGGGATATGCCGGATGCGCGCGACGCCCTCGAGCAGCTGGTTCTCCCGCGTCATGAACCCGCCGTTCACGAAGTAGTGGCACTCGATGCGCGCGACCGCGAGCGCGAATTCATCCTCGCCCCAGCGCCGTACGTTGTCGTCGTCCGTCAGCAGGTAACTGGTCGCACCTTCCCACACGGCCCAGGCGCGCGCGGCCGCCTGCGCGGCGGCGGGGTCGCTGCCGGTGAGCCGCCGGTGGAATGCGCGCATGAGGTCGCCGCGCTCCGCGGGCGGTATCGGCGCGACGTATTCCTCCCAGCGGTCGGGATACAGGTACGAGGCGCCTTCCTGGTAGAACCAGTCGAGCTCGCGCTTGCGCAGCAGGAAGATCCCGCGCAGCACCAGCTCGGTCACGCGTCCCGGATGCGCCTGCGCATAGGCGAGGGCGAGCGTCGAGCCCCAGGAGCCGCCGAACACCTGCCAGCGTTCGACGCCGACCAGCGAGCGCAGCCTCTCGATGTCGGCGACGAGGTCCCAGGTCGTATTGTGGTCGAGGCTCGCGTGCGGGCGGCTGCGTCCGCAACCGCGCTGATCGAACAGGACGATGCGATAGCGTGCCGGATCGAAGAAGCGCCGCGCCTTGGCGTCGCTGCCGGCGCCGGGTCCGCCGTGCAGGAACACGACCGGCTTGCCGGCCGGATTGCCGCATTCTTCCCAGTAGACCTCGTGGCCGTCGCCGACCGACAGGTATCCCTGGCGCGACGGCTCGATCGCCGGATACAGCCCGCGGCGCGCGGAGGCGTTCATCGACGGGCCTAGAACCGCACCAGGATTCCGGCGAGGCCCTCGAACTGGAAGAACGACGACCCGCTCGCGGCGATGGCGCAGATGCCGGACCCGCCGTCGCTGCGGCAGAAGAATGCCGTGTCCGGATCCACGAGCGTCAGGTATCCGCGCCCCTCCAGCCGGATGGCGGCGTGCTTCGCGAGCGGGATCTCGAGGCCGAGTGCCGCGGAACCGGAAAAATCCGTGCGGTCGTCCGTATCCGCCCCGCTCGCGGAGAAGCGCGTCACGCCGAGGCCCGCGGCGAAATAGGGTTGTGCCCGTTCCCAGCCGCCGAAGGGCAGGGTGCCGCCGATGTGCAGGTATTCGACGTCGGCGTCATGCGCCGTCAGGCCGTCATCCACCTCGGTGGCCTGGCGCGAATACCAGAGCTGGTAGAAGCGGTCGTCGCCCTTGCCGTATCGCAGCTCGAGCGCGACGGCGTAGGTCGAGCCGTCCTCGAGGTCGCGATCTTCGCCCGTCGCCTGGTCCTCGAGGCTGCCGCCCATGCGATATCCGCCGTGAATACCGGCCTGGAACAGCGGCAATTCGTCGGCGCGAGCCGCCGGCGCGAGAAGCAGCAGGGCGGCGGCAATGCAAATCGAGCGGTTCACGCGGCTCGGACTATCGCACAGGAGCGGTGCCGATCGCCATTGTGAACGCGAATCATTCGCATTAACATCCCTTGGCTTTGCGCGGTCTATTGGCAATTTTGTCCCTCTTCGTGAGCCTCGCCGCCTGCACCGGCGATGTGCCCCCTGCCATCACGACCGGGGACGCCCCGACTCCGGGCCTGTCGCCGATCGCGGCACTCGGCGAGCGCCTGTTCCGCGACGAATCGCTGTCAGCTTCAGGGCGCCTGTCCTGCGAGACCTGCCACGAGCCGGAGTTCGCGCACGCGGCACCGACCGGCGACCTGGTGTCGAAAGGCGGGCCCCGCATGGACCTGGCCGGCATCCGCAATTCGCCGTCCATCCGCTACGCGAGCTTCACGCCGCCGTTCGGCTTCGACGAGGAGGGGACGGCGGCCGGCGGGTTCTTCCGCGACGGTCGTGCGCCCTCGCTGGTGGAGCAGGCGAAGCAGCCGTTCCTCGATCCGGGCGAGATGGCGAACGCGACGCCCGCCGAGGTCATCGAACGGCTCGCGCGCTCGCCGAACGCGGCGAGATTCCGCGAGGTCTTCGGCGCGGACGCCCTGCACGATGCGGGCCCGGCTTACGACCGCCTCGCCGCGGCGATCGCGCAGTACCAGGCCGAGAATCGGGACTTCCACCGCTTCGACAGCAAGTACGACGCCTTCCTCGCCGGCAAGGCCCGGCTCTCGCCCGCGGAGGAGCGGGGACTTGCGCTCTTCGAGGATCCCGGCAAGGGCAACTGCGCCGCCTGCCATCCGAGCCGGCCGTCGGCTGACGGCAGGCCGCCGCTCTTCACCGACTTCACCTACGACAATGTCGGCCTGCCGCGCAACCCGCGCATCGCGGCAAACGCCGACCCGGCATTCTTCGACCTCGGACTCTGTGGCCCGGTGCGCAAGGACCTCGCCGGCCGCCGCGACCTCTGCGGCGCATTCAAGGTGCCGACATTGCGCAACGTCTCGCGGACGGCGCCGTATTTCCACAACGGCGCGTTCGACACGCTGCGCGAGGCGGTCGACTTCTACGCGCGCCGCGACACGCAGCCGGGTCTCTGGTATCCAAAGTCCGCAGCCGGCCCGCGCAAGTTCGACGACCTGCCGCCGGGGCTGGAGGGCGCGGTCAACACCGGCGAAGTGCCATATGACCGCGCGGCGGGCGATGCGCCCGCGCTGACGCCTGCCGAGGTCGACGACGTCGTTGCGTTCCTCGCGACGCTCGACGACGGCTACAATTGACCGGCCATGCGCATCAATGTCGACCAGCTCGCGCGCACGCTGGACAAGGGCCTCGCGCGCGCCTGGCTCATCGCCGGCGACGAAGTGCTGCTGACGGGCGAAGCCGCCGATGCCGTGCGAGCGCGCGCGCGCCGCGAGGGTCATGCCGGCCGGGAACTCTTCGTCACCGACCGTGGCTTCGACTGGTCGGAAGTCCTGAATGCGAGCCGGACGCTGTCGCTCTTCGCCGAGCGCCGCATCGTCGAGATCCGCATGCCGACGCCGCGGCCGGGAAAGGAGGGCGCGGCGATCCTCGCGGATCTCGCCGCCGATCCCGGCCCCGACAACCTCCTCCTTGTCGTAACGACGAAGCCGGAAAAGGAAGTCTGGAACAGCGCCTGGCTCAAGGCCTTCGAAAAGCACGGCGTGTTCGTGCAGACCGCCGCCGTCGACATCCAGCGCCTGCCGCAGTGGATCACCGAGCGGGCAGGCCGCCTCGGCCTCGGC
Organism: Steroidobacteraceae bacterium; assembly: GCA_035281265.1. Taxonomy (GTDB): domain Bacteria; phylum Pseudomonadota; class Gammaproteobacteria; order Steroidobacterales; family Steroidobacteraceae; genus SCUD01. Next base: position 9,525 of record DATEEF010000172.1, read on the forward strand.
TTCGAAAGCGGGGCGGCTGAGCTCATCGCCGAGCGCGTGGAGGGAAACCTCCTCGCGGCGCAGCAGGAGATCGAGAAGCTCGCTCTGCTGCATCCGGAAGCGAGGCTCGGCGTCGAGGAAGTCGAGGCCGCCGTCGCGAACAGCGCGCGCTACGACGTCTTCCAGCTGGGCGAGGCGGCACTCGCGGGAGACGCGGCGCGCTCGCTCAGGATCCTCGGGGGGTTGCGCGCCGAGGGTGCAGAAGCGCCGCTCGTGCTGTGGGCGCTGTGCCGGGAGCTGCGCTCGATCGCCGACGTGCGCAACGGCGTGACGACGAAAGCATGGGGCGCCGCGCAGGAACGGCGCCAGGCGCTCGTCGGCCGCGCCGCGCGCCGCACTGCCGGGCAGCCGATCGAGCGCTGGTTCGAGGCAGCCGCGCACATCGACCGCCAGGTCAAGGGCCAGGCGAAGGGCGGCGGCGACCCCTGGACCTCGCTCGCCGGCCTCGTCGCGGCGATGTCGGGCGCACGCCTGCCTCCCGCGATGCTGCGCGGCTGAGCCAGACACTAGATGCGCCCGTTCGGCGTGTTCGGCGGGATGTTCGACCCGATCCACTACGGGCACCTGCGCACGGCACACGAGCTGCACGAGCTCGTGGGTCTCGAGAAGATCGCCTTCGTGCCGGCGGGCGATCCGCCGCACCGCCCGGCACCGCTCGCCGACGCGGCGTCGCGCCTCGAAATGGTCCGCGCCGCCGTCGGCGATGATCCCCATTTCGTCGTCGACGACCGTGAGCTCCGCCGTCCCGGTCCGTCCTACACGATCCTGACGCTCGAGGAACTGCGCGCGGAACGCGGCACGCAGCCGCTGGTGCTGATCCTCGGCATGGATGCATTCGCGGGCATCGATCTCTGGCACCGCGCCGGCGAGGTCGCCTCGCTGGCCCACGTCGTCATCGCCGAGCGGCCCGGCAGCACGCGTCCGCGCACGGGACTGGCCGCGTTGCTCCTCGCCGAGCGGCGCTGCGAGGACCCGGCTCGGCTCGCGGAGGCGCCGGCGGGACTCGTCTACGTCAGCGCCAACACGCAACTGGACCTGTCCTCGAGCGCCGTGCGTGCGGTCATCGCGGCAGGCCGCGATCCGCGCTACTTGATGCCCGAGGCGGCGCGTAGGATCATCCTCGCCAGGGGCAGCTACGCCCGGCCAGGTGTCGAGAAGGAATGACCGCCACGCGACCGAAGAGAAAACGCAACGCTCCCGCCGCCAAGAAGACCAGGACCGGACCTGGCGCCCTGACGAAGATCGCAGTCGCCGCCCTCGAGGACATGAAAGCCGTCAACGTGAAGGTCATGGACGTGAGGAAGCTCACGGACGTCGCCGACACGATGATCGTCGCGACCGGTACCTCGGACCGTCACGTGAAGTCCATTGCCGACCGCGTGATCGAGCGCTGCCGCGCGGCGGGGCACCGCGCGTACGGCGTCGAGGGCGAGCGCGAGGGCGAGTGGGTGCTCGTCGACCTGCAGGACCTGATCGTCCACGTGATGCTGCCGCGCATCCGCGAGTTCTACGGTCTCGAGAAGCTGTGGGACATCCGCCCCGCGCAGCGGGCACCGCAGATCGCGTGAGATGCGCATCCGGCTGATCGCGGCCGGCAACCGCCTGCCCGCGTGGATGGATGCGGGCGTCGAGGAATACGCCCGCCGCTTCGGCCGTGGACTCAAGTTCGAGCTCATCGAGATCCCGCTTGCGCGCGAGGCGGAGCGCATGCGCGCCGCGATCGCGGACGGGGATTATGTCGTCGCACTCGAGGTCGGCGGGCGCGCGATGTCGACGCCCGAGCTCGCCCAGTGGCTGTCCGCGCGCATGGCGGGCGGCAGGAACCTCGCGCTGCTCGTCGGCGGGCCGGACGGGCTCGATGCGGGACTGTCGTCGCGCGCCGATTTCCGCTGGTCGCTCTCGCCGCTGACCTGGCCGCACGGCCTCGTGCGGGTCATGGTCGCCGAGCAGCTGTATCGTGCGCACAGCCTGCTCCTCGGGCATCCGTACCACCGCGCCTGAGCGGACCTTCGGCTATCCTCGCGGGCAATGGGTGACGACGCCATTGTCCTCGCCTCGGCCTCGCTTCGCCGCAGCCAGCTCCTGCAACAGATCGGCGTGCGGCACCGCATCGTCGGCGCGGATATCGACGAGACGCCGGGTCCCGGAGAGGAACCCGCGGCCTACGTGCAGCGGCTGGCCGCCTGCAAGGCCGCCGCGGTCGTCGCGCGGCTCGCGGCGGGTCCGGGGGCACCCGTCCTTGCCGCCGACACGACCGTCGCCCTGGGCGGGCGCATCTTCGGCAAGCCCGCCGACGAAGCCGAATGCCTGGACATGCTGGGAGCGCTTGCCGGCCGGACCCATGCGGTCCACACGGCCGTCGCGCTATGGCACGACGGATCCCTCCGGCAGGCACTCGACACGAGTTACGTCACATTCCGCGAGATCGACGAGGCCGAGCGGCGGCGGTACTGGCGAAGCGGGGAACCGGCCGGAAAAGCAGGCGGTTACGCCATCCAGGGCCTGGCCGCGGTCTTCGTCACGCGCCTCGAAGGCAGCTTTTCGGGCGTGATGGGCCTGCCCCTCGCGGAGACCGCGGCATTGCTCGACGCGGCGGGCGTGCGTCGCTGGCAGCCGGCGTGAAGGGCCGGAACGCGGCCATCGAGGCCCTTGTCCAAGCCCCGTACCCCCTGTTTCCTCACCCCGCATGAGTGTCTGGAACGCAAGGATGCAGCGATTGTGGCGCTGGGTCGCCGGTCTCGCCGGCCTCGCGGCCCTCCTGCTTGCGCTCGGCATCGGCGCATTCCGTCTCGCCCTCGGGATGCTGCCCGGCTATGAAGCCCGCGTCGTCGAGCGCGTGCACGAAGCGACCGGCCTCACGCTGGAGTTCGACTCGGTCTACGGCCGCATCGGCCGCTACGGTCCCGAGGTCGTATTCCGCGGTGCCAGGGTCCTGCCGGCGCCAGGCGAGGAGCCGCTCGTGACCGCCGTGGCCGGGCGCGTAAGCCTCTCGATTCCACGATCGTTGTGGTACCGGCGGCTCGAGGTCGCGCGCGTCGCGTTCGTGCGCCCGCGCCTCAGCTTCGTGATCACCTCGGACGGGCGCGTACGACTCGTAGGGCAGTCGGCACTGCGGCGGCAGGACGAGTCATCCGCGCCGATGACGCTCGAGCGGCTGCCGCGAGGCCGCTTCGCCGTGACCGACGCAACGCTCGAGGTCCTGGACCTGCGCGCACGCCAGGGCCGGTTCCAGCTGACCGGCGCCGACGTCGATCTCGTTCGCGCGGGGGACGACATCACGCTGAGCGGGCACGTCGAACTGCCCGAGCACCTCGGGGCCTCGATCGACGTCGAGGCGAGGGCGGGCGGCAAGCTTGCCGACAGCGAGGCCGTCGCCTGGCGCGCACGCATCGAGGCGAACGACATCGACCTCGGCGGCTGGTCCGCGATGCTGCCGGACAGCTATCGCGTCCCGCCGCAGGGCAGCGGTTCCGTCGTCGTCTCTGCGCGCGGGACCGGGCGCCGGGTCACCAGCTTGAGGCTCCAGCCGGAGCTCGAGGGCCTCCGTCTCGCCGGCATGAGCCAGCCATTCACGCGCGTCCGCGGCGACATCCGCTTGCAGCGCGACGAGAACACGGTCTCGCTGGAAGCCTCGGACGTCGAGCTGTCGCGGCCGGCCGCGCCCTGGCGCACGGCCCGCCTGGAGGCACGCCTGGTGCGCAAGGACGGGCGCATCGCGACGGCTGCCGCGCGCGCGGATGCGATCCGCATCGAGAACGTCGCCGCGCTGGCCGCGGCGCTGCCGGACGGTGCGCTGCGCGAGCGCATCGGCGCGCTCGCTCCGCGCGGCGAAGTACGAGGCCTCGACGTCACCGTCACGCAGGTCGCGGGCTCGCGCCTGCCTGACGTCACCGGCCGAATGAGCTTCGCAGACGTCGGCTTCGGGCCGCTCGGCCGCGCCGCGGGCATCACCGGCTTCGACGGGACGCTCGAGGGCCACGGTGCGGGCGGCATCGTGATGCTGGCAACCCGCGATGCAACCGTCGACTGGCCGCAGCAGCTGCGGGCTCCGATTCCCGTGCGGCGCGCGGAAGGCCGCCTCGAATGGCAGCGCTTCGACACGGGAGTCCGCTTCTGGCTCGACGATGCGTTCGGCGACAGCGGTCACGGCAGTGCACGCGGCAAGCTGCGGATGGTCCTGCGTCCGGGTGAGCTGCCCCTGCTCGACGTCGCCGCGACGGCATCGGGTTTCGACGTGACCCAGACCTGGCGCTACCTGCAGACGGGGCGGCTGACGCCGCAGGCCGTCCGCTGGCTCGATGCCGCGTTCCGCGCGGGGCGCGTGACCACGGCCGCGGTCACGATCACGGGACCGACGAAAGGCTTTCCGTACCGCGAGGGGCAGGGCCAGTTTCGCGCGCGCGGGCATGCGAGCGGCATCGGGCTGCACTACGCGCCGGGCTGGCCCGAGCTGCGGGATGTCGAGTCCGATTTCGAGTTCGACGGGCCCGCGCTGCACGCGGTCGCGAGCCGCGGCCGCGTCGGCGGCGTCGAATTCACCGACGCGGAGATCAACAGCGCCGACCTCAAGGCAGGTGTCTTCGCGGCGCGTGGCCGCTCGGAGACGGACGCGGGCCGCGGCATCCGGATGCTGCAGGCGACGCCGCTGGCGCCATCCTTCGGCGCGCTGTTTCCCGACCTGGTGGCATCCGGCCCGGTGCGGGCCGAAGTCGCCCTCTTCCTGCCGATCAAGGATTTCTCCCGGCGCGTGGTGACGGTCCAGGCGGATCTCGCGGGCGTCACCCTCCGCCACCGCCAGCAGCCGTTCGAGGCGAGCGACATCGTGGGCGGGCTCTGGGTACGCAACCGCGAGATCGAGGCGCCCTCGCTCACCGGCCGCGCGCTGGGCGGCCGGTGGCAGGCGTCGATCGCGACTGCCGTGCTCGCAAACGGGAACCTGCGCACGCGCGTCGCTGCGTCCGGCAGCCTGCAGGGCGCGGCACTCGCGCCGATCGCGCGCATGCCGTCGAACGCCGGCCTCGCGGGCACGGCCGACTGGCGCGGGAGCCTCGACGTAGAGCGCGACGCGGACGTGAAGCGCCCCGCGCGCGGCACGGTCGAGCTCGCGAGCGACCTGCGGGGCCTCGCTTCCGCCCTGCCGGAGCCTTTCGCGAAGCCGGCTGATGCCGCACGGCCGCTGACGCTCACGGCGCGCTTCGACGGCAGCTCGGGTCCGCGCATCGAAGGCTCGCTCGGCCCGGACGTGCGCGCGCTGCTGCAGTGGCGCAGCCGCACGGACGCGCCGCCGATCGAGCGCGGCATCGTCGCCTTCGGCGGCGCGCGGCCCGATGCACTGCCGCGCAATCCCGGCCTCTGGCTCACGGGCCGGCTCGACTCGGCGAGCCTGACCAAAGTCCTCGACCTCAAGTGGGACGGACCGCGCGGTCGGCCTATCCAGGAGTGGCTAGCAGGCGCCGATCTCGCCGTCGGGCGCTTCGAGGCGCTCGGTTACGATTTCACGGGCGTCATGGGGAGCCTGCGGCCCGGCAACCGTGCCTGGGACGTCACCGTCGCCGGCGCCGCAGTCTCGGGCCGCGTGACCGTGCCATTCACCTTCCCGGGCGAGGTGCCGATGGTGCTCGATCTCACGCGGCTTCACTTCGGCGAGCGCGCGGCCGGCACAGGCAAGCGCCCCGATCCGGATCCGCGCAGGCTTCCGGCGATCCGGGTGAGCCTCGGCGAGCTGGTGTTCGACGAGCGCAATTTCGGCCGCGTCGAAGCCGAGATCTCGCGCGGCACCGCGGGCATGACCCTCAATCGCTTCACGATGTCGCATCCCGCGTTCACGGTCGAGGGCGACGGCAGCTGGCTCGTGCGCGGGGAGGCCGCCGAGTGCCGGCTCGATTTCGATCTCGAGACCAGCAACGTGGAGGACTTCATGACCGCGATGCGACTCGGCACCGGCGTCAAGGCCGAGGAGGGGAAAGCATCGGCCCAGCTCACCTGGCCCGGACCGCCCGAGGTCAGCGCCCTCGGCCGCCTGTCCGGCCGATTCCAGCTGTCGGCGGCCAATGGCGAGTTGACGGCGGTGGAGCCCGGCGCCGGGCGCGTATTCAGCCTCATGAGCCTCACGCACCTGCCGCGCCGGCTTGCGCTCGACTTCAACGACCTGACCGGCGAGGGCCTTGCCTTCGACACGCTCACCGGGACCTTCCGCCTCACGAACGGGGACGCCTACACCGACAATGTGACATTGCGGGGATCGGCGGCGGAGATCGGCCTTGCCGGCCACGCAAACCTGCGCGATCGCACCTATGACCAGACTGCCGTCGTCACCGGGCAACTGGGCGCCTCGCTCGGCGTCGCGGGCGCGCTCGCGGCGGGCCCGGCGGTGGGCGCCGCGCTGCTGCTCTTCTCGCAGATCTTCAAGGAGCCGCTCAAGGGCGTGACGCGCGGCTACTATCGCATCACGGGCAGCTGGGATGATCCGCAGGTGCGGCGCATCGACGCCCGCGAGCTCAAAGACGACCGACAGGCTTCCCAGGGACCTTCATGAGCCAACCCATCGTCGCCGCCGTCCAGATGACCTCGCTCGCCGACGTGGCGAGGAACCTCGCGACGGCGCGCAGGCTCCTGGTCGCCGCGCGCGACCGCGGCGCCTGCCTTGCGGTGCTGCCGGAGAACTTCTCGTTCATGGGAAGGAACGAGGCTGAGCGCCGCGCCATCGTGGAACGCGACGGCGAGGGCCCGGCGCAGGACGCGATGTCCGCCATCGCCAGGGAACTGAAGCTATGGATCGTCGCCGGCACGCAACCGATCGCCGTGCCGGGCGATTCGCGGCCCGCGAATGCCTGCGTGGTGTATGACGACACGGGCAAGCGCGCCGCGCGCTACGACAAGATCCATTTGTTCGACGTGGACCTGCCCGGGGGCCGCGAGGGCTACCGCGAATCCGCCAACGCGGTGCCCGGCGCGAAGCCGGTGCTGGTCGACACCCCCGCGGGCCGGGTCGGACTGACCGTGTGCTACGATTTGCGCTTCCCCGAGCTGTTCAGGCAACTCGTATCGGAGGGCGCCGAGATCTTCAGCGTACCCGCAGCTTTCACGGGCCCGACCGGTCGCGCGCACTGGGAAACGTTGCTGCGCGCGCGCGCGATCGAGGACCTCTGCTTCGTGGTCGCCTCGGCCCAGAGCGGCATCCACGACAGCAATCGCGAGACGTACGGCGACACGCTGATAGCCGACTACTGGGGCCGCGTGCTGGCGCGCGAGCCGCGCGGCAGCGCCGTGGTCACCGCCGCACTCGACAAGGACGGCCAGAAAGCGACGCGAGAGAGCTTCCCGGCGTTGAAGCACAGGGTGATCGGATCCAAATGACCGACGCACTGCAGTGCGCGCGCGAGCGCATCCTGTCGCCCTCCGGCCTCGACGACCGGCGCCTCGTGCAGGCGCTCGATTCCGTGCTCGGCGCGAGCGTCGACGCGGGCGACCTCTATTTCCAGCTGGCGCGCGAGGAGCATTGGGCCCTCGAGGACGGCATCGTCAAGGAAGGCAGCCACGGCATCGAGCAGGGCGTGGGCGTGCGGGCGATGGCGGGCGAGCGCACGGGCTTCGCCTATTCCGACGAGGTCGTCCCGTCCGCGCTGCTCGAAGCGGCACGTGCGGCGCGCGCGATCGCACGCGAGGGCGGCAGGGGGCAGGTGCAGGCCTGGCACGCGACGGCGTCGCACCGCCTGTACCCGGCCGAGGACCCGATCGCGACGCTCGCCGACGTCGACAAGATCGCCCTCCTGCAGGAGCTCGACCGCCGCGCCCGCGCGCTCGACCCGCGCGTGCGGCAGGTCGTGGCGACGCTCGCAGCAGTGCACGAGATCGTGCTTGTCGCGGCCAGCGACGGCACGCTGGCCGCCGACGTGCGCCCGCTCGTGCGGATGAACGTGTCCGTGATCGTCGAGCAGAACGGCCGGCGGGAGCAGGGCTATGCCGGCACCGGCGGGCGCTACTCGCTGCAGGAATTCATCGCCGGCGAGAAGCCGCTGCGGCTCGCGCGCGAGGCGGTGCGCCAGGCGACCGTCAACCTCGAGTCGGTGCCCGCGCCCGCGGGCCCGATGACCGTCGTGCTCGGCCCGGGCTGGCCGGGCGTGCTGCTGCACGAGGCCGTGGGCCACGGGCTCGAAGGCGACTTCAACCGCCGCGGCACGTCCGCGTTCACGGGCCGCATCGGCGAGCGCGTGGCGTCTCCGTTGTGCACCGTCGTCGACGACGGCACGCTGCCGGGCCGGCGCGGCTCGCTCAACATCGACGACGAGGGGACCCCGACGTCCTGCACCACGCTGATCGAGAACGGCGTGCTGAAGGGCTACCTCCAGGACAAGCTGAATGCGCGCCTGATGGGCGCGAAGCCGACCGGCAACGGCCGGCGCGAGTCCTTCGCGCACACGACGCTGCCTCGCATGACGAACACGTACATGCTGCCGGGACCGCACGACCCGGCCGAGATCATCCGCTCGGTCAAGAAGGGCCTGTACGCCGTCAATTTCGGCGGCGGCCAGGTGGACATCACCTCCGGCAAGTTCGTGTTCTCCGCCAGCGAGGCGTACCTCATCGAGGACGGCAGGGTCACCGCGCCCGTCAAGGGCGCGACGCTCGTCGGCAACGGGCCGGACGTGCTGACGCGCGTCAGCATGGTCGGCAACGACCTGACGCTCGACGAGGGCATCGGCAGCTGCGGCAAGGACGGCCAGACCGTGCCGGTCGGCGTCGGGCAGCCGACGCTGCGCGTGGACGCGCTCACCGTAGGCGGCACGGGCTGATGCGCGTCGCGCGGCCCCTGTACGAGTCGCTGCCCTACGCCTACATCGTGGCCGGCGTAGCCGCGGTGGCCGCGTCCTTCGCCTGGCGCGTCGCGGACTGGTCGGGGATCCTCGCGATCTTCGGCATCGTCACGATCGTCGGCGGCCTCGTGCTGGTGCTGCGCCGGAGCGACTACCGCATCCAGAAGCGCCACTACGGCGCGGAACTCGAGGAGGAAGAGGCCGACTGAGCCGGGGACGTGGCTGTCAGGCGGTCCTGGACCTCTCCCCGCCTTCGTCCCCTTCGGCCGCTTCGTCATCGACGGGCTCGTCGATGGCGGGATGATCGCCGGTCGGCTCCTGGGATTCGCCGCGCATCCGCGCCGAGCGCTCGTCGAGGTACATGATCTCGTGCTTGCCGAGGACGACGACGTCGCCGTCGTTGAGGTGGTGGCGGCGCACGCGCTTGCTCTTCACGTAGACGCCGTTCGTGCTGTTGAGGTCCTCGAGGATGCTGCCCTCGGGCGTCGTCGTGATCTGGCAATGGTGCCGGCTGACGTACTTGCTGTCGATCTGCACGTCGTTGTCGGCGGTGCGGCCGATGATCAGCCGGCCGATCCTGAGCGGCCGCTCCTCCACGTGCTCGCCGCCGTGGGCGACGATGATGCGCGCGAGCACCTCATTGGCGGAGATGGGGTGCGGCAGCGGCATCGGCGCCGCGATGCCGGTGCGCATGCGGTTGGTGCGGGCCGCGTACTCCACCCACTGCAGCTCCTCGATGGCCGCCTTGAGCTCGGTCGCCGTGACCATCGGCTGGCCGGTCGAGAACGCGATCATCAGCGACGTGTCGCAGAGCGTGTTGATGAGGCGCGGCACGCCGCCCGTGTAGCGGAAGATCACCGGCAGCAGCTCGGGATCGAACAGCTGGCGTCCGTGGGCGCCGGCGACCTCGAGGCGGTGCAGGATGTAGCCCTGCGTCTCCTCGGGGGTCAGGGCCGTGAGGTGGAAGCGCAGGCGGATGCGCTGCACCAGCTGCACGAGCTCCGCCGAGTCGAGCTTGTCGTTGAGCTCCGGCTGGCCGGCGAGGATGATGCGCAGCACCTTCTCCTTCGTCGTCTCGACGCCGGAGAGCAGGCGGATCTCCTCGAGCACGCGGTTCGACAGGTTCTGCGCCTCGTCGACGATCAGGAGCACTTTCCGCCCGGCCGCGTACTGCTCGACCAGGAACTGGTTCAGCGTGGCGATGAGCTCCGCCTTGCGCATCTTGAACGGCGTGAACCCGAACTGGACCAGGACCGCCTGCAGGAACTCGATCGGCGAGACCTGGGTCTGGGCGACCTGCGCGACGACGACGTCCTTCTCGAGCTCGCGCAGGAAGGTCTCGAGCAGCGTCGTCTTGCCCGAGCCGATCTCGCCGGTGATCACGACGAAGCCGTCCGTGAACCAGATCGTCGACTCCATGTACGCCTTCGCGCGCGCATGGTGCTTGGAGAGGAACAGGAAAGCCGGGTCCGGACTCAGCCGGAACGGCAGTTCGCTCAGCTGGAAGTGTTCGAGGTACATCGAGTCCTACAGGCTAGCACAGCGCAAAGTGAGGGCCCGGGTCACGGAAACAACCGCCGTCGCAGCCGCCGTGCCACGCGGTCCCTGGCCGCGCGCCCGGCGCTGACGAAGGTCACGTGCCCGAGCTTGCGGCCGGGCCGCCCGGACTTGCCGTAGTCGTGCCAGTGCAGTCCCGGCATCGCGAGGAAATCCCGCGGCTCCGGCATGCGCCCGATCACGTTCGCCATGACGGCGTGGCCACGCGGCGCGGCGCTGCCGAGGGGGAGGCCCGCGATCGCGCGCACGTGGTTCTCGAACTGGCTCGTCTCTGCGCCCTCGATCGTCCAATGGCCCGAGTTGTGCACGCGCGGCGCCATCTCGTTCGCGACGAGCCGTCCGCGCTCCACGAAATACTCGACGCACAGCACGCCGACGTAGCCGAGCGCGCGGAGCAGCCGCCGATGGTTGCGCTCGGCGAGGCGCTGCAGCCGGGCGTCCGGCCACGGCGCGCGCGTGACGGCGAGTATGCCGTCGACGTGCGCGTTCTCGGCGAGCGGGTAGCTCGCGATCCGGCCGGCGCGGTCGCGCGCGGCGACCAGCGAGACCTCCCGAGTAAACGACACGAAGCGCTCATAGATGAGCGGCTGTCCCCCGAGGCGCTCGTAAGCCTCTGCCGCGTCCGCGGGTCGGCGAACGCGCTGCTGGCCCTTGCCGTCGTAGCCGAGGCGGCGCGTCTTCAGGACGCCGGGCGTGCCGAGGTCCGCGATCGCGCGCGCGAGGTCCGCGGCCGAGCCGACCGCGGCGTAGGGGGCGACGGGAATCCCGAGCCGCGCGAATATGCGCTTCTCCGAGAGGCGGTCCTGCGCGACTTCGAGTGCGCGGGGCGGCGGCCAGACCGGGCGCAACCGCGCGATCGCGCGCGCCGATGCGACCGGCACGTTCTCCCAGTCGAAGGTGACGACGTCGACGCCGCGCGCGAACCGCGCGAGTCTCTTGTGGTCGTCGAAGCTGCCGGTTGCGATGTCGGCGACCGCCGCGCCCGGCACGTCGGCGCTGCGGTCGTACATCGCGAAATCGATGCCGAGCGGGATCCCGGCGAGGGCCATCATCCGTCCGAGCTGGCCGGCGCCGACGATGCCGATGCGCATGGACGCTCAGCCGGCCGAGGGATCCGGCCGCGCGAGCACCTCCGACGTCTGGCGCTCGCGGAACGCGGCGAGCGCGTCGCGAAGCGGCGGATGGTGCGCGGCGAGGATCGCGGCGGCCAGGAGCGCGGCGTTGCGCGCCCCGGCTTCGCCGATCGCGACGGTTGCGACCGGCACGCCCGCCGGCATTTGCACGATCGAAAGCAGCGAGTCGAGGCCGTCCAGCGTCTTCGACCGGATCGGCACGCCGATGACGGGCAGGAGGGTCTTGGACGCGGCCATGCCGGGCAGGTGAGCGGCGCCGCCCGCGCCCGCGATGAGCACTTCGAGCCCGCGGGCTGCCGCGCCCGCGGCATACTCGAACAGCAGATCCGGCGTGCGGTGCGCCGAGATGACACGGCTCTCGAAGGGCACGCCGAGTGCGCCGAGCTGGTCCGCGGCGAGGCGCATGGTCTCCCAGTCGGAAGACGAGCCCATGATGATGCCGACCAGCGGTTTCATCGCGGAAGTCTAGCACGAGGGGGCCGGACCAGCCCCGATAGGGTCCGCGTAACCCTATGTTTGGGAAGGGTTTTCCAAAATGGGGCGCCGGAAATAAACAACCCCTGCGCCGACAGGGAGTGGTGCGGCGCAGGGGGGATGCCCGAAGATCAGGGGATGCTTGATACGCTGGGCAACACGGTCAGGCTAGCGCGCTGAGTGCAGCCGACAACCCCGGCGCTGTCGCCGCACGGCGACAGCGTCCTACAACTCCAGGATGTGACGATGCAGCTATCCCACGCAGCGGCGGGAAGCCGCCGGATCGGAGCAGTCTGCCTGCTCATTCTCGCCGCTTGCGCGGCTTTGCAGGCAGGCGCCGCCCACGCGGATGACGCTGCCCTCGCGAAGGCGCGCGCAATTCTCGGGCGTCATCCGCTGATCGACGGGCACAACGACCTGCCCTGGGTCATCCGGGAGAAGGGCAAGCCTCCGCGCGACGTCGCGGCCTACGACCTCAACGCGCACACGCAGGGCGACACCGACATCGCGCGGCTGCGCGCGGGATTCGTCGGCGGGCAGTTCTGGTCGGTCTACGTCCCGAGCGGGGCCGACGCGTCGGCCCGGGGCCCTGCGCGCCTGCAGCTCGAGCAGATCGACATCGCGCTGCGAATCGTCGAGCGCTACCCCGAGGACCTTGCGCTCGCGCTGACGGCCGCAGACGTCGAGCGCGCGAATGCCGAGGGCCGCATCGCGTCGCTGCTCGGCATGGAAGGCGGGCATGCGATCGAGAACTCCCTCGGCGCGCTGCGCGACTTCTACCGGCTCGGCGTGCGCTACATGACGCTCACGCACTTCAACACGACCGACTGGGCCGATTCGGCGACGGACGTCGCCCGCCACGGCGGCCTCAGCAAGTTCGGCGAGGAAGTCGTGCGGGAGATGAACCGGCTCGGCATGCTGGTGGACATTTCGCACGTGTCGCCGGCGACGATGCACGACGTGCTCGACATCGCCGAGGCACCGGTCATCTTCTCGCACTCGAATGCCCGGGCGCTGTCGACGACGCTGCGCAACGTCCCGGACGACGTGTTCCAGCGCGTGGGCAAGAACGGCGGAGTGGTGATGGTCAGCTTCATCTCGCTGTTCAACGTCCAGGGGGAGGAGCATGCCCGCTGGCAGGCGGCCTTCGAGCAGGCGGCCGGCGTCAGGCTCGGCGACGCCGGCTACGACGCGGCCTACGAGAAGTACGTGGTGGACCACCCGGAGCCGCGCGCAACGATCGCCGACGTAGCGGACCACGTCGAGCACGTGCGCGACGTGGCGGGCGTCGATCACGTCGGCATCGGCGCCGATTTCTTCGGCGAGCCGACGTGGATGGCCGCCGGCCTCGAGGACGTGGCGAGCTACCCGGCGCTGTTCGCCGAGCTGCTCCGCCGCGGCTGGAGCGAGGCGGATCTCGCAAAGCTCTCGCGCGGCAATGTGCTGCGGGTGCTGAGGGGCGCCGAGGAAGCGGCCGCGCGGCTGCAGAAAGCACGCGGCGCCTCGTTCCAGACGATCGAACAGCTGGACCGCGGCCAGGCGCTGCCGGACAAGTACTGACGCCGGGAGACTGCAGCCCATGAGCGAAGCGAAGTCCTTCAGTGCGGGCGCGATGGCAGGACGGATCGCCATCGCGCTCGCCCAGGGATTCCTGCTGTGGTGGCTCTACGACGCCGTCACCCGGGACCGCTGGCCGGAGGACCTGCGCGGCTGGCTGGTCGGCCTGATCGCCGCCGGCACGCTCGTGCCGCTCGCCCATTACCTCATCTCGGACCTCGCGCCCGCCGCACGGCAATGGCCGCTGCTCGCGGGCCTTGCACTGCTGACCCTCGGGCTCGGCTGGCACCACGGCGCGTGGACCGCCGAAGAGCCGTACCAGTTTCCGGCCTTCGCGCTCGCGCTCTTCGTCCTGGTATTCCACGCGATGCCATTCGCCCAGTCCGCGCTCGTGCACGGCACGCTGCTGCCGCGCTACGAGGTGCTGTTCCATTTCGCCTGGCGGAACGCGCTGCTCGGCGCGCTCGGCGCGCTCTTCACGGGCGTGTTCTGGCTGCTCCTGGTTCTGTGGGGCGAGCTCTTCAGCATGCTCGGCATCGACTTCTTCAGCGACCTGTTCCAGACCCCCCGGTTCGCGATCCCGGCGACGGCGGTCGTCGTCGGCATCGGCGTGCAGCTCGCCGGGTCGGTCGAGCGGCTGCAAGGCGCGCTCCGCCAGCAGCTGCTCGCGCTCCTCAAGTGGCTGGCGCCGCTCGCGGCCTTCATCCTCACGCTGTTCACGGTGGCGCTGCTCGCGAAGTCGCCGGAGCTCTTCGCGGAACAGCGCCGCGCGATCAGCGCGGTCTGGCTGCTCTGGCTGGTCGCGCTGACGGTCGCCCTGCTGAACGCCGCCTACCAGGACGGCCGCGACGAGGAGCCGTACCCGCGCTGGCTCGGGACGGCGATCCGCTACGCCGGCATGCTGCTGCTGCCGGTTGCCCTGCTCGCGGTCTACGCGCTCGCCGTGCGCATCGCGACTTACGGGCTCACGCCGTCACGGGGCTGGGGTTTCCTGGTCGCCCTCGTCGCGCTCGGCTATGCGGGCGGATATGCCTGGGCCGCCGCGCGACGCGGCGCGTGGATGGCGGGCGTGGGCATCGTCAACGTCTCGATCGCGCTCTTCACGATCGTCGCGATGACGCTGATGCTGACGCCGCTGCTCTCGCCGGAGCGCCTCGCGGCTGCCAGCCAGTACGAGCGCGTGCTGGCCGATCCGGAAGTCGATGCCTATGCGGACCTGCGATTCCGGACCGGTCGCTACGGGCGCGAGCGGCTCGCGGAACTGGCCGCGATCGAAGGACACGCGCGCGCGGCCGACATTCGTGCCCGTGCCACGAAGGAGATCAAGAGGCAGCGCCCGGGGGGCGGCACCCCGGCGGCCGGCGAGCTGACGTCCAGGCAGCTCGTGGTTTTTCCGTCGACGAGCCGACCGGAACCGGGGCTCCTGGCCGTACTCAACACGGCGCAGCACCGCCACGTCCTGGTGACCTGCACGGAGGAGGAGCCGTGCCCGCTCCTGTTCGCGGACCTCAATCGCGACGGGGAAGCGGAGGCGATTCTGTTCGCGACATACGGAATCGTGGGCGCGACGCGCGACGGAAATCAATGGCGCGCCCTGGATCGGCTCGTGCGCATGGGGGCATGCGCCTCCCACAATGACCGCGAAACAATTATCAAGGCGCTCGAGGGGGGCGAGTACCGCGTCGGCGACCTGCCGTGGCAGCCCATCGAGATAAACGGCGAGCTCTACCTGCTCGCCGATCCGCCGGCCGACCGGCGTTGCGACGAGGATGCGGACGGCGTCAGCCGCGATCCGGCGTCGACTCCAGAAGGCCCCTGATGCGACGGAACAGCTCGCGGCCGGCGATGGAGGACCTGCCGACACGGCGCTCGGCAACGGCTGCGGCGACGAGGCCCGGAAGCGCCTCGCGGCCGGCGGGATACTCCGCCACGAATTCCGCGAGGTCGTCCGCCCCGCCCTGGACGAGCCGGTCGCGCCAGCGTTCCGCGCGCCGGAACCTCGCGGCCTCGAGGCGTGCCACGTCGTCCCGGGCGTCGAGCGCGGCGTGGATCGGGCCGGGATCGAGGCCGCGCAGGAGCTTTGCGACGAACTGGCGCTGGCGCACGAGCGCGCCGCCGCCCGGTATCCGGCGCGCGAGCTCGACGGCGTCGGCGAGCTTGTCCGGCAGGCCGAGGCTGTCGACCAGTTCGGCGGGCGCGTCGACCAGGCGGTCCGCGAGGTCCTGGACCGCGCGGGCCTGTCGCTTCAGTTCTGACTTGGTAGGCGGCGCGATGCCGCCGGGCAGTTCGCGGCGGCGCATCGGAAAATCCTACCACGCGCGGCGTTGCGGCCCGGCCGGTCGCCGGTACAATCGCGCGGACCCATGACGGAGGCCACGCAACCCGACCAGAGGGCGCTCGAGCAGGTCGTCGAGCGTGCGCTCGCGCTCGCGCGTTCGAGCGGTGCGACGGCCGCCGAAGCGGGCGTCGGCGTATCCACGGGACTGTCGGTGACGGTGCGCCTCGGCGAGGTGGAGACGCTCGAGTACCAGCGCGACCGCAGCCTCGGCGTGACGGTGTACTCCGGCCACCGCAAGGGTTCGGCGAGCACCGCGAACCTGTCGCCCGCGGCCGTCGAGGAGACGGTGGCGAAGGCGATCTCCATCGCGAGCTTCACCGCCGACGACGAATACGCAGGGCTGCCCGATGCGGATCGCATGGCGGGCCGGCTGCCGGACCTCGACCTCAGCCATCCCTGGGACCTCGAGGCGCCCGCCGCGGTGGACCTCGCGCGGCGCTGCGAATCCGCGGGCCTCGGGCACGACACCCGTATCCGCAATTCCGAAGGGGCATCGGTGTCGACGCACCGCAAGCTCCGCGTATTCGGCAACAGCCACGGGTTCATCGGCGGCTATCCCTCGACCTCGCACAGCGTGAGCTGCGTCGTCGTCGGGCAGGACGGCGGCGACATGCAGCGCGATTACTGGTACTCGGCCGCACGCGACTGGCGCGAGCTCGAGGACGTCGAGTCGGTCGGCCGCAAGGCGGCGCAGCGCGCGGTGCAACGACTCGGCGCGGGCAAGCTTGCGACGCGCAAGGCGCCGGTGCTGTTCGCGCCGGAGCTCGCCCGGGGACTCGTAGGCCACTTCACGGGCGCGATCGGGGGGGCCGCGCAGTACCGGCGCAGCAGCTTCCTGCTCGATGCGATGGGCGAACGCGTGTTCCCCGAACAGGTCTCGCTGGTGGAACGGCCGCACCTGCCGGGCGCGCTGGGATCGGCGCCCTTCGACAGCGAGGGCGTCGCGACGCGCGACCGCGAGCTGGTCGTCGACGGCATGCTCGGCGGCTACCTGCTCGATTCCTATTCGGCGCGCAAGCTCGGCCTGGTGACGACCGGCAACGCCGGCGGCGTCCACAACCTCGTCGTCCAGGGCCGCATGCTGGACGCGCAGACGCTGCTGCGCACGCTGGGCACCGGCCTGCTCGTGACCGAGATGATGGGGCAGGGCGTCAACGCAGTGACCGGCGACTACTCGCGCGGCGCCGCCGGCTTCTGGGTCGAGAACGGCGAAATCGCGAGGCCGGTGCACGAGATCACCGTCGCCGGGAACCTGCGCGAGATGTTCCTCGGCATCGCCGCGCTAGGGGACGACATCGACCGCCGCGGCGCCATCCACTGCGGCTCGCTGCTCATCGCCGAAATGACGATCGCGGGCGAGTAGCCGGGGGCACCTTCAGGCTTTCGCCCTGGATGACCGTAGCGAGTCAGGGCAGTGCGGGCCGCGACGCGAGTTCGCGGAGCGTCATGCCCGCGATCCGCTCGCGCATGCCCGATTCCAGCGAATTCGCGACCTCGTCCGCCGCGGGCTCCGTGCGCGCGTGCCACAGGAGCCAGGTGTCGTAGCGCCGCTCGTCGCGCACCGCCTGCAGGATGTCCGTGAGCAGGATGCCCTCGAGGTCCCGCGCCGGGATCAGCTCCTCGTCCTCGGTCAGCGTCAGGAGCCCCGCGTGCTCCAGCGAGCGCGTGACCGTCGCGAGGGCGGAACCCGGGATCTGGAGGTCCTCGGAGAGGGCGCGCAGCTGCCAGGGCGGCTCGCCGGCCACGAACTTGCGCGCGATCAGGAGCATGACGGTGAAGGCGAGCCGCTCGCGCAGCGCGCTCGTCAGCCGGACGTGGCCCTGGCCGACGCGCAGGTAGCGCGGGTTCTGCACGTAGAACGAAAGCTGTGCGCCGATCAGCAGGATAAGCCAGCTGAGGTAGATCCAGATGAGCGCCGCGAGGAAGATCGCGAATCCCGCGTAGATCGCCACCATCTGCGCCGAGGCCGCGACGACGCGCGCGAACAGCGCGCCGCTCCCGGCCCACAGCAGCCCGGCCACCAGCCCGCCGATGAACGCGGGCTTCAGGCGCACGCGCGTGTTCGGCACGAAGTCGTACAGGAAGGTGAAAACGCCGGTCACGAACAGGAAGGGGCCGATGACGCCGAGCCCGCGCAGGATCGCGCCGAAGGGCTCGTGCGCGGTCAGCCAGCGCATGGCGTCGTTGCTGCCGAGCGCGCCGAACAGGCTGAAGACCACGACGATGAACACCGGCCCTACGACCATCAGGCTCAGGTACTCGCTGACGCGGCGCATGATCGAGCGCGGGCGCTCGACGTGCCAGGCGAAGTTGAACGCCTCCTCGAGCTTCTGGATCGTCGAGATCACGGTGTAGAGCAGGAAGGCGAGGCCGACCGAGCCCAGCACGTCGCCGCGCACGTTGTCGACGAAGTTCATGAACTGCGCGGTCAGCTCCGTGGCCCGCTCGCCGATCGGGCGCAGGAACTCGTAGATGAGCGGCTCGAGGTCGCGGTGCACGCCGAGGCCCTTGAGCACCGCGAAGGCGAAGGCGGCGAGCGGGACGAGCGACAGCAGCGTCGTGTACACGAGGCCCATGGCGCGCAGGTTCAGCTCGCCCGTCAGCAGGTCGCGCACGAGCGCGAAGGGATAGCGCAGCACGTCGAGCACCCAGTTCGCGGGTTCCACCGGCAGGTGGTGGCGATCGAACAGCAGGCGCTCGACGCGCTCGTGCAGCCGGGCGAACGGGGTCATCGCGGCAGCGTGGCACAGGGCCACTCGGCCCGCAATTGCGCGCCTGCTAGAGTGCCGCGATGCCCGGCAGCCATCCCGAACGCATCGTGTGCCTCACCGAGGAGACGACCGAGACGCTGTACCTGCTCGGCGAGGATGCGCGCATCGTCGGCATCCCGGGGTTCACGGTGCGCCCACCACGGGCGCGGCGCGAGAAGCCGAAGGTGTCGGCATTCACGAGCGCGAAGATCGATCGCATCGTCGCGCTGCGTCCCGATCTCGTGCTCGGGTTCTCGGACCTGCAGGCGGACATCGCCGCGGAGCTCGCGCGCGCCGGCATCGAGGTGCACCTGTTCAACCACCGCAGCATCGACGGGATCCTGCGCATGGTGCGCATGCTCGGCGGCATGATCGGCCGCGAGGCGCAGGCCGCGGCGCTCGCCGAGCGGCTCGAGGCCGGTGTCGAGGCGACGCGCGCCGCGTCCATGAAACTGCCGCGCCGGCCGCGCGTCTATTTCGAGGAGTGGGACGAGCCGCTGATCGCCGGCATCCGCTGGGTGGGCGAGGTGATCGAGGCCGCGGGCGGCGACAACTGCTTCGCGGACCTCGCGGCGATGCCGCTCGGCCGCGACCGCATCATCGCCGATCCGGCGGAAGTCGTGCGCCGCGCGCCGGACATCATTCTCGGCTCCTGGTGCGGCAAGAAGTTCCGCCCGGACCGCGTCGCATTGCGTCCCGGCTGGCAGGCCGTTCCCGCGGTGCGCGACGGCGAGCTGCACGAGGTCAAGTCCCCGATCATCCTGCAGCCCGGGCCGGCCGCCCTGACCGACGGGCTCGCGGAGGTCCACGCTCACATCGCGCGCTGGGCTCGGAGATGAAGGGAAATGAAGAAAAATGAAGGGGTCAGACCCCTTCAGCAGCTACAGCCAGTTGTTTGCTCGCGGGCTTGGCGCTGAAGGGGTCTGACCCCTTCATTTTCCTCCTTCATTTTCCTTCATTTCCTTCATTTCCCGGTGAGGCGGCGCTCGGCCTCGCGGTAGCGGGCAACGGTCCCCGCGATGACGTCCGCCGGCAGCCGCGGACCTGGGGCGCGCTTGTTCCAGTCGAGCGTCTCGAGGTAATCGCGCACGAACTGCTTGTCGAAGGAAGGCGGGCTCGCGCCCTCGCGGTAGCCGTCGGCCGGCCAGAAGCGCGAGGAGTCCGGCGTCAGCGCCTCGTCCATGAGGACGATCTCGCCGGTCGCGTCGAGGCCGAACTCGAACTTGGTGTCGGCGATCAGGATTCCGCGCCCGCGCGCGTAATCGGCGGCGTAGCCGTACAGCGCCAGCGCCAGCTCGCGCACGCGCGCGGACCGTTCACGCCCGATCGTCTTCTCGACCTCCGCGTACGGGACGTTCTCGTCGTGCTGGCCTGCCGCCGCCTTGGTCGCCGGCGTGAAGATGGGACGCGGCAACTTCGCTGCCTGCCTGAGCCCGGCAGGCAGCGCGATCCCACAGACGGCTCCCGTCGCCTGGTAGTCCTTCCAGCCGGATCCGATCAGGTAGCCGCGCACGACGGCTTCGACGGGCAACGGCTGCAGGCGGCGCACGACGACGGCGCGACCTTCGAGCGGAGCCCGCTCGGCGGCGTCCGGCAGGAACATCGCGAGCGGCTCGCCGGTCAGGTGATTCGCGACGATGTGGCGCGTGCGCTCGAACCAGAAGTTCGAGATCGACGTCAGCATGCGGCCCTTGCCGGGAATCGCGTCCGGCATCACGACGTCGAAGGCGGACAGGCGATCGCTCGCGACGATCAGCAGGCGGTCGTCGCCGATCGCGTAGTTGTCGCGCACCTTGCCGCGATGCAGGAGCGGGAACGTGCGCAGGTTCGATTCGAAGAGGGCGTCGTCGCTCATGCGGTGGGCGCCCTTGCTAACATGGCGCGCTGCGGGCGGTCAAGAAACGAGGGCTTCACTGCATGGGCTGGACCGGCAAGCTGGTCGGCGCAATCCTGGGCTATGTCCTGACGCAGCGGCCGATCGGCGTGCTGATCGGGCTCATCCTGGGGCATCTTTACGACCGCCACGCCGGGGGCCAGGGCGCCGGCCCGCGCGCGGACCTTGCTGCCGTTCGCGCGACGTTCTTCCGCGCCGCGTTCTCGATCATGGGCCACGTCGCGAAGTCCGACGGGCGCGTGTCCGAGCAGGACATCGCCGCGGCGCGGCGCATCTTCCGCCAGTTCAATCTCGGCGAGGCCGACACCCGCGCCGCGATGGAGCTTTTCACGCAGGGCAAGCAGTCCGGCTTCGATGCCGAGGCGATGCTGGCTGAGCTCGCGGCCGCCTGCCGGGGACGCGAAGCGGTGCTCCGCATGTTCCTCGAGATCCAGATGCGCGCGGCGCTGATGGCGGATGGGCTCGCCGGCACGACGCGAGGGACGCTCGTGCGCATCGCCGCCCGGCTCGGCATCGGCGCGATCGAGTTCACTCACCTCGAGGCCTTCCTGCGCTTCCAGGCGCACGCCGGCGCCTACGGGACCGCCGGCGGCGCGCGGGGAGGTCCGCAGCCGGGCGGACGCACGACGCTCGACGAGGCTTACGAGGTCCTGGGCGTCGCGCCCGGCGCGAGCGATGCGGAGGTCAAGCGCGCGTACCGCAAGCAGATGAGCGAGAACCACCCGGACAAGCTCGTCGCACGCGGCCTGCCGGAGTCCATGCTGGAGGTCGCCAAGCAGAAGACGCAGGCGATCCAGGCCGCCTGGGAACGCGTCCGCGAAGCGCGCGGCATGCGATAGAGTACGGGCGGGGGAGTTCCATGCCGCAGCCGGTCATCGCGCCGTCCATCCTGTCCGCCGACTTCGCGCGCCTGGGCGCCGAGGTCGATGCGGTGCTGGCGGCCGGCGCGGACTGGGTCCATTTCGACGTCATGGACAACCATTACGTCCCGAACCTCACCATCGGGCCACTGGTGTGCAGCGCGCTGCGCAAGCACGGCGTCAAGGCGCCGATCGACGTGCACCTCATGGTGGATCCGGTGGACCCGCTGGTCCCGGAGTTCGCCGAGGCCGGCGCCACCTGGATCAGCTTCCATCCCGAGGCGAGCCGGCACGTGGATCGCACGATCCAGCTGATCCGCAATTCCGGCTGCCGGCCGGGCATCGTGCTGAACCCTGCTTCACCGCTCAGCTGGCTCGACCACACGCTGGACTCCGTGGACCTCGTGCTGCTGATGTCGGTGAACCCCGGCTTCGGCGGCCAGAAATTCATCGAGCCGGTCCTCGGCAAGCTGGCGGAAGCGCGGCGCCGCATCGACGCGAGCGGGCGCGAGATCCGCCTCGAGATCGACGGCGGCGTCAAGCAGGACAACATCGGGGCCATCGCGCGCGCCGGCGCCGACACCTTCGTGTCGGGCAGCGCGATCTTCGGGACGAAGGACTACGCGGCGACCATCCGCGCGATGCGCGCGGCGATTGCGCAGAAATAAAAGGGGACAGACCCCTTTTTCAGATGATGCGGTGCCGCAGCCCAGCGGCGGATGAAAAAGGGGTCTGTCCCCTTTTATTTCGCGGCGGCGGCCGCGGCCTTCGTGTACTCGGGCGCCGCGCGGGCCTTCACCTTGGGGCGCGCGCCGAACACGACGATCGTCTTGCCGCGTGCGGTCAGGAGGCCCTGTTCCTCGAGCACCTTCAGCACGCGGCCGGCCATCTCGCGCGAGCAGCCGACGAGGCGCGACAGCTCCTGGCGGCTGACCTTGATCTGCATGCCCTGGGGGTGGGTCATCGCATCCGGCTCGCCGCACAGGTCCATGATGGCGTGCGCGATGCGGCCCGTGACGTCGACGAAGGCGAGGTCGCCGAGCTTGCGGTTGGTGCGGTCGAGTCGGGTCGCGAGCTGCGTCGCGAGCTCGAACACGAGCCCCGGGCTCTCGGACGCCACCTGGCGGAAGCGCGGGTAGGTCATCTCCGCGAGCTCGCACTGCGTGCGCGTGCGGACCCAGGCACTGCGCTGCTGGCTGTCCGAGAAGAGGCCCATCTCGCCGAAGAACTGGCCCTTGTTGAGGTAAGCGAGCACCATCTCGTTGCCGTCCTCATCCTCGATCATCACCTCGACCGAACCGCGGATGATGTAGTAGAGGACATCCGGCAGGTCGCCCGCATGGATCAGCGCCGTCTTGGACGGCACCGTGCGCACGCGGCAATAGCTCAGGAAGCGATTGATTGCCGGGATGTCGTTCAGTTGCTTGACGGCTTCTTCCATGGAGATCCCCTGGGGTATTCGGCGCGCGGCTCGTCGGCCGCGGCTATCCCGCCCGCCGTTGTATTACAGCCACGCGCGCATCGCAAGACATAACGGGCCACCGGTCAGATCCAGTAAGCCGTGCCGGTCATGAATCGCGCGGTCAGGCGCATGAGGCGAGGCACCGGTTCCGGCAATGTGGCGGCGCCCGCCGCGATCGCGGCGCGGCCATGAACGATCTCGTCCGCCTGCATCTGTTCGACGATCGTGCGACTGCGGACGTCGTCCGCCGGCAGCCGTTCGAGGTGGTCCGCCAGATGCCCTTCGACCTGCCGCTCCGTCTCGGCCATGAAGCCGAGGCTTGCGCGGTCGCCGAAAAGGCCTGCAAGCGCACCGACGGCCACGGAACCCGCGTACCAGAGCGGATTGAGGAGGCTCGGCCGCGAACCGAGCTCGTCCAGGCGTTCCCGGCACCAGGCGAGGTGATCGCCTTCTTCCGCGGCCGCCCGGAGAAGGGCTTCCCGGGTTTCGGGGGACCGGGCCGTCAGGGCCTGCCCGTAGTACAGGCCCTGGGCCGCGATCTCCCCGGCGTGATTGACCCGCATGAGCCCGGCCGCATGGCGCCGGCGGCCCCGATCGGCGGGTGCCGATGCGGGATTTCCCGGGGTCGGGCGGGCGGGCGCGTGCTTGGCGAAGCTGGCCGCAAGGCCGCTGTTCGCCAGTTCCAGCAGGCGGTCGAGCGGCGAGAGGACGCGCGGATCCATGTGACGCATATTATATAGCCTAGCGGGTGCGGCTTCCCCTGTACCGACAAGGACTTGCATGCGGCCCGCCGCGGCTTTGCAAGCCCCGGCCATCTGTGTAAACTTGCCGGCCTTTCACGTACCCGACCCTCGTCAGGGGCTCAAGATGAAGACGGCTTTCGCGAAACCAGAGCGCGTGCGTCGCGACTGGTACCTGGTAGATGCGTCCGGCAAGACGCTCGGCCGGCTCGCCACGCAGATCGCCATGCGGCTGCGCGGCAAGCACAAGCCCGAGTTCACCCCGCATGTGGATTGCGGCGACCACATCGTCGTGATCAACGCCGAGAAAGTGGCGGTCACGGGCAACAAGACCCGCGACAAGCTCTACCACCAGCACACCGGTTACCTCGGGAACATGAAGACGATCGCCCTCGGCAAGATGCTGCAGGAGCACCCTGAACGGGCGATCGAGTACGCAGTCAAGGGCATGCTGCCGAAGACGATCCTCGGCCGCCAGATGTACCGCAAGCTGCACGTGTTCGCCGGCAACGCGCACCCGCACGCCGCGCAACAGCCGAAGCCGCTCGAGATCTGAGGACCGACCATGGCAACCAGCGCAAACATCGCGACCGGCCGGCGCAAGTCGTCCTCCGCACGGGTCTTCCTGAAGCCCGGCAAGGGGACGATCACCGTGAACGGCCGTCCGCTCGACGAGTTCTTCGGCCGCAAGACGGGCGTCATGATCGTGCGCCAGCCGCTGGAGCTCGTGCAGATGACGGACCGCCTCGACATCAACGTGCGCGTCGAGGGCGGCGGCATCACCGGCCAGGCCGGCGCCATCCGCCACGGCATCACGCGCGCGCTGATCGAGTACGATTCGGAGCTGCGCAAGCCGCTTCGCGCCGCCGGCTTCGTGACGCGTGATGCGCGCGAGGTCGAGCGCAAGAAGGTCGGCCGTCGCAAGGCGCGCCGCGGGACGCAGTTCAGCAAGCGCTGAGTTGGATTCCCGCGGACGAACCACTTTGGGGGATCGTCTAGCGGTAGGACTACGGACTCTGACTCCGTCAACCTAGGTTCGAATCCTAGTCCCCCAGCCAACAAAAGCAGAAGGCCGGCCCACGATCGGGCCGGCCTTCTGCTTTTGCGGGGGACTAGGATGAGAACTCTTGGGTTCGACGGCGGCGCGCAGCGCCGCCGATCGTCGCCGCGCAGCGGCGACGACCCGAAGGGCGAGGCGCGAAGCGCCGAGTAATCCTAGTCCCCCAGCCAACACCAAGAGAGCCGGCCCTGTGCCGGCTCTCTTGCTTCGTGGGCCCAGGATGAGGCCCTCCGGGTCCGAGGGCCGGGTAGTATTGGGCCGCCCGAGCCAGCGCGGGCGGCTCACGGGGGGCGGGCGGATGAGCAGGCTGCGGCGGCGAACCTACGAGATCCTCGAGAACGCGACCCACCGGCCGGTCGCCCGCGTGGTCAACCGGCTGTTGATCGGCTTGATCATCCTGAACGTGGCCGCGATCGTGCTGGCCTCCGTGACGCCGATCGGCACGCGTTACCACGTCTGGTTCCTGTGGTTCGAGTGGATCTCGATCGTCCTCTTCACCCTCGAGTATGTGGCGCGCGCCTGGGCGGCGGTCGAGCGACCCGACGGACGCTTCCGGTCGCCGGTCAGCGGCCGCATCCGCTATATGCTGAGCCCGCTGCCGCTGGTCGACCTGTTGGCGATCCTGCCCTTCTACCTCGCCTTCCTGGTGCCGGTCGACTTGCGCTTCATGCGGATCTTCCGGCTGTTCCTGATCTTCAAGCTGACGCGCTATCACGCCTCGATGAGCCTGCTGACCCGCGTGGTGCGCAACGAGGCACGCCCGATTGCCGCCGCGCTCTTCGTGCTGGTGACGCTGCTGATGGTGGCCGCCAGCTTTGCGTTCATCGCGGAACACGAGGCCCAGCCGGAGAAGTTCGCCAGCATCCCGGACGCCATGTGGTGGGCCATTGTGACCATGACCACGGTGGGTTACGGCGACATGGTCCCGGTAACGCCGTTCGGCAAGCTGGTCGGCGCGGTGATCGCCGTCATCGGCCTCGGCATGGTTGCGCTGCCGGCGGGCCTGCTCGCCTCGGGATTCTCCGAGCAGCTCCACGTGCGCAAGCGCGCGTTCGAGGATGAGGTCCACCGGATGCTGCAGGACGGCGTGCTCTCGGAGGAGGAGCACGACAGGCTCAAATCGATCCGCGATCGACTCGGCCTGACGGACCAGCAGGCCGGAGAGATCATGCACCTGATGGGCCGCAGCCGCGAGGTAGCGCGCTGCCCGCATTGCGGCCACGACCTGAGGGCTGGGAGCGGGGAATCCCGGTGATCCAGGGGCGGGATCGCCTATTCGAGGCCGTGATGCCTGGTCAGGAATGCGTAGAGGTCGTCGATTTCCCGGTCTGAGAATCCCACGTCCGGCATCCAGCTCATTTTCGGGATTTCGCGCCCGCCGACCGGCCTGCCCGTGCGCAACAGCGTTCGGAACTGCCGGCATCGTAAATCGCGAGGCGCGAGCGAGGGGCCGCCTTCGAGCGGGCGTCGCTCGCGACCGTGAGGACTGCGACCTTGCTGGCGCGCACGGTGCTAGCGTGTCAGCTTTCGGACCCCGCCGTCACTCGCGACCAGGAGCACATCCGCGCCGCGCCGCGCGAACAGCCCCACCTCGACCACGCCGGCCAGGAGCCCGATCTTCTCCTCCAGGGCAGAGGGGTCGGTGATCTTCAGGTTGTGCACGTCCAGGATCTCGTTCCCGTTGTCGGTGGTGAAGCCCTGGCGCAGGGCCGGTTGGCCGCCGAGACCGGCGAGCCTGCGGGCCACCAGGGAGCGCGCCATGGGGATCACCTCGACCGGCAGGGGGAACCGGCCGAGCACGTCGACGAGCTTGGAGTCGTCGACGATGCAGATGAACTTGCGGCTCGCCGCCGCCACGATCTTTTCCCGCGTCAGGGCGCCGCCGCCGCCCTTGATCAGCGCGAGGTGGCGTGTCGCCTCGTCGGCCCCGTCGACGTAGAGCGACAAGTCGCCGGTGTCGTTCAGCGAGCGCACCTCGATGCCCGCTTCGCGCAGGAGACGGGTACTCGCCTCGGACGAGGACACGGCCCCCTCGATGCGGTGGCGGCGTGCGGCCAGGGCCGCGATGAAGTGGTTGACCGTCGACCCCGTGCCGACCCCGACGGTCATGCCGTCCTCGACGTATTCCAGCGCGGCGAGCGCAGCGGATCTCTTCTTCGAGTCGGCGTCCATGTGCGACCTCCGGAAAAAACTGTGCCCGCTTTCGCGGGCACAGTCTCGTCTCTTGCTGAACCGGCGGCTGGTTGTCTTTCGATCAGCCAACCACCGATTCATGAGGCAAGAAGATTACTTCTTCTTGGAAGCCTTCTTCTTCGCCTTCTTCTTCGCAGCCATGTTGGATCTCCATGTCGGGGTTAATCCGAGGTCGAGTATATACACGCTTGACGGGAATGCAAGCAAGGGGTATGCGCATCGCGCCGTGCGACGACGCATCGATCGCGTCGCGACGACGCTCAGCTCGCCTCTTCGTGCGCGAGTCGGTGAATGAATTTCCACTCGGCGGCGCTCACCGGCGTCACCGAGAGACGATTGCCG
The DNA here is from genome assembly GCA_035281265.1 of Steroidobacteraceae bacterium. Classification (GTDB taxonomy): domain Bacteria; phylum Pseudomonadota; class Gammaproteobacteria; order Steroidobacterales; family Steroidobacteraceae; genus SCUD01. Next base: position 36,737 of record DATEEF010000172.1, read on the forward strand.
CGGCGGAGCACCGCGAGGTTCGCAAGCTGACCGTTCGCGTGCTCGCGCAGGGTCTCGAGCGTCACGGGTCGCGCGAACTTCCTGAGCAGCCGCACCTCCACCTGGTACCAGCGGGGATTCTCCGGATCGCTGCCCGCGTCGTAATAGCGGCTCTTGCGGTCGAACTGGGTCGGGTCGGGATGGCCGGCGCGAGTGACTTCCATAGTCCCGTAGATACCGGGCACTTCGCAGCTGGAATGATGGAAAAAGGCGCGGTCGCCGGCCTTGATATCGTCGCGCAGCATGTTGCGAGCCTGGTAGTTCCGTACGCCGTCCCAGCCCGACTTCCTGCCGGGCTTCTGCGCGAGGTGGTCGATGCCGAACGTATCCGGCTCGGACTTCATGAGCCAGTACTTCATCGCGTCGCCACGCGCCCGTAGACGCCGCGTTCGGTCACGACGCCGTCGAGCTGGACGTCGTGCTCCGTCTCGGACAGGCGCGGGACCTTCTGCGCCTCGAAGGCGACGCCGATCAGGAGCGGCCGCCGCCAGGCCCTGCGATGGCGCAGGAAGGCGAAGTGCCGGTCGTACAGCCCGGCCCCCATGCCGAGCCGGTGCCCGCGAGCGTCGAAGCCGACCAACGGCACGATCACGAGGTCGAGCCAGCGCGGGTTGATCGCGTGCGGGGCGCCGCGTGCCGGTTCCGTGACGAAGCGCATGCGCCGTCCGCGCAGGCTGGTCACGACGGGGAAGTAGACGCGACAGCCGAGTGCGTGCGCGCGCCGCAGGATGCCGCCGGGATCGATCTCCCCGTCGAACGGGTGGAAGGCCGAGACCCGCGTGCCGGGGCGCGGCAGCCCGAGCGCCGCGAGCGCGCGGTCGAT
>DATEEF010000173.1:0-8857 GCA_035281265.1 Steroidobacteraceae bacterium
TCGAACGCCACGTCGACGTCGCGGATCCGGCTCTCGCGTCACCTCGGCGATGTTGCGCACCTGGGCGGTGAGGTTGGTCGCCATCGAGTTGACGTTGTCGGTGAGGTCTTTCCAGGTGCCGGCGACGCCCGGCACGATGGCCTGACCGCCGAGCTTGCCTTCCGTACCGACTTCACGCGCGACGCGCGTCACTTCGGCGGCGAAGCCGTTGAGCTGGTCCACCATCGTGTTGATGGCTTCCTTGAGCTGCAGGATCTCGCCGCGCACGTCCACGGTGATCTTGCGCGACAGGTCGCCGCTCGCGACCGCGATGGTGACGTCGGAGATGTTGCGCACCTGGTCCGTCAGGTTGCTCGCCATCGAGTTGACGTTGTCGGTGAGGTCCTTCCACACGCCGCTCACGCCCTTGACCTTCGCCTGGCCGCCGAGCTTGCCCTCGGTGCCGACCTCGCGCGCGACGCGCGTCACCTCGGAGGTGAACACGCTCATCTGCTGGATCATCGTGTTGACGATGGATGCCGAGCGCCGGAACTCCCCCTCCAGCGGGCGCCCCGCGACCTCGAGCTGCATGCGCTCGGAGAGGTCGCCCTTGGCCACCGCGGCGATCGTGCGCGTGACTTCAGTCGTCGGCCACAGCAGGTCGTCGACGAGCGTGTTGAAGGAGCGCTCCATGCCGTTCCAGGCACCCTGGCGATTGCGCAGCGCCATGCGGTGCCGAGTCTTGCCCTCGCGGCCGACGATCTGGCCGCTGCGCTCGAGCTCCTGGGCGAGGCGCTCGGCCGAGCTCACGATCTCATTGAATGTGTCGGCGATCTTGCCGGCCATGCCGACCTGGTGGCCGGGCAGCCGCACGGAGAAATCGCCGTCCCGCATGGCCTGGAGAGCGCGCAACAGCTCGCGCTGGTCGAGCTCTTCAACCGCAGGGGATGACACTGCGCGCGTCGATTGCCGGACGCGCTCTGGGGTCTGCATGCATATCTCCCTACAGGGCGAAGTCAGCCGACCTGCATCATGCAGGGCCGCCTATCCGCGCGCTGTAGGAGAAAGCCTACGAATCCATGGGTTGTGCGGCGCGGCACACCGGGGTGCCGCGCCGCGGCGGCTCACTTGACCAGCGGTATTCCGCTCGCCAGCTCGTAGTTGATGGCGGCGCGGATCTTGCGCTCGATCTGGTAATAGCGCGCGACCTTGGCAGCCGGCAGCACCTTGCTGAACTTCGAAACATACGACTTGCGCAGGTCGACCTCGGCGGAGTCGATCGCGAGCGCCTCGTCGAGCAGCTTCTTCGCCGCGTCGTCGGACACCGCTCCCTGGTTGTAGACGTCGGCGTAGCTCTCGATCACCTTGAGCGTGCGCTGGTTCAGGTCGGCGATCTCCTTCTGGTAGGCCTCGTACACGGGCCAGAAGGCGGCAGCCTCGGACTCGGTCAGCTCCATGTTGGCCGCGACCAGGAGCTTCTTGTCCGCGCGGACCTTCTCCCGGACGATCTCCATGTTGTTGGCCGCCTGGTCCTGCGATTCCTGCGCCAGCACGGCCGGGCCTGCCAGCAGCGTCGTCGCCGCGATGGCGGCATAAAGGGCTTTCATTCAATGTCTCCCAGGTTCGTGGAAATGACTCGACCCGCAAGGCGGGTCGCGCCGGCATTCTAGCGCGTTCTACAGCTCGTCCGGCTTCAGGCCGAGCTTTTCGAGCCGGCGATACATGGCGCTCCGGGAAAGGCCGAGCGCCTCCGCCGCCGCCTGCACGCTGCCGCCGTTCCTCCGGATGGCGCTGCGGATCAGCGCCCGCTCGGCGTCCTCGAGGCTCATCTCCTCGAGCGACGGCGGCCCGGACTTCGCGGCGGAGAGCCGCAGGTCCGCCGCGCCGATCTCCTCGCCCCCCGCGAGCAGGAGGCTGCGCTCGACGACGCTGTTGAGCTCGCGGACGTTTCCCGGCCAGGCGTAGTTCTGCAGTGCCGACAGCGCGATCGGGTCGAAACCCTTCACCGCGCGGCCGTACTGGGTCGCCTTGCGCTCGAGCTGCGCGTTCGCGAGCTCCAGGATCTCCTCGCGCCGCTCGCGCAGCGGCGGCAGCCGGATCTCCACGGTGTTGATGCGGAACAGGAGGTCCTCGCGGAAGCGCCCGTCGCGGATCATCGCCGGCAGGTCCGCGTTCGTCGCCGACACGACGCGCACGTCCGCCCGCTGCGTGCGCGAGGAGCCGACGCGCTCGAACTCGCCGGTCTCGAGCGCGCGCAGCAGGCGCGCCTGCTGCGCCGGCGGCACGTTGCCGATCTCGTCGAGGAACAGCGTCCCGCCGTCGGCCAGCTCGAAGCGACCGGCGCGGTCGGCCTTGGCGTCCGTGAAGGCGCCTTTCACGTGGCCGAACATTTCCGATTCAAATACGGACTCCGGCAAGCCGCCGGCATTCACCGAAATGAACGATCGCGCGGCGCGGTCCGACCAGTCGTGGATAAGCTTCGCGAGCAGGCTCTTGCCCGTGCCCGGCTCGCCCGTGATCAGGACGCTGGCGTCGGAGCGCGCCACCTGGCGCGCGAGGCGCACGACTTCCTGCATGGGGCGCGAGCTCGCGACCAGGTTCGTGCCGTCGGCCGCGCGCAGGATCGCGTTCTCGTCCTCCAGCCGCCGGCCGCGCCGGCGCGCCTCGGCGAGCTGCACCTGGTTGCGCAGCACGGAGAGCAGGCGCTGGTTGTTCCAGGGCTTCTCGAGGAAGTCGTTGGCGCCGTTCCGCATCGCCTTGACCGCGACCTCGACGGTCGCCCATGCGGTCATCACGATCACGGGCAGCTCCGGGTGCCCGCGGTGGAGCTGCTCGACGAGGGCCGTGCCCTCCTCGCCGGAGGTCGTGTCGCGGGAATAGTTGAGGTCCACGAGCGCGACGTCCACGTGCTCGCGCGCCACGATGTCGAGGACCCCCGCCGGGGACGAGGCGGTCGCGACGTCGAATCCTTCCCGCTTCAGCAGGAGCTTCAGCGCCGAGAGGATGTCCGCCTGGTCGTCCGCAATCAGTATGCGCGGCTGCACAGGCGGATCGTGCTATGCCCTCACTCGTAGCGCAATGCCGCCGCGGGATCGACCTTCAGCGCACGGCGCGTCGGCGTGAGTGTCGCTGCGACCGCGACGACGACCATCAGGACCACGACCCACGCGTAGATGCCCGGGTCGTACGGGCTCACGTTGCCCAGCGTGTCCCCCAGGCCGCGGCCCATGAGCGGCAGCAGCGCCATGCCGATGCCGAGGCCCAGCAGGATCTGCACGCCGCTCGCGCGCATGACCATCTTGAGGATGCGCCAGTCGTCCGCGCCCAGCGCGCGGCGCACGCCGATCTCGCGCGTGCGCTGGCCGACGTGGAAGGCGAGCACGCCGAAGAGGCCCGCCGCCGCCAGGAGCACGGCGACGCCCGCGAAGACCGCGAAGATCGTGCCGATGATGCGGAAGCCCGCCGTCTTCACCCTCCGCGACTCCTCGAAAGTCCGCGGCCAGTACAGCGCAAGGTCGGGGTCCGTCTGAGCGAGCGCGGCGCGCACGGGCGCGATCAGCGCGCGCGGATCGCCCTCGCCGCGCACGACGATGCTCTGGAAGCGCTGCGGATGCTGGAACACAGAGAGGTACAGGCCCTCGTCGATCACGCCGTCGTCGTCCATGAGGACGTCCGGCACGACGCCGATGATCGTGTACTCGGTCTTGTCCTCGTCGAGGTCGAAGCGGATGCGCTTGCCGATCGGCGACTCGTCCGGGAACATGGACTTCGCCATGAATTCGCTGATGACGGTCACCGACATGCTGTCGTAGTGGTCGCGGCTGTCGAACAGGCGCCCTTGCGTCGGCACGATGCGCATCGTCTCGAAATAGGACGGGCTCACGGTCAGGTAGTTGACGAACGGCTTCGTCGCCGTGTCCCCGTAGTCGCGGCCCTCGACGGACACGGGACCGTCGTTGATGCCGTGGCCGGGCAGCGAGTTCGTGAGGGCGGCCTTCTCGATTCCCGGCTGCGCCTGGATGCGCGCCAGCAGCGTCTCCCAGAACCGCACCTGGTCGACACGCTCCTCGTAGGTCCCGCTCGTCAGCCCGACGCGCGCCGTCATGAGGTCGTCGGTCTTCACGCCGACGTCCGAGGACGTCGCGGTCAGCACGCTCTTCGTCATGAGGGCCGACAGTCCGAGCAACAGGCAGGCGAGCGTGACCTCGACCACCACCAGGCCCCAGGCGATGCGGCCGATGGCGAGCCCCGTGCCCATTCGGCCGCCGTCGCGCAACAGCGAATCGAGCGAGGGCCGCGAGGCGCGGATGGCCGCCGGAATCCCCGCGATCAGCGTGGACAGGAGCGCGGCACCGACGGCCACGACGGCGACACGGTAGTCGATCTCGAAGCGCCACCAGCTCGGGCTGCTTTCCAGGTACCGCGAGACCGCCAGCCCGATCGCGTCGAGCGCCGCGGAGGCGAGAAGCAGGCCGATGACGGTCGCGATGGCGCTGATCACGAACCCCTCGGCCAGTATGTGGATCACGAGGCGCCCGCGCGAGGCGCCGAGCGCCGAGCGGACGGTCGTCTCGCGCACGCGGTAGGCGGAGCGCGCCAGCAACAGGTTCGAGACGTTCGCGCAGGCGATGAGCAGCACGAAGCCGACCGCGACGAGGAGCGTCGTCACGAGGTCGATGCCGTCGCCGATGAATCCGCTCGCCATCGGCAGCACCTCGAAGTGGCCGCTGAACGCCTGCGCGCCGACTTCGGCCTTGATGGCCGCCGCGGCGGGCGCAAGCGCCATCTGGACTTCGTCCGGATCAGCGCCCGGCTTCAGGCGGCCGAACACCTGGACGTCCACGGAGTGCTGGCGCGAGACGCGCAGCGGGTCCTCCTGGTTCGCGACCCAGAGCGCCGCCGTTCCCGGGAAGCTGAAGTCCTTCGGCATCACGCCGATGACCTCGGAGGACTTGCCGTTGACGCGCACCGTGCGGCCGACGATCGCCGGGTCGGCGTCGAAGCGCTCGCTCCAGAGCTCGTGCGAAAGGACGACGACCGGCGCCGCGCCCTCGATCGTGTCGCGCGGGAGGATGGTGCGCCCGAGCTCGGGCGCGACGCCGGTTACGTCGAAAATGTGGCCATCGGCGAAGGCGCCGTCGTAGCGCTCGGCCTGGCCGTCCCCGGTCAGGTAGGTCGTGCCGACGTAGATCCCGCCCAGCGCCTCGAACTTGTCGCCCGCGGCCTCGCGGACCTTGTCGAAGTCGCGCGGCAGCATCGAGCCGTCGAAGTCGCCGGCCTGCTGGCCGTCGATCGTGACGATCGTGTAGAGGCGGTCGGCGTCGGGATACGGCGGCGGCTTCATCATCAGCGTGTCGGCAACGCCGTACATGAAGATGACCGCACCGAGGCCGAGTCCCAGCACGCCCGCCGCGAGCGCGGCAAACCCCGGCGCACGACCGAGGCCCGTGATCGCCGCCTTCAATTCCTCGAGGAATGCGCGCATCGGGTGGTCCTCAGGCGTGGGCAGCGCGACGCTGCGACAGGTCGATCATGTTGGTCTCGTCGACGACGCGGCCGTCGAAGAGCTGGACCTTGCGGTCGGCGTAGTCGGCGTAACGCGGGTCGTGCGTGACCATGCAGATCGTCGCGCCCTCGCGGTGCAGCTCGCGCAGCAGGTTCATCACCGCCTCGCCGTTGCGCGAGTCGAGGTTCCCGGTCGGCTCGTCGGCGAGCAGGATCGCGGGCTTGCCGGCGAGCGCGCGGGCGACGGCGACGCGCTGCTGCTGGCCGCCGGAAAGCTGGGACGGATGGTGGTTCACGCGGTGCGACATGCCGACGCGCTCGAGCGCGTGCACGGCGGCCTTGCGGCGCTCGTCGGCGGACATGGCCACCCGGTAGGTCAGCGGCAGCTCGACGTTCTGCAGCACCGTCAGGTCGCCGATCAGGTTGAAGGCCTGGAAGATGAAGCCGATGCGCTCGTTGCGCACTTTGGCGCGGGCGGCCGGCGGGAGCGCCGCGACCTCGTAACCGTCGAGCGCGTATTTGCCCTCGGTCGGCGTGTCGAGGAGGCCGAGGATCGCGAGCAGCGTGGACTTGCCGCAGCCCGACGGCCCGGAGATCGAGAGGAACTCCCCACGCGCGACGTCGAGGTGGATGCCGTCGAGCGCGTGCGTCTCGAGGTCATCCGTGTAGAAGACCTTGGTGACGCCCGAGAGGCTGATCATCGCCTTGTCCTGCATGTCATTTCTCCGTCAGTCGATGACGATCCGGTCCTTGCCGGACCACTGCGTGGTGTCCGCGAGCGCCACGACGTCGCCGGGCTCGAGGCCCTCGAGGACGACGATCTGGTTCACCGACGCCTTGCCGAACTTGACCGGCACCCGCTCGGCGACGGAATCGCCGGCCCGCGCACGGAACACCGTCGTGCTCGAGTTGGACTGCGCGCCCACCGGCCGGCCGACGTAGCGCACGCCCTTCAGCGTCTCGATGGCGATCGTGCCGTCGACGGACAGGTCGGCGCGCGCCTGCGTCGGCAGCGGCTCGTCGAAGTCGACCTCGACCTTGACCGCGCCCGCGGTGACCGCCGGGTCCACGCGCACGACGCGCCCGCGGACCATGCGGTCGCGCAGGTCGATGGTCGCGGGCAGGCCCGGCGCCAGGTCGCGCGCGTCCATCTCGGGCACGCGGATCTCGGCATAGAGCGCGCCGGGCTTCGCCACGCGCGCGACGTTCGCGCCGGACGCGAGCTGCTGGCCTTCCTGCACCGGGACCGTCTGCACGACGCCGTCGATGCCGGCCTTCACCTGCAGGGAATCGGCGGCGAGGCGCCGCTCCTCGTGTGCACGCTCGAGCTGGCGCAACCGCGCCTGCCGCGCCTGGAGCTGCGCGTTGACGGCGGCGTCGAGCGCGGCGAGGCGCTGCTGCTCGATCTTCGCGCGCTCGCCGAGCTGCGTGGCGAGGATCTTCGAACGGGACGTCTGCAGCTCCGATACCGCGCCCTGCTGGAAGGCGCGCTCCTCGGCGAGCGCCTGCAGGCGCGCCGACTCGGCGGTCGCCTGGGCCTCGGCCAGGGAAGAGCGCCGGTCGAGGCGCTGGCTCTCGAGGTCGAGCCGCGCGGCCGCGAACTCGGCGCGGGCGGCGGCGACCTCGAGCTCCGCGGCATCCGCCGCGCGCTCGACCTCGGGATTCGACAGCTGGACGATCACGGTGTCCGCGGTGACGGTCTCGCCCGCGCGTACCAGCACGCGGTCGACGCGCGCTTCCTCGCGCGTGGAAAGCCAGCGCGCCTCGCGCGGCTGCAGGCTCCCGGGCCCGCGCACCTTGCGCTCGAGCGTGCCTTCCTTCACTTCATCGAGGTAGAGCTGTTCCCGCGCGACGGAGGGCGCGCCGGGTTCGAGCTTCGCGATGCCGACCGCGACGCCTGAGAGCAGCAGGAGGCCGCCGGCCATGAAGGCGAGCTTCCGGTGCTTGTTCAGGAGGCTGTCGCGGACGCGCGGACGGTCCATCAGATCACCAGGGTCTGGATGCCCGAGAGGGCGCGCTGCTCGGGCAGCGCCGTGCGGACGTTCGGGGTGCTGCAGAGGGGCCGCAGCACCCAGATCGTCAGCAGGATCCCGACTGCGACCGCGATGAACGCGCGCATGATCTGCACGTCGGAGGGCGACTCGTCACGGCCCACGGCCGTGGCCGTCTCAGCCCTGCGGGTCGGCATGGCCGGCCGCATCAGCGAGCTGCACCACGCGCGTGCCGAGGACCTGCACCTCGGGGAGCTGCGCGACCACCAGGTCGCCGACCGACAGCGTCACCGGGTTGCCGACTTCGATCACGCCCTGGGGCAGGGCGCCTGCATGGCCGCGCTCGAGTGTGAGGCCCGTCAGCCCGACGATCACGATCGCCGCGAAGGCCGCGAGTCCGGTGTTGCGATTGATCATTGTGTTCATGGCTCTCTCCTCGCTCTCCGTTCCGAAGCGGCCATTGCCGCCTCTGTCCTAGATAGAGCAAGTGCCGTGCCAACTTGCCATGAACACTCGTAAAGTATTGATCTTTAAAAGTTTATAGTTTTCTGGAGTTGGTAAGGCTGCCTGTCCGATACGGCCGAGCGGACGTCCGCATCCCGGTCATGGGACACACCGGACGGACACCGTCCCACGAACGGGACGAAGGAACGAAGGGGACGCACCCCTTCGCGAATATGAAGGGGTGCGTCCCCTTCGGCTTTCGGTCAGTGGTTGCCGAAGTAGGGGATCGAGGCAGACGACGGCGCCGATTCTTCGGCCGGCGCCGGCCCTTCGGAATCCGGCTCGGCCACGCGCGGTGGCGGCACGGCGTCGTTTTCCACGAGGGTCAAAGTGGTCTCGCCGGCTTCCGCGCTCGAAGCGGCCTCGGCGGGCGCCGGGGCATTTTCCGCGTAGTAGGCCTCGGGCTCTTCCGAGCGGCGGATCAGCTCGCCTGCGAGCGCGAGGTAGGCGAGCGCGCCGCGCGAGTCGCGGTCGTGCAGCATTACCGGCACGCCGAAGGACGGCGCCTCGGCGAGGCGGACGTTGCGCGGGATGATCGTGCGGAACACGCGGTCGCCGAAGTGCGAGATGAGCTGCGCCGCGACGTCGTTCGACAGGTTGTTGCGCGGGTCGAACATCGTGCGCAGGATGCCCTCGATCTCGAGCTTCGGGTTCACCGAGTCGCGGATCTGCTCGATCGTGGTCATGAGGCCGGAAAGCCCCTCGAGCGCGTAATACTCGCACTGCATCGGGATCAGCACGGAATCCGCGGCCGTCAGCGCGTTGACCGTCAGGATGTTGAGCGCCGGCGGGCAGTCGATGACCACGATGTCGTAGCGGTCGCGCACCGGCGCGAGCGCCTTTTCCAGGCGGTGCTCGCGGCCCGCGAGCAGCGTCAG
>DATEEF010000174.1:0-24733 GCA_035281265.1 Steroidobacteraceae bacterium
CCTCGGCCGCGACCCGACCGACGTCGAGGTCATGATGTTCGCGCAGGCGAACAGCGAGCATTGCCGTCACAAGATCTTCAACGCCGACTGGCATATCGACGGCGAGGCGATGGCACGCTCGCCGTTCGCGATGATCCGACACACCAGGGACCGGAGTCCCGCGGGCGTGCTTTCGGCCTACAGCGACAATGCCGCCGTCATCGAAGGACCCGTCGCCTCGCGCTATTTCGCGTCGGGCGCCGGCCACGAGTACGGCTGGCGCGAGGAACCCGTCGATATCCTGATCAAGGTGGAGACGCACAATCACCCGACTGCGATCTCGCCATTCCCGGGCGCCGCGACCGGCTCCGGCGGCGAGATCCGCGACGAGGGCGCGACGGGCCGCGGTGCGAAGCCGAAGGCGGGACTCGTCGGCTTCACCGTCTCGAACCTGCGCATTCCCGGGTTCGAGCAGCCCTGGGAGTCGGACCACGGGCGGCCGGCGCGCATCGCCTCGGCGCTCGACATCATGATCGAGGGCCCGATCGGGGCCGCGGCCTTCAACAACGAGTTCGGCCGGCCGGGGATCCTCGGCTACTTCCGCAGTTTCGAGCTCAGCGTCGGCGACGGTGCAGGCCCCGCCGTGCGCGGCTACCACAAGCCGATCATGATCGCGGGTGGCGTCGGCAACGTCCGCCGTGCGCACGTCGACAAGCGGCCTGTGCCGGCCGGCGCCCCGCTCGTGCTGGTGGGCGGCCCGGCCATGCTGATCGGCCTCGGCGGCGGCGCGGCCTCGTCGCAGGGCAGTGGCACGGCGAGCGAGGCGCTCGACTTCGCCTCCGTGCAGCGCGGCAACCCCGAGATGCAGCGACGCGCGCAACAGGTGCTGGATGCCTGCTGGGCGATGGGCGAGCGCAACCCGATCCTGATGGTGCACGACGTCGGCGCGGGCGGCCTGTCGAACGCGGTGCCCGAGGTCGTCGCGCCCGGCGGCGGACGCATCGATCTTGCGCGCGTGCCGACGGATGAGCCCGGCATGTCCCCGCTCGAACTCTGGTGCAACGAGGCGCAGGAGCGCTACGTCCTCGCCCTGGAACCTGCCGGCCTCGACAATTTCGTCGCGCTCTGCCGGCGCGAGCGCTGCCCGCACGCGGTCATCGGCGAGGCGTCGGACGACGGCTGGCTGAGGGTCGCCGACCCCCGCACCGACGAGCGCGTCGTCGACATGCCGATCGCGGACCTGCTCGGGCGCCCGCCGCGCATGCGGCGCAGCGCCGCGCGCCGCCGACGCCGCGGCGACGGCTTCGACGGCAGCGGCATCGATGCCCGCGAGGCGCTCGAGCGATTGCTGCGCCTGCCGGCGATCGCGGACAAGGGATTCCTGGTCACGATCGGCGACCGCAGCGTCGGCGGGATGATCAGCCGGGACCCGCTCGTCGGCCCCTGGCAGGTGCCGGTGAGCGACGTCGCGGTGACGACCTCGACCCTCGCGGGCGCGACGGGCGAGGCGATGGCGCTCGGCGAGCGCCCGGCCATCGCGCTCCTCGACGCGCCGGCGTCGGGACGGATCGCGGTCGGCGAAGCGATCACCAACCTCGCCGCGGCCGACGTGCGCGCGCTCGGTGACGTCAAGCTGTCAGCGAACTGGATGGCCGCCTGCGGCGATCCCGCGGAGGACGCCGACCTGTACGACACGGTGCGCGCACTGGGCGAGGAACTCTGCCCGGCGCTCGGCATCGCCATCCCGGTCGGCAAGGATTCGCTGTCGATGCGCACAAGCTGGCTCGAAGGCGGGCGGGCGCGCGAGGTGGCCTCGCCGCTGTCCCTCGTCGTCACGGCCTGCGCGCCCGTCGCCGATGTCCGCAGGACGCTGACGCCCGCTCTCGCGACCGCCGCCGGACCGACCGAGCTCATCCTTCTCGATCTCGGCGGCGGACTCGATCGCATCGGTGGCTCCTGCCTCGCGCAGGTGTACGGGCGGACCGGCGACGTGCCGCCGGACCTCGACGACCCGGCGCGCCTTCGCTCGTACTTCGCGGCGATCCGCGCGCTGGCGGGCAGCGGGCTCCTGCTCGCCTACCACGACCGCTCGGACGGGGGCCTCGCGGTGACGCTGCTCGAGATGGCGTTCGCGGGCCGGGCCGCGATCGATGTCGACCTCGGCGCGGTCGCGCGGCCGGCCGCCGCGCTCTATGCCGAGGAGCTCGGCGCGGTGCTGCAGGTTCGCGCGGACGATGCCGGGCGCGTCGAGGCCGAGCTCGCGCGCCACGGACTGTCGGGCTGCGCGAGGCGCATCGGCAGCGTCACGGCCGGCGCGCGCATCCGCATCGCGGCGTCGGGCCGCACGCTCATCGACGAGGACAGGTTTCGGCTGCACGCCGCCTGGTCCGAGACCACCTGGCGCATGCAGAGACTGCGCGACGAGCCGTCCTGCGCGGACGAGGAGCGCGATGCACGGCTCGACCCGGACGATCCCGGCCTCGCGTGGCGCCTCGGCTACGACGCCGACGAGGACGTCGCGGCGCCTTACATGGCGACCGGGGCCCGGCCGCGCGTCGCCATCCTGCGCGAGCAGGGCGTCAACAGCCAGGTCGAGATGGCCGCGGCCTTCGATCGCGCCGGCTTCACCGCCGTCGACGTGCACATGACGGACCTGATCGACCGGGCGGGCAACCTTGACGGGTTCCAGGGACTCGTCGCTTGCGGTGGTTTCAGCTACGGCGACGTGCTTGGCGCCGGGGAGGGCTGGGCCAAGTCGATCCTGTTCAACGCCCGCGTGCGCGCCTTGTTCGAGGGCTGGTTCGCCCGCACGGACCGATTCACGCTCGGAGTCTGCAACGGCTGCCAGATGCTGGCGGCGCTCGCCGAATTGATCCCTGGCGCCGCCCACTGGCCGCGCTTCCGGCGGAACCGTTCCGAGCAGTTCGAGGGGCGGCTGTCGATGGTCGAGGTCGGGGACACGAACTCGCTCTTCTTCGCGGGCATGGCCGGCTCGCGCCTGCCGATCGCGGTGGCGCACGGTGAAGGTCGCGCCGAGTTCCGCGACGACGCGGACGAGGCCGCCTCGCGCGGCCGGGTCGCGATCCGCTTCGTCGACAATCGCGGGCGCGTCGCGAACCGTTACCCGGCGAACCCGAACGGCTCCCCGGACGGCATCGCGGGACTCGCTTCGGCGGACGGGCGCGTCACCATCCTGATGCCCCACCCGGAACGCGTCTTCCGCACGGTGCAGAATTCCTGGCATCCGCCGGCAGCCGGCGAGGACAGCGGCTGGATGCGGATCTTCAGGAACGCTCGCGTCTGGGTCGGGTGATCAGGAGCGCGCGCCGGGCAGGGGCGTGACGTTCCCCGCGTCCTCGGAGAAATAGCGGCGCACCATCATCGCCTGCTGCAGCCGCCCGCGCCGCACATAGGCCTGGTACAGCAGGTCCTTCAGGACCTCGAGCAGCACGCCCGCCCTGAAGGCGTCCACCGCCGGCAGGTTGCCGCGGCCCGGCTCATCGAAGTCGAACAGGATCTTGCGGACGACCTCGTAGGTGTCGTCGTCGATCTCGGCGAGCCGCCGCACGTTCGCGAGCTCGTCGTAGAGCTCGAGCTTCCCGTCCGCGCCGAGGTCGGCGAAGGTGCGCTGGGCGACGCGACGGCACATCGACGCAAAGGCGTTGTAGCAGGCGGCGGTGAAGCAGGCGAAGGTTTCCTTCAGGAGCGCCTCCGTGTCTTCAGGCAGGTAGGTGAAGTTGAACTTCTCGCGTGCGCGCTCGAGCTCGACGAAGTTCGGCGCGAGCTCCACGCGGCTGCCGGCGTAAAGCTTCACCGTGAATTTCAGGAAGACCGGCGCATTGCAGGCTGCGCAGCGGTACACCAGCCCGACCTGGGAGGGCTTGTGCTGCTCCAGGACGTTGAAGTCCGGCACCGACACCGGCGTGATGTGCGCGAGCACCTGGCAGTGCGGGCAGTGAAGCGCGAGCCCGCTTTCCTGGTCGTGGTGCAGGCGTCCCGAGGAGTCGATGTAGACGGCCACGAGGGGGCAGTCTACTACGTATGCAGCGGCTTGTAGCGGAGCCGGTGCGGCTGGTCGGCGTCCTCGCCCTTGCGGCGGCGCAGGTCCTGCACGTACTCCTGGTAGTTGCCCTCGAACCAGACAACCTCGCTGTCGCCCTCGAAGGCGAGGATGTGGGTCGCGATGCGATCGAGGAACCAGCGGTCATGCGAGATGACGACGGCGCAGCCGGGGAAATTCAGCAGCGCTTCCTCCAGCGCCCGCAGCGTCTCGACGTCGAGGTCGTTGGTCGGCTCGTCGAGCAGTAGCAGGTTGCCGCCGCTGCGGAGCAGCTTCGCCAGGTGGACGCGGTTGCGCTCGCCGCCGGAGAGCTCGCCGATCTGCTGCTGCTGCTGGTTGCCCCGGAAGTTGAACCGGCCCACGTAGCCGCGGGAGGCCGTCTCGTAGTTGCCGACCTTGATGATGTCCTGGCCGCCCGAGATCTCCTGCCAGACGGTCTTGGAGTCGTCCAGCTTGTCGCGCGACTGGTCGACGCAGGCGATCTGCACGCTGGGTCCGACGCGGACCGTGCCGGCGTCCGGCTTCTCCGCGCCGGTCAGCATCCGGAACAGCGTCGTCTTGCCCGCGCCGTTCGGACCGATGATCCCGACGATGCCGCCCTGTGGCAGCCGGAAGGAGAGGTCGTCAATCAGCAGGCGCTCGCCATAGGCCTTGCGCAGGCCCTCGACCTCGATCACGAGGTCGCCGAGGCGGGGGCCGGGCGGGATGTAGATCTCGTTGGTCTCGTTGCGCGCCTGGAACTCGACGGAGGAGAGCTCCTCGAACTGGCGCAGGCGCGCCTTGCTCTTCGCCTGGCGCGCTTTCGGGTTGGCGCGCACCCATTCGAGCTCGCGCTCGAGCGTGCGGCGAAGTCCCTCCTGCTGCTTCTCCTCCTGAGCGAGACGACGCTCCTTCTGCTCCAGCCAGGAGGAGTAGTTGCCCTGCCAGGGGATGCCGTGCCCGCGGTCCAGCTCGAGTATCCAGCCGGCGACGTTGTCGAGGAAGTAGCGATCGTGGGTCACGCAGATGACGGTGCTCGGGTACTGCTCGAGGTACTTCTCGAGCCAGGCCACCGACTCGGCATCGAGGTGGTTGGTCGGCTCGTCCAGCAGCAGCATGTCCGGCTTCGAGAGCAGCAGGCGGCACAGCGCGACGCGGCGCCGCTCGCCGCCCGACAGTTGGGACACCTTCGCGTCCCAGGGTGGCAGCCGCAGCGCGTCGGCGGCAACATCGAGCTGGCGCTCGAGGCTGTGGCCGTCGACGCTGGCCAGGAATGCTTCCAGCTGGCCCTGTTCGGCGGCGAGCTTGTCGAAGTCCGCGTCGGGCTCGCTGTAGAGCGCGTACACCTGCTCGAGGCGCGCCAGAGCGTCCTTCACGGGCTTGACCGATTCCTCGACGATCGATCGCACGTCCGCGGCGGGGTCGAGCTGCGGCTCCTGAGGCAGCAGCCCCACCTTGATCCCCGGCTGCGGGCGGGCCTCGCCCTCGATGTCGGTGTCGACGCCTGCCATGATCCGCAGCAGCGTCGACTTGCCCGATCCGTTGAGGCCGAGGACACCGATCTTGGCGCCCGGAAAGAAGGACAGCGAGATGTCGCGCAGGATGTGCCGCTTCGGCGGCACGACCTTGCCGACGCGGTTCATCGTATAAATGTACTGGGCCATGCGTTGCCGAGGCTCCGGGGGGCCGCGGATTATCTGCGAAGCGGGCGCCCGCCGCCAGCCGTGCTAGTCTCGGAGACGTCTCCCGAACGGCGGCGGCATCCCGTGGCTGAAACTGGCGTAGCGTCCACCTGCGTCGTCGCCGGCGAGCGCATCGCCCGCTACGGCTTTCCCGACGGGCATCCCTTCGGTCCGGACCGGCACGACGCCTTCTGGCGCGAGCTCGTGGCGGGCGGGCTGGACCAGCGCGTGCTGCAGCTCGCGCCGCGCCGTGCTTCGCGCGCCGAGCTCGAGATGTTCCACGACCCGGGCTACGTCGACTTCGTCGCCGCGCGCTCGGCGGCGGGCGACGGCCTGCTCGACGGCGGCGACACCCCCGCGTTCAAAGGCGTCTTCGAGGCCGCCTGCGACGTGGTGGGTGCGTCGCTCGTGGCCGCGCAGGCCGTCATGGAAGGCCGCGCGCGGCGCGGCTTCGTTCCGATCGCCGGTCTGCACCACGCCGGGCGCGCGCATGCAGCCGGCTTCTGCGTCTTCAACGACATCGGCGTGGTGGTCGAGATGCTCAAGCGCGAGCACGGTCTCTCGCGCATCGCCTACGTCGACATCGACGCGCACCACGGCGACGGGGTCTTCTATGCCTTCGAGGACGACCCGGCACTGATCATCGCCGACACGCACGAGGACGGGCGCTTCCTGTATCCGGGCACGGGCGCAGCGGACGAGATCGGCACCGGGGCGGCCGTCGGCAGCAAGCTCAACCTGCCCTTGCCGCCGGGCGCCGGCGACGACGAATTCCTGGCCGCGTGGCCCGTCATTGAAGCGCACCTCGAGCGGCATGCGCCCGAGTTCGTGATCCTCCAGTGCGGTGCCGACAGCCTCGCCGGCGACCCGATCACCCACCTGGGGCTCACCGAGGAGGCGCACGGCCATGCCGCGGCACAGCTGTGCGCGATCGCCGAGCGCCACGCATCCGGAAGGATCCTCGCGTTCGGGGGCGGCGGGTACAACCGCCGCAACATCGCGCGTGCCTGGACCCGCGTGGTCCAGGCCTTCGTCGAGGCGGCCTGAGGGCCCGGCATCGGGTAGACTTCGCGCTCCGTTTCCGGGCCGCTGCCGCGAGAAAACCCATGTTCGGTCCCGACATGCGCATCGAAGGTTTCGACCCCCCGCTAGCCGCCGCGATAGCCGGCGAGCGCCGCCGGCAGGAAGACCATCTCGAGCTGATCGCCTCCGAGAATTACGCGAGCCCGCGGGTGCTGGAGGCGCAGGGCTCGGTGCTCACCAACAAGTATGCGGAGGGCTATCCCGGCAAGCGGTACTACGGCGGATGCGAGTTCGTCGACATCGCGGAGGAACTGGCCATCGAGCGCGCGAAGCAGCTCTTCGGCGCCGCGTACGCGAACGTACAGCCGCATTCCGGCTCGCAGGCGAATGCCGCCGTGTACTTCGCGCTGCTCGCGCCCGGCGACACGCTGCTCGGCATGAGCCTCGACCACGGCGGTCACCTCACTCACGGCGCGAAGGTCAACTTCTCGGGCAAGGTCTTCCACGCGGTCCAGTACGGACTCGACACCGCGACGGGAGAGATCGACTACGCCGCGGTGCAGCGCCTCGCGCGCGAGCACCGGCCGAAGATGATCCTCGCGGGATTCTCGGCCTACTCGCGCGTCATCGACTGGCAGCGCTTCCGTGCCATTGCGGATGACGTCGGCGCCTACTTCGTGGTGGACATGGCGCACGTCGCGGGCCTCGTGGCCGCGGGCGTGTACCCGAGCCCGGTGCCGCACGCGGACGTCGTCACGACGACGACGCACAAGACGCTGCGCGGCCCGCGCGGCGGCCTGATCCTCGCGCGCGAGCACCCGGAGCTGCACAAGAAGCTGAACTCCATCGTATTTCCCGGGATGCAGGGTGGGCCGCTGATGCACGTGATCGCGGCCAAGGCCGTGGCCTTCCTCGAGGCGCTCGCGCCGGAGTTCAAGTCGTACCAGCGCCAGGTGGTCGCGAACGCGCGCGCCATGGCGAAGGCGCTGCAGGATCGCGGTTACCGGATCGTGTCCGGCGGCACCGACAACCACCTGTTCCTGCTCGACCTGATCGGCCGGGCCTATACCGGAAAGGATGCGGATGCCGCGCTCGGCCGCGCGCACATTACCGTCAACAAGAACGCCGTGCCCAACGACCCGCGCCCGCCCTTCGTGACGAGCGGCCTGCGGATCGGCACGCCTGCGATCACGACCCGCGGATTCGGGGAGGCGGAGTCGCGACAGGTCGGGGACCTGATCGCCGACGTGCTCGACGCCATGGGCGACGAGGCTGCGGTCGAACGGGTGCGCCAGGCGGTGCGGGCCATCTGCAGCCGCTTCCCGGTGTACGCGTGAGGGCGGCGACGCCGTGCATTGCCCGTTCTGCAACCACGACGACACCAAGGTGACGGACTCGCGGCTCGCCGGCGAGGGCCACCAGATCCGGCGTCGGCGCGAGTGCCTCTCCTGCGGCGAGCGCTTCACGACCTTCGAGACGGCGGAACTCGTCATGCCGCAGGTCGTGAAGAACGACAGCACGCGCCAGCCGTTCGACGAGGGCAAGCTGCGCGCGGGGATCATGAAGGCGCTCGAGAAGCGGCCCGTCGGCCGCGACGCGGTCGAGACCGCGCTCGAGCGGATCGCCCATCGCCTGCGGGTCCTCGGCGAGCGCGAGGTCGCCTCGCGCACGATCGGCGAGATCGTGATGGAGGAGCTGCGGCTGCTCGACGAAGTCGCTTACGTGCGCTACGCCTCGGTCTATCACCGCTTCCACGACGTGGACTCGTTCCGCGAGGAGCTCGAGCAGCTCGACAAGCGCCGGCGCAGCGACCCGGGGGCGGGCCAGATGTCGCTGCTCCCGTCCCAGGCGCGCGAGCCGCGGGGCAAGCGATGACCGCGGCATCGGCAGGCGATGCGGGGCACATGGCGCGGGCGCTGGAGCTCGCGCGGCTCGGACTCGCCACGACGGACCCGAACCCGCGCGTCGGCTGCGTGATCGTGTCGGGCACGCGGGTGGTGGGGGAGGGCTGGCACCGGCGCGCCGGCGGGCCGCATGCCGAGGTCATCGCGCTCGAGGCGGCGGGGGCCGCCGCCCGCGGCGCGACCGCTTACGTGACGCTCGAGCCCTGCTCGCACCATGGCCGCACGCCGCCCTGCGCCGACGCGCTTGTCGGGGCCGGGATCCGCCGTGTCGTGTACGCGATGCGCGATCCCGATCCGCGCGTCGACGGCGGCGGAATCGCCCGGCTCGAGGCGGCCGGCATCGCCGTGGAGGGCGGGGTCCTCGAGCGCGAGGCGCTCGAGCTGAACCCGGGCTTCGTCTCGCGCATGACGCGCGGCCGGCCGTGGGTTTCCGTGAAACTCGCGGCCAGCCTCGACGGCGGCACGGCGCTGCCGGGAGGCGAAAGCCGCTGGATCACCGGCGAGGCGGCGCGCGAGGACGTGCAGCGCCTGCGCGCGCGCGCGTCGGCCGTGATGACGGGCAGTGGCACCGTGATCGCCGACGACCCGCGCCTCGACGTGCGCCTGCCAGGCACGGAGCGCCAGCCGCTTCGGGTCGTGCTCGACACGCGCCTGCGCACGCCGCCCGGCGCGCGCATCCTCGCGCCGCCGGGCCAGGCGCTGATACTGTGTTCGGTGGAGGAGCCGTCACGCGCCGCTGCGCTGCGCGCGGCGGGCGCCGAGGTGCTGGCCGTCGGCGCCTCCGGGGGCGGCGTCGATCTCGAGGCCGCGCTCGCGGCGCTCGCGGGCCGGCAGGTCAACGAATTGCTGGTCGAATGCGGCGCCGGCCTCGCGGGAGCGCTGCTCGCGGCGGGCCTCGTCGACGAGCTGCTGCTCTACCTCGCACCGACGCTGCTCGGACGCGGCGCCCGGCCGCTCGCCGACCTCGAGGCGCCGGCGTCCATGGCAGGCCGGCTGCAGTTCTCCATCGTCGAGCGCCAGGACGTCGGCGGCGACCTGCTGCTGCGCCTGCGGCCGCGGAGCTGAGTGCCCCCATGTTCACCGGGATCGTCACCGCAGTCGGGAAGGTCGTCGACGTCCGCGAGGGCGGCGGCGCGCGCCGGCTCGGGATCTCGACCGGCCGGCTGCCGACCGCCGGCTGGCGGCCTGGCGACAGCGTCGCGGTGTCCGGCGTGTGCCTCACGCTGGTGGAAGTCGCCGAGGGACGATTCGCGGCCGAACTTTCCGGCGAGACGCTCGCCCGCACCACGCTCGGCGCGCTGGTGGCCGGCAGCGCCGTGAACCTCGAGCCGGCGCTAGTCGCAGGCGGCGCGCTCGGCGGCCACTTCGTCACCGGCCACGTGGACGGCGTCGCCGCGGTGCGCGGGGCGCGCCCGGAGGGCGCGTCGCTGTCCGCGGAGATCGAGGCGCCGGCGGAACTCGCCCGTTTCATCGCGGAAAAAGGGTCGGTAACGCTCGACGGGGTCAGCCTGACCGTCGGCCGCGTCGCGGGCGTGCGGTTCGAAGTCACGCTCGTTCCGCACACGCGCTCCGCGACGACGCTCGGCAGCCTCGCCGCGGGACGCGCGCTCAACCTCGAGGTGGACCTCGTCGCGCGCTACCTCGACCGGCTGCTGGATGCGCGGGGAGGGCGATGAACACGATCGAGGAGATCCTGGCGGAGATCGCCGCCGGGCGCATGGTCGTCATGATGGACGACGAGGACCGCGAGAACGAGGGCGACCTGCTGATGGCGGCGACCTCGGTGCGGCCCGAGGACATCAACTTCATGGCACGCCACGGCCGCGGGCTCATCTGCCTCACGCTGACGGAGGAGCGCTGCCGGAAGCTGCGGCTTCCTCTGATGGTGCGCGAGGCCGAGGACCGGCACGGCACCAACTTCACCGTGAGCATCGAGGCCGCGCAGGGCGTCACGACCGGCATCTCCGCGCAGGACCGCGCGCGCACGGTGCGCGCGGCGGTGGCTCCCGATGCGCGTCCCGAGGACCTGCGCCAGCCGGGGCACGTGTTCCCGCTGATGGCGAAGCCCGGCGGCGTGCTCACGCGCGCGGGCCACACCGAGGCGGGTTGCGACCTCGCGCGGCTCGCGGGTCTCGAGCCCGCGGCCGTGATCGTCGAGGTGCTGAACGACGACGGGACGATGGCGCGCCGGCCGGAGCTCGAGCGCTTCGCGCGCGAACACGGGCTCGCCATCGGCACGATCGCCGACCTCATCCGCTACCGTCTCAGCAAGGAGAGCACCATCGAATGCGTGGCGGACCGCATGGTCGAGACCGGCGCGGGACCGTTCCGAATGCGCTGGTACGTCGACCGCGTCTACGGCCGACTGCACGTCGCGCTGGTGCGCGGCGAGCCCGGCGATTCGCCGCCGCTCGTCCGCGTGCACCTGCGCGACACGCCGCGCGACCTGATCGGGATCCGCGGCGAGCACGCGGGTTGGACCCTCCCGGCGGCGTTGCTGCGCATCGCGCGCGAGCCGCACGGGATCGTCGTGCTGCTGCGGCCAGAGGAGACGTTCGAGGAGATCATCGATGCCGGCGCGTCGCACGAGACAGGCGCCGAACCGGCGGGCGGCGCGGTGCTGCGCACCTACGGGATCGGCGCGCAGATCCTGCGCGACCTCGGCGTCAGCCGCATGCGCGTGCTCTCGGCGCCGCGGCAGCTGCTCGGCATCTCCGCGTTCGGCCTGGAGGTCGTCGGCTACGAGGAGTGATTGCGGCGTCGCCTGATATACTCGCGGCGTGGACGCGATTCGCATTGTCGAGGGCGACCTGCGGGTCGGCGACCTGCGCATCGCGCTCGTCGCGTCGCGCTTCAACGAGACCGTCGTCGAGCGCCTCGTCGCGGGCGCGGTGGAGGCGCTGGTCGCGCGCGGGGCGGCGCGCCACGGCCTCGAGCTCGTGCGCGTGCCCGGCGCCTTCGACCTGCCCCCCGTCGTGCGGCGGATCGCGAAGTCCGGCCGCTTCGACGCAGTCATCGCGCTCGGCGCGGTGATCCGCGGCGAGACCGCGCACTTCGACTACGTCGCGGGCGAATGCGCGGCGGGGCTCGCGCGCGTCGCGGAGGAGACCGGCGTGCCCGTCGCCTTCGGCGTGCTCACCACCGAGAACGAGGAGCAGGCGCTCGAGCGGGCGGGCGGGCGCGAGGGCAACAAGGGCGCGGATGCCGCCTGCGCGGCGATCGAGCTCGCGAGCCTGATGCGAAAGCTGGGCTGAGGGCGATGCGCGTTTCCGGCCGGGAGCAGTCAAAGGCGCGCGGCGCCGCGCGCAGGCTGGCGGTCCAGGCGCTCTACCAGTGGCAGCTCGCGCGGCAGCCCGCGGCGGAGCTGGTCGCCCAGTTCGCGCAGTCGCGCGAGCACGCGCGCGTGGACCCGGAGTATTTCCGCGCGGCGCTGCGCGCGATCTGCGCCGAGGATTCCGGCATCGATGCCGAGCTCGCCCGGCACTCCGACATCGAGCCGGCGCGGCTCGATCCCGTCGAGCACGCCATCCTCGCCCTCGGCCTGTGGGAACTCATGGCCCGCCCCGAGGTTCCATACCGCGTGGTGATCAACGAGGGCATCGAGCTCGCGAAGCGCTTCGGCGCGACGGACGGGCACCGCTACGTGAACGCCGTGCTCGACCGCGCCTCGCGCGCGCACCGCGGCGCGGAGCGCGGCGAAGTGGCCTGACCGTGGTCGGCGAGTTCGAGCTGATCCAGCGCTACTTCACGCGGCGCGGCGCGCGGCGCGAGGACGTCCTCGCCGGCGTCGGCGACGACGCGGCGCTCGTCGCGGCGCCGGACGGCGGCACGCTCGCGCTCGCCCTCGACACGCTCGTCGAGGGTGCGCATTTCCCGGCGGGCTTCGACGCGCGGTTCATCGGGCATCGCGCGCTCGCCGTGAACCTGTCCGACCTCGCCGCCATGGGCGCGGATCCGGCCTGGGCGCTCCTCGGGCTCACGATGCCGGCGGCGGACGAGAACTGGCTGGCCGGTTTCTCGGCGGGGCTCGACGCGCTCGCGCGCCGGCACGGCGTCGCCCTGGTCGGCGGCGACACGACGCGCGGTCCGCTCACGGTGTCGGTCGCACTCGCGGGCACGGTGCCTTCGGGCCAGGGACTGCGGCGCGACGGCGCGCGCGCCGGTGACGACCTGTGGGTCAGCGGCACGCCGGGCGACGCCGCGGCGGGTCTCGCGATCCTGCAGGGACGGCTCACGGCGCAGGGACGCGCGCGCGACGCGCTGCTCACGCGCTTCCAGCTGCCGCAGGCGCGGGTCGCGCTGGGCGTGGCGTTGCGCGGTGTCGCGAGCGCCTGCATCGACGTCTCGGACGGGCTTGCGGGCGACCTCGCGAAGCTGTGCGCCGCGAGCGGCGTCGGCGCCGAACTCGCGAGCCGCGAGCTGCCGCTGTCAGCCGGCCTGTGCTCGGTCGCGCTGCCCGAGGCCCGGGTCGCGTACGCGCTCGGCGGCGGGGACGACTACGAGCTCCTGTTCAGCGCCGATCCGGCCGAGCGGGGGCGGCTCGCGGCCCTGGATGCGGGCGTCGTGCTCCGGCGGATCGGCGCCATCTCCGAGGAGCCCGGCGTGCGCGTGGACGGAGCGCCCCTCGGGCGAGATTCCGGTCACGGTTTCGACCACTTCGCCGGAGGTGCGCCGGGCTCCCGGTGAAGCGCGATCCGGTTCACGGTTCCGCGGGTTTTGACGAAATATCCTCGCGGTCAGTCCGGCCCCTGGCGTGCCGGAAACGCCCACGAGGAGCCGGCCATCGCAACCGCAACCGTGCCGACCATCATGCCGCCCGCCGAGGGCGCGGCCGGCATCGGCGAGCGCATCGGCAAGTATGAGGTGATCCGCGAAGTCGGCCGCGGCTCCACCGGCACGGTCTATCTCTCGCACGACTCGTATTACGGCCGCGACGTCGCGATCAAGGCTTACCGCATCGCGGGCGACGACGACCCGGCGCGTGCCAAGGTCGCGCGCAAGATGTTCCTCTCCGAGGCGCACATGGTCGGGATGCTCCAGCACCCGAACATCATGCCGATCTACGATGCCGGCGAGGAGAGCGGCTACTACTACGTCGTCACCGAGTTCATCCACGGCGCGCGCACGCTCGCCGCCTACACCCGCCCCGACAACCTGCTGCCGGTCGAGGACGTGCTGACGCTGATGTTCAAGTGCGCCAAGGCGCTGCACTACGCCCACTCCCGCGGGGTGATCCATCGCGACATCAAGCCCAGCAACCTCATGCTGACGACCGACAGCGACCTCCGGCTGATCGACTTCGGCATCGCGCTGCACAACGACGCCGACTTCTCGCGCATCGAGGGCATCGCCGGCAGCCCGAGCTACATGTCGCCCGAGCAGGTCCAGTCGCTCGAGCTCACCAACCACTCCGACCTCTACTCGCTGGGCGCGGTGATGTACGAGCTGCTGACGGGCCACCGCCCGTTCCGCGCCGGCGCGCTCGCCAAGCTCCTGCACCAGATCGTATATGCGACGCCGCCGCCGATGCTCTCGATCCGCCCGGACCTGCCGGCCGAGCTCGAGAACGTGGTCGCTACCGCCATGCACAAGGAGCCCGAGAAGCGCTATCCCAACGGCGTCGAGTTCGCCAACGCCATCGCGCGCGTCCATGCCCAGCAGCGCAAGGAAGCCGACCGCACCGACCGCCAGGAGCAGTTCAACCTGCTGCGGCGACTGAAGTTCTTCCACGACTTCTCGTCGAACGAGATCTGGGAAGTATTGCGCGCGGGCACCTGGCAGCGCCACGCGCCGGGCGACGAGATCGTGCGTGCAGGCGGCATCGACGACCGTTTCTACGTCATCGTGACCGGTGCCTGCCGCGTCGAGCGCGGCGGCGCAGTGGTGGGCAAGCTCGAGGCGGGCGACTGCTTCGGCGAGACCAGCTACCTGCGCGGGGCCAAGCGTCAGGCGGCGGTGATCGCGGGCGAGGACGTCACCATCCTGCGCGTCAGCTCGACGCTGCTCGAGCAGGCGTCGTCCGCCTGCCAGCTGCGCTTCAACAAGGTCTTTCTCAAGGCGCTGATCTCGCGACTCCAGAACGGCGAATCGCGCACAGTCAGCTGACGTTGCGACGTCCGACGCCCGCAGAGCGCGGGCGGGACCTCCTTCGCTCGCTCGGAAGAACAGAAACTCGCTCGCTCCGGGATCCCGCCCGCGCTCTGCGCGCGTCGAAGAAGCGATATCAGCGGACTACGCGATACTTCGTCTGGACGGCCGGAAGCGGACGGGCTGCGCGCAGAACGGGCCGGCCGGGGCCCGAGGCGAGCGCATGAAGTTCCCGCGCGAGCGGGATTCGGCGAGCGCGCGCCGCAGCGTTCGCGCCAAGTTAACGGCGCTGGACTCGGGTTGACCGGCCGGATACCGCAATCCTGCGCGCCGCCACTGCTGGCCGGAGGCCTGAGCGAGCGCGTAAGTTCCGGCGGCGCGAGCGAAGGCCTCCGGCCAGCGGAATCGGCGTGCAGGTTAGGCGCGTGTCTCGTCTTTGTCGCGCGCGATGCGGGCGTAGGCCGAGTGGTTGTGGATGGACTCGAAGTTCTCGGCCTCGATCACGTAGGCCCGGATCCGCTCGTCGGCGTTGAGGCGCGTGGCGATGTCGCGCACGATGTCCTCGACGAACTTCGGGTTGTCGTACGCGCGCTCGGTCACGAACTTCTCGTCCGGCCGCTTCAGGATCCCGTAAAGCTCGCAGCTCGCCTCCGACTCGGCCACCTCGATCAGCTCCTCGAGCCACACGTGCTCGGCGATCTTCGCCGAGAGCGTCAGGTGGGAACGCTGGTTGTGCGCGCCGTAGTCGGAAATCTGCTTGGAGCAGGGGCAGAGGCTCGTGACCGGCACCAGCACCTTGAGCCAGGTCTCGATGCGCCCCTCGTTGATCTCGGCCGCGAGCGTGGCGCGGTAATCGAGCAGGCTCTCGACCCCGGTCACCGGCGCCCGCTTCATGATGAAGTAGGGGAAGGTCATCTCGAGATGGCCCGCCTCGGAGTTCAGGCGCTTGGTCATGTCCGAGAGCATCAGGTTGAACGACTCGACGGAGATCTCGCGCTCGCGCTCGTTCAGGATCTCGACGAAACGCGACATGTGCGTGCCCTTGAAGTTGTGGGGCAGGTGCACGTACATGTTGAAGTTCGCGATGGTGTGCTGCTCGCCGCCCGAGCGGTCCTTGACCCGCACCGGGTGATAGATGTCCTTGATGCCGACGCGGTCGATCGGGATGCGCCGCGTGTCGGCGCGTCCCTGCACGTCCTCGATGATCGGCGCGACCACCGCGCCTGCGGGCTTCGCATTCATGGCGAAATCATACCATGCTGGTCCTGATTAGACGGCGGGCAGCGCCCGCGCGATGCCCTGGCTCCGCCAGAAGCGCTCGATGGCCGCGCGAATTGCCGGTGTGTCGAGGCCGGCCGCGGCGAGGTTGTCCTCGCGCGAGCCGTGCTCGACGAAGGCATCCGGCACGCCGAGCTGGAGTACGGGAATCGTGCTGCCGAGGCGCTGGAGCACTTCGAGGACCGCGGATCCCGCGCCGCCGGCGACCGCATTCTCCTCGAGCGTCACGATCGCCCGGTGTCCGGCGGCCACCTCGGCGATCAGAGCCTCGTCGAGCGGCTTCACGAACCGCATGTTGACGAGCGTCGCGTCGAGCGCATCGGCGGCGAACCGCGCGGGTTCCACCATCGTGCCGAAGGCGAGGAGCGCGAGCCCGCTTGTGCCGCGGCGCCGCAGCTCCGCGCGGCCGACGGGCATGGCCTGCATCGTCTTCTCGACTGTCACGCCCGGTCCCCGGCCGCGCGGATAGCGCACGGCAGCGGGCCCGTCCAGGAGGCCCGCGGTGTACAGCATCTGCCGGCACTCGTTCTCGTCGGCCGGCGCCATCACGACCATGTTCGGCACGCAGCGCAGGTAAGAGAGATCGAACACGCCCTGGTGCGTCGCGCCGTCGCCACCGACGAGTCCCGCGCGATCGATCGCGAACACGACCGGCAGGCGCTGCAGCGCGACGTCGTGGATGACCTGGTCATAGCCGCGCTGCAGGAAAGTCGAATAAATCGCGACGACCGGGCGCATGCCGTCGCAGGCGAGGCCTGCGGCCAGCGTGACCGCATGCTGCTCGGCGATCGCGACGTCGAAATAGCGCTCCGGAAAGCGCTGCTCGAATTCCACCAGGCCGGAGCCCTCGCGCATGGCCGGTGTGATGCCGACGAAGCGCGCATCCTGCTCGGCCATGTCGCAGAGCCACTCTCCGAACACCTGGGAGTAGGTCGGCCCCGCGGCCTTCTCCTTGAAGAGCGTGCCGCTGACGGGGTCGTACGGGCCCGGCCCGTGCCACTTGATCGGGTCCGCCTCGGCGGGCGCGTAACCCTTGCCCTTCTGCGTGACCACGTGCAGGAACTGCGGGCCCGGCAGGCTGCGCATGTTGCCGAGTGTCGTCACCAGCGCGTCCACGTCGTGGCCGTCGACCGGCCCGATGTAGTTGAAGCCCATCTCCTCGAACAGCGTTCCCGGCAGCACCATGCCCTTGGCATGCACCTCGGAACGGCGCGCGAGCTCCCAGGCCGCCGGCATCCGCCGCAGCACCTTCTTGCCGCCGGCGCGCAGGTGCGCATACATGCGGCCGGAAAGCAGGCGCGCGAAGTAGTTCGACAGCGCGCCGACATTCTCGGAGATCGACATGTCGTTGTCGTTCAGCACGACGAGCAGGTCGACGTCCATGCTGCCGGCGTGGTTGAGGGCTTCCCAGGCCAGTCCGGCGCTCATGGCGCCATCGCCGATCACCGCGACGACGCGCCGGTCGCTGCCGGTCAACCGGTTCGCGACGGCCATGCCGAGAGCCGCACTGATCGAGGTGCTCGAATGGCCGACACCGAAGCCGTCGTAGACGCTTTCGGAGCGGGACGGGAAGGGCGCGAGCCCGCCGCGCTGCTTGATGCTGCCGAGCCGGCGGCGCCGGCCGGTGAGCACCTTGTGCGGATAGGCCTGGTGCCCGACGTCCCAGATGAGGCGGTCGTAGGGCGTGTCGAAGACGTAATGCAGCGCGACGGCGAGCTCGACGGTGCCGAGGCCCGCAGCCAGGTGGCCCCCCATCTGCCCGACGGTCTGGATCAGGTACTGGCGCAGCTCGTCGGACAGGGTTCGCAGGTCCCCCCGCGCGAGCGCCCGGAGGTCGGCCGGCGTCTCGATGGAGGCCAGCATCCCGTCGGGCTTTTCCTCGGCCATGGCGCGAGTCTACTGGAGCGCGGGCAGCGGGCAAACGCAGCGGAACCGGCCGGCTAGCGCCCGCGCTGGACCAGGTCGCCCGCGAACTCGCGCAGTCGCGACGCCTCCGGGCCGAATGCCGCCAGCGCCTCGATGCCCGCGCTCGCAAGCTCGGCCGCCCGCGCGCGGGCGGCGGCGACGCCCGCGATCGCCGGATAGGTGGGCTTGCCCCGCAGCGCATCGGATCCCGCGACCTTGCCGGTGACCGCGGGGTCACCGAGCACGTCGAGCAGGTCGTCGACGATCTGGAAGCAGAGGCCGATGGCCCGGCCGTAGCGGTCCAGGGCCTCGCGCTTCCCGGGCGGCAGCGCGGTGTCCGCCGCGCAGGCCATGAGCACGGACGCGCGAATGAGTGCCCCGGTCTTGAGCGCGTGCATGTCCTCGATCTGCACCGGCTCGAGGCGCCGGCCGGTCGCCGCGAGGTCGAGCGCCTGCCCGCCCGCCATGCCGAGGGTGCCGCTCGCGCGCGCGAGGAGGCGGATCATCTCGATACGCGCCGAATCCGCGACGCCGGGCAGCGGATCGTTGGCGAGCAGGTCGAAGGCCAGCACCTGCAGGGCGTCGCCGGCAAGGATCGCGGTGGCCTCGTCGAACGCGCGGTGCGTGGTCGGCCGGCCTCGGCGCAGGTCGTCGTCGTCCATGGCCGGCAGGTCGTCGTGGACCAGCGAATACGCGTGGATCAGCTCGACGGCGGCGGCCGGCGCGTCGAGAGTCTCCGGCGCGATGCCGATGGCACTGCCGGTTGCATAGACGAGCAGCGGCCGGATGCGCTTGCCTTCGCCGAGCGCCGCGTAGCGCATCGCCGCGTGCAACCGCTCGGGCGCCATGCGCTCCGGCGGGAGGATCCGGTCGAGCGTGCGCTCGAGGCGCTGGCGGCAGGCCGACTGCCAGTCGCCGGCCGGTGAAGGGGAAGCCCGCATGCGGCCGTCAGTCCGCTTCCGGCGCCTCGAAGTCCTGCTCGCGCAGCTCGCCGTCGGGGCCTTTCGCGAGCACGCGGATCTTGCGCTCGGCGTCGCCGAGGGCCTTCTGGCAGATGCGGGTCAGCACCACGCCGCGCTCAAACTGCCGGAGCGACTCCTCGAGCGGGAGCTCGCCCAGTTCGAGTCGCGCGACGATCTCCTCGAGTTCGGCAAGGGCCGCCTCGAAATCGGGCGTGGCCTGTTTGGGTCGTGTCACGTGCGCGATCCGGCGCGGGAAACGGGGCTCGCAGTGTACTTCACGCGCCGAAAAGCGGTGTTAGAATCTGTCTAAACGACCGGTCGAGGCGGCCGGCCTGGACGAGGAGATCATCGTGAACCTGAAGGGCAGCAAGACCGAAGGAAACCTGAAGGCGGCCTTCGCGGGCGAGTCGCAGGCGAACCGTCGTTACCTTTATTTCGCGCAGAAAGCGGATGTCGAGGGGTACAACGACGTGGCCGCGGTGTTCCGCTCGACTGCGGAAGGCGAGACGGGCCACGCACACGGGCACCTGGAATACCTGGAGCAGGTCGGCGACCCGGCGACGGGCCTGCCGATCGGCGGCACCTCGGACAACCTGAAGGCGGCGATTGCCGGCGAGACCCACGAGTACACCGACATGTATCCGGGCATGTCGAAGGAGGCACGCTCCGAGGGTTTTGCGGAAATCGCGGACTGGTTCGAGACGCTCGCCAAGGCCGAGCGTTCGCACGCCAACCGCTTCCAGAAAGCGCTGGACCAGCTCGCCTGACCCGGGCGGGTCGCGCGGTGCGGCGCGGGTGAGAGAAGGCGAGCCGGCTGGTGCGCGCGAGGGCAGCCTCGAGGCGCCGACTCGCCATCCGGTCGACTGGCAGGCCCCGGCTTTCTGGGATGAAGGCGCGCTCGAGGCGGAGCTCGAGCGCGTCTACGACATCTGCCACGGATGCCGCCGCTGCTTCAGCCTCTGCAACGCGTTTCCCGTCCTCTTCGACCATGTCGACGAGTCGCCCGCCGGCGAGGTAGCGGGCCTGCCACGCGCTGCGCGCTGGGAGGTCGTGGACCACTGCTACCTCTGCGACATGTGCTACATGAGCAAGTGTCCCTACGTGCCGCCGCACCCGTGGAACGTAGATTTCCCGCACCTGATGCTGCGCGCGAAAGCCGTTCGCAACCGCCGCGAGGGCGTCTCGCTGCGAGACCGCCTGCTGTCATCCACCGAGATCGTCGGCCGCATCGCGGGCATTCCGGTCGTGCGCGAGATCGTGAACGCGGCCACCCGCTCGCGGGCCGCGCGGCAGCTTCTTGAGGGCGCGCTCGGCGTGCACCGCGAAGCGCCGCTGCCGCGCTTCCATTCGCCTTTCCGTGCGCGTGACGCCCGGCGCGAGCATCCCGCCCTCGTCGCGACGGCTGCGGCGGGAACGCGCGGGCGGGTCGCCATTTTCGCCACCTGCTACGGCAACCGGAACGAGCCGGACATCGTCGAGGACCTCGTCGCGGTCCTCGAGCACAACGAGATCCCCGTCGCGCTGACGCGCGAGGAACGCTGCTGCGGCATGCCGAAACTCGAGCTCGGCGACCTTGCTGCCGTCGCGGACTTCAAGGCGACCAACATTCCCGCGCTCGCCGAGATGGTCGCGTCGGGGCACGACATCCTCGCCGCGATCCCGTCCTGCGTGCTCATGTTCAAGCAGGAGCTGCCGCTCCTGTTCCCGGATGACCCTGACGTGCGCGCGGTGGCCGAGCACACCTTCGACCCGTTCGAATACCTGATGCTGCGGCACACGGAAGGGCGGCTGCGGACCGACTTCAAGGTGCCGCTCGGCAAGGTCGCGTACCACGTGCCGTGTCACCTGCGCGTGCAGGCGATCGGGCCGAAGACGCGCGAACTGCTGTCCCTCGTGCCCGGCACGCAGCTCACGACGATCGAGCGCTGCTCGGGGCACGACGGCACCTACGCCGTGAAGCGCGAGTTCCGCGAGGTGTCCATGAAGATCGCGAGGCCGGTGATCGACCGCGTCGCCGCGGCAGGGGCGGACCGGCTCGCGAGCGACTGCCCGATGGCCGCGGCCCAGATCGCCTCGGGGCTGCCCGCGGGGCCGGTCCCGGAGCATCCGCTGCGGCTGCTGCGGCTCGCGTACGGGATCTGACCGCGATGGACCCTGCGCACGGTGCGCTCACCGCCGAGGACCTCATGACCCTGGAACGCTACGCGCGCGAGCGCACGGCCTTCCGCGCGCGCGTGCTCGAGCACAAGCGCGACCGCACGGTCGCCCTCGGCCCCAACATGACCTGGGTGTTCGAGGACCGACTGACGATCCAGTACCAGGTGCAGGAGATGCTGCGGATCGAGCGCATCTTCGAGCCGGAAGGGATCCAGGAGGAGCTCGACGCCTACAACCCGCTGATCCCGGACGGCGGCAACTGGAAGGCGACGATGATGATCGAGTATCCCGACCCGGCCGAGCGCGCCGCCGCCCTCGCGCGGCTGCGCGGCATCGAGGATCTCTGCTACGTGGCGGTGGCGGGCCAGCCGCGCGCGAAGGCGATCGCCGACGAGGATCTCGAGCGCGAGAACGCCGAGAAGACGTCGGCGGTGCACTGGCTGCGCTTCGAGATCCCCCGCGCCGCGCGCGACGCGATCCGGGCGGGCGCGGCGGTCGTCGCGGGCGTCGATCATCCCGCTTACCGCCACGAGGTCCTTCTCCCGTCGGCGACAGTCGCCTCGCTCGCGCGCGACTTCGGCTGACGCGCCGGGGTTCGCGGCTGCTAGAATCGCCGCGCCCGGCGGCCCCGCCGCCGAGGAGAGCGCATGGCGCAGTCGTACACCGCATCCGACATCGAGGTCCTCACCGGGCTCGAGCCCGTGCGCCGGCGGCCGGGCATGTACACGGACACGCGCAACCCGAATCACCTCGTGCACGAGGTGGTCGACAACAGCGTCGACGAGGCGCTCTCGGGCCACTGCGAGAACATCGCCGTCACGCTGCACAAGGACGGCTCCGTCACGGTCGACGACGACGGACGCGGCATGCCGGTCGACATCCACCCGAAGGAAAAGGTCAGCGGAGTCGAGCTGATCCTCACGCGGCTGCACGCGGGCGGAAAGTTCAGCGACAAGAACTACGAGAGCGCCGGCGGGCTGCATGGTGTCGGCGTGTCGGTGGTCAACGCGCTGTCCAGGCACCTCGAATGCAACGTCCGGCGCGACGGCAAGGAATGGAACATCGGGTTCAAGAACGGCAAGGTCGTCTCGAAGCTCGAGGCCGTCGGCACTGCGAAGCGCGGGCAGACCGGAACCACCCTCCGCTTCTGGCCCGACCCGGAGTTCTTCGACTCGCCGAACGTCTCCGTTCCGCGCCTCAAGCACGTCCTCAAGGCGAAGGCCGTCCTGTGCCCGGGGCTGCGCGTGAAGCTCGCGGTCGAGGCGAGCGGCGAGAGCGAGGAGTGGTATTTCACGGGTGATCTCGCCGCCTACCTGCTCGAGCAGCTCGGCAAGGCGGACCGCCTTCCCGAGGAGCCCTACACGGGCCAGGTCAAGGGCGGCAACGAGAGCGCGGACTGGGCGATCTGCTGGGCTCCGGACGCCGAGCCGGCGGTCGCCGAGAGCTACGTAAACCTCATCCCCACGCCAGAGGGCGGCACGCACGTCAACGGGCTGCGCTCCGGGGCGACCGACGCGGTCCGCGAGTTCTGCGAGTTCCGCAACCTCGTGCCGCGCGGGCTCAAGCTCGCGCCGGAGGACGTCTGGAGCGGCGTCGCCTTCGTGCTGTCGGTCCGCATGCAGAACCCGCAGTTCGCCGGCCAGACGAAGGAGAAGCTCTCCTCGCGCGAGTCCGCCGCCTTCGTCTCGGGCGTGGTGAAGGACGCCTTCGCGCTCTGGCTCAACCAGCACCCGGAAGCGGGGGAGAAAATCGCGCAGTTCGCGATCGGCAATGCCCAGGAGCGCACGCGCGCGGCGTCGCGCGTGACGCGCAAGCGCATCACCTCGGGCCCGGCGCTGCCAGGCAAGCTCGCGGACTGCACGTTGCAGGAGCCCGGGCGCTGCGAGCTGTTCCTGGTCGAGGGAGATTCCGCGGGCGGCTCCGCCAAGCAGGCCCGCGACCGCTCGTTCCAGGCCGTGATGCCGCTGCGCGGCAAGATCCTGAACACCTGGGAAGTGGAGCCGGCCGACGTGCTCGCCTCGCAGGAAGTGCACGACATCACGACCGCGCTCGGCGTCGACGCCGGCTCCGCCGACCTCTCGGGCCTGCGCTACCACAAGGTCTGCATCCTCGCGGATGCCGACTCCGACGGCGCGCACATCGCGACGCTGCTCTGCGCGCTCTTCCTGCGCCACTTCCGCCCGCTGGTGCTGGCCGGGCACGTGTTCGTGGCGATGCCGCCGCTGTTCCGCATCGACGTGGGCAAGAACGTGTACTACGCGCTCGGCGAGCACGACAAGGCGGGCGTCCTCGACCGCATCCAGGCGGAGGGCATCCGCGGCAAGCCCGTGATCACGCGCTTCAAGGGCCTCGGCGAGATGAGCCCGCTGCAACTGCGCGAGACCACCATGGCGCCGGACACGCGCCGCCTCGTGCAGCTCACGGTCGAGACCAAGGACGGCGCCGACCAGGTGCTCGACATGCTGCTCGCCAAGAAGCGCGCCGCCGACCGCCGCGAGTGGCTCGAGACCAAGGGCAACCTGGCGACGGTCGCATGAAGGGGCAGCAGCCGACGCTGGACTTCGAGGGCATCGAGAAACAGCCGCTCCGCGCGTTCACGGAGAAGGCCTACCTCGACTACTCGATGTACGTGATCCTCGACCGCGCCTTGCCGCAACTCGCGGACGGGCTGAAGCCGGTACA
The DNA here is from genome assembly GCA_035281265.1 of Steroidobacteraceae bacterium. GTDB lineage: Bacteria > Pseudomonadota > Gammaproteobacteria > Steroidobacterales > Steroidobacteraceae > SCUD01. The sequence goes on from DATEEF010000174.1 coordinate 23,699, forward strand.
GCGCCGGATCATCTACGCGATGAGCGAGCTCGGCCTCTCGGCCGGCGCCAAGCACAAGAAGTCCGCCCGCACCGTCGGCGACGTGATCGGCAAGTACCACCCGCACGGCGACTCCGCCTGCTACGAGGCGATGGTGCTGATGGCCCAGGACTTCTCCTACCGCTACCCGATCGTGGACGGGCAGGGCAACTGGGGCTCGACCGACGACCCGAAGTCATTTGCCGCGATGCGCTATACGGAGTCGCGCCTGCGCCCGTACGCGCAGGTGCTGCTCGCCGAGCTCGGGCAGGGAACGGCCGACTGGCAGCCGAACTTCGACGGCACGCTCGAGGAGCCGAAGCTGCTCCCGGCGCGACTGCCGAACGTGCTGCTGAACGGCACGCAGGGCATCGCGGTCGGCATGGCGACCGACATCCCGCCGCACAATCTGCGCGAGGTCGCGGCCGCCTGCATCCACCTGCTCGACGACCCCGAAGCGACGCCGGCCGAGCTCGCGAAGCACGTGCAGGGCCCCGACTTCCCGACCGGCGCCGAGATCGTGACGCCGAAATCGGAGCTGCGCGCGATCTACAAGACCGGCAACGGCACGTTTCGCGCGCGCGCGGTGTACGAGCTGGAGGACGGCGAGGTCGTCATCACCGCGCTGCCGTACCAGGTGTCCGGGTCCAAGGTGCTCGAGCAGATCGCCGAGCAGATGCGCGCCAAGAAGCTGCCGATGGTCGAGGACCTGCGCGACGAGAGCGACCACGAGCACCCGACCCGCCTGGTCGTCACGCCGCGCTCGAACCGCGTCGACGTCGAGCAGCTGATGGCGCACCTGTTCGCGACCACCGACCTCGAGCGCAGCTACCGGGTGAACATCAACGTCATCGCGCTCGACGGCCGGCCGCGCGTGTTCGGCCTGCGCGAGCTGCTGCTCGAGTGGCTCGGCTACCGCAAGGAGACGGTGAAGCGGCGGCTCCGCTACCGGCTCGAGAAGGTGACCGCCCGGCTGCACATCCTCGACGGCCTGCTGGTCGCGTTCCTGAACCTGGA
>DATEEF010000175.1:0-4542 GCA_035281265.1 Steroidobacteraceae bacterium
GACCCGGTCGCGCTCTCGCGCCTGTTCGACAGCCAGGAGGGCACGATCCTCGGCCTGTTCAACATGTTCTCGGGCGGCGCGCTGGAGCGCCTGTCCATCTTCGCGATGGGCGTCATGCCCTACATCTCGGCCTCGATCATCCTGCAGATGATGGCGGTGGTCGTGCCGTCGATGGCCGCCATCAAGAAGGAAGGCGAGTCCGGGCGGCGCAAGATCACGCAGTGGACGCGCTACTTCACGGTCGTGCTGGCGGCGTTCCAGGGCTTCGCCGCGGCGGTCGCGTTCCAGAACCAGGGCGTCGTGATCAACCCGGGCTTTCTCGAGTTCCTGCTGCCCGCCGTGCTGACGCTGACGACCGGCACCATGTTCCTGATGTGGCTCGGCGAGCAGATCACCGAGCGCGGCATCGGCAACGGCATCTCGATGATCATCCTCTCGGGCATCATCGCGGGCCTGCCGTCCGCGATCGGCGGCACGCTCGAGCAGGTGCGCTCGGGCGAGATGAACCCCGCCTTCGCGATCATCCTGCTGCTGCTCATCGCCGCGGTCACCGCGTTCTGCGTGTTCGTCGAGAGCGGCCAGCGCCGGATCCCCGTCAACTACGCGAAGCGCCAGGTCGGGCGGCGCATGTACGCGGGCCAGACCAGCCACCTGCCGTTCAAGCTCAACATGTCGGGCGTCATCCCGCCGATCTTCGCCTCCTCGCTGCTGCTCTTCCCGGCGACGCTCGCCTCGTTCCTCGGCACCAGCGACGCCGGCAGCTGGCTGCAGTCGGTGGCAGCCGCGCTCGGCTGGGGCCAGCCGCTGCACCTGCTGATTTACGGCGGCCTGATCATCTTCTTCTGCTTCTTCTACACGGCGCTCGTCTTCAACTCGCGCGAGACGGCGGAGAACCTTAAGAAGGGCGGCGCCTTCATCCCGGGCATCCGGCCCGGCCAGCAGACCGGCGAGTACATCGACAAGGTGCTGACGCGCCTGACGGTCTGGGGCGCCCTGTACGTGACGCTCGTGTGCCTGCTGCCCGAGATCCTGATGTCCTATGCCCGCGTGCCGTTCTACTTCGGCGGCACTTCGCTCCTCATCATGGTGGTCGTCGTCATGGACTTCGTGGCCCAGCTCCACGCCCACATGATGTCCCACCAGTACGAGGGGCTCATGAAGAAAGCCAACCTGCGCGGGACCGGAAAGAGGGGTCCTTGAGATGAAGGTACGTCCATCGGTCAGGAAGATCTGCAAGAACTGCAAGATCGTGCGGCGCAAGGGCGTCGTGCGCGTCATCTGCTCGTCCGACGCCCGCCACAAGCAGCGCCAGGGCTGAGCCAGGTCCTTGAAATGTTGAGCAAAACCCCAAAATCACGTAAACTTCGCGGTTCTCCGCGGGTCGAGGTCAAGTAGCCATGGCGCGAATCGCCGGCATCAACATTCCCGTCAACAAGCACGTGTGGGTGGGCCTCACCCACATCTACGGCATCGGCCGCTCGCGCGCGCTGAACGCCTGCAAGGCCGCGAACGTCGATCCGTCGACGCGCGTGCGCGACCTCACCGAGCCCGAGGTCAACGCGCTGCGCGCGCAGGTGTCGCGCTTCATGGTCGAGGGCGACCTGCGCCGCGAGAACGCCATGAGCCTCAAGCGGCTGATGGACCTCGGCGCGTACCGCGGCATTCGCCACCGCAAGGGCCTGCCGGCGAGGGGCCAGCGCACGCGCACCAATGCGCGCACGCGCAAGGGGCCGCGTCGCGCGGCCGTGAAGACTAACGTTCAACCGGGCAAGGTCTGACGATGGCCGAGACTGAAACGAAGCAGAAGGCCGAGGCGAAGCCGGAAGGCAAGGCCGAAACGAAGGGCGCCGCCGACAAGGCCGCCCCGGCCGCGAAGGCGCGCAAGAAGGTCAAGCGCCAGGTGTCCGACGGCGTCGCGCACATCCACGCCTCGTTCAACAACACGATCGTCACGATCACCGACCGCCAGGGCAACACGCTCGCCTGGGCGACGTCGGGCGGCTCGGGGTTCCGCGGCTCGCGCAAGAGCACGCCGTTCGCCGCGCAGGTCGCGGCGGAGAAGGCGGGCGTAGCGGCGCAGGAATACGGCCTGCGTACCGTCGAGGTGCGCGTCCGCGGGCCGGGCCCGGGTCGCGAGTCCGCGGTCCGCGCGCTGAATGCTTGCGGGCTGAAGGTCACGAGCATCGCGGACGTCACTCCGATTCCGCACAACGGTTGCCGCCCGCCCAAGAAGCGGCGCGTCTGAGGTCGAGGGGAAGATGGCCAGATACCTGGGTCCCAAGTGCAAGCTCTCGCGCCGCGAGGGCACTGACCTCCTGCTGAAGAGCGGGATCAAGCCGCTCGAGAGCAAGTGCAAGCTCGAGGTGCCGCCGGGCGGCATCAAGGGCGACCGCCGCACGCGCCTGTCGGGCTACGGCGTGCAGCTGCGCGAGAAGCAGAAGCTGCGCCGCATGTACGGCGTGCTGGAGCGCCAGTTCCGCAACTACTACGCGAAGGCCGCGGGACGCCCGGGCTCGACCGGCGAGAACCTCCTGCGCTACCTCGAGGGCCGCCTGGACAACGTCGTGTACCGCATGGGCTTCGCGGCGACGCGCGCCGAGGCCCGCCAGCTCGTCTCGCACAAGGCGATCGAGGTGAACGGCGAGGCCGTCAACGTCCCGTCATACCAGTGCGCCGCCGGCGACGTCATCTCGGTGCGCGAGAAGTCGAAGGCCCAGGCCCGCATCGCTGCCGCGCTCGCGATCGCGACCCAGGTCGGCTGGCCGGACTGGGTCGAAGTTGACGACAAGAAATTCAGCGGCACGCTCAAGGCGCTGCCGGACCGCGACCAGATTCTCCCGGACATCAACGAGAACCTGGTCGTCGAGCTCTACTCGAAGTAAGGGTGATATCGATGCAAGGAACCGCCACGGAATTCCTCAAGCCCCGCTCCGTCAAGGTCACCGAGACGGCGCCGCGCCAGGCGCGCATCGTGATCGAGCCGTTCGAGCGCGGCTTCGGCCACACGCTCGGCAACGCGCTGCGCCGCGTGCTGCTCTCCTCGATGCCCGGCTGCGCCGTGACCGAGGTGGAGATCGAGGGAGTGCTGCACGAGTACACCAGCATCGAGGGCGTCCAGGAGGACGTCGTCGACATCCTGCTGAACCTCAAGGCCATCGCGATCGAGATGCACACCCGCGACTCGGTCGAGCTGCGCCTTTCCAAGAAGGGCCCGGGCCCGGTCGCCGCGGGCGACATCCAGCTCGACCATGACGTCGTGATCGTCAACCCCGAGCTCGTGATCGCGAACCTCAACAAGGCCGTCGAGCTGTCGATGACGCTCAAGATCGAGCGCGGCCGCGGCTACCGCCCGGCCGTCCAGCGGCTCGAGTTCGAGGAGCAGAGCCGCCCGATCGGCCGCCTGCAGCTCGACGCGTCGTTCTCGCCCGTGCGCCGCGTGACCTACGGCATCGAGTCCGCGCGCGTCGAGCAGCGCACCGACCTCGACAAGCTGATCCTCGACATCGAGACGAACGGCACGATCAACCCGGACGAGGCGATCCGTCGCGCGGGGGGCATCCTGAAGGAGCAGCTCACCGTGTTCGTCGACCTCGAGGGCCAGGGCGAGTCGCCCTCGCGCGAGGCCGGCCCGCTGCCGGATCCGATCCTGCTGCGCCCGGTGGACGAGCTCGAGCTCACCGTGCGCTCGGCCAACTGCCTCAAGGCCGAGAACATCCACTACATCGGCGACCTCGTGCAGCGCACCGAGGTCGAGCTGCTGCGCACCCCGAACCTCGGCAAGAAGTCGCTCACGGAGATCAAGGAAGTCCTCGAGAGCCACGGGCTCACCCTCGGCATGCGCATCGAGGGCTGGCCGCCGGCGTCGCTGCGCCGCGAAGACGAGCTGCGCACGGCCTGAGCGCAGACAGGGGATAGGACGACATGCGACACCAACTGTCGGGACGACAGCTTTCGCGCAACAGCAGCCACCGCAAGGCGCTGATGCGGAACATGTGCGCGGCCCTGCTCCGCGCGGAGACGATCCGGACGACGCTCCCGAAGGCGAAGGAGCTGCGCCGGGTCGTCGAGCCGCTGATCACGCTCGGCAAGGACGACTCGCTCGCCGGCCGCCGCCGCGCCTGGACGACGCTGCGCGACGACGCGCTCGTCGTAAAGCTGTTCGAGGACATCGGGCCCCGCTTCCGCAGCCGTCCGGGTGGCTACACGCGCATCCTCAAGATGGGCCCGCGTCCGGGCGACGCCGCGCCGATGGCGCTGATGCAGCTCGTCGAGGGCGAGGTCCCCGCGCCCGCCCCGGCCGGCGACGGGCCCGCCAAGGGCAGGAAGAAGAAGGAAGCCGCGCCGAAGAAGGAAAAGGCGCCGGCGAAGAAGGCGGCCAAGGCCGGCAAGGCCGAGGCCGCCCCGAAGCGGCGCAAGAAAGCCGCCGCCTGACCGCGCGGCGCGGCGCGCGAAAGAAGCCGGGGACATCCCCGGCTTTTTTTTATACCTTTCCCCCATGAAGGGGTCAGACCCCTTCATATTCGCGAAGGGGCCTGACCCCTT
>DATEEF010000176.1:0-10436 GCA_035281265.1 Steroidobacteraceae bacterium
CCCAAGCAGCAGGAACGCGGCAGCGACCGCGATCCAGCTCCACGGAACTTGCCGGGCGAGAAGGGCCGAGGGATCGACGAAGCGCAGGTCCACGACGTAGCGCGCCTCGCGTGCGCGCGACGTGCGCACGGAAAGAAAGAAGTAGTCGATCAGCGCCAGCTCCAGCGCGGGCCGCCATCGGTCGCCGGGCAGCACGACGCGCGCGTGGATCCTGCGCGCGGTTTCGAGCGTCGGGATGTCGCGCTCGTCCGATTCGAGCAGGATGTGTTCGTCACGCGCCATGCGGGCAATCATCCCCCAAACCGTTTCACGCTGCATGACGTCCCGCCGCGTGCCGCTTACGTCAAACGCCGTTGGCGCGGCGTGCTGTTACATATTTTTCGTTGACCGCGCCGGCTGCCGGGCGACGGGCATCCGCGATGTAGGTCACGTTTGATTTGAGGGGTCCGTCACACCTGTGGGGGCGAACTGAGACAATAGTCGCACCGCGATTCAGTCCAGGGCAAAGCAGTCGAAAGGCTGCGACGCAAAGTCTCCGGTCTAACGGGCGCGAGCCCCACGATAGCGGGACCGCCGGAATCCGAGCCCATCGCGGGCCCGATCGGTTGCTTTGCCCAGGATCTTCTTACGGGGCGAGTAATGCGAGAGGGCCACGCCATGCCGCTGATCATCCGTCTATTCGTCACCGTCTCGCTGCTGCTCTGCATCGGCATCGCGACCGCGCGCGCCGAGGAGATGGACCGCGCGCAGATGAAGGGCCTCGACGAGCAGGTCCAGGACATCAAGACCGACGTGCTCGGCATCGCCGCGGAGCTGAACCTGCTGGAGGAAAAGCTCCTGTACCCGTCGGGCACGCAGCTCGCGGTGTTCGTCGCGCTAGCGCAGGGCGACTCGGTCCGGCTCGACGCGGTGCAGGTCCGCATCGACGGCGAGCTCGTCGCGCACTACATCTACAGCTTCAAGGAGCTGGACGCCCTGCGCAAAGGCGGCGTCCAGCGTCTCTACGTCGGCAACGTACCGACGGGCTCGCACGTGATCGACGTGTCGGTGGGCGGGAAGCTCGAGGGCGGCGCCGACTACAGCCACACCGGGCAGTTCAGCTTCGACAAGGGTGTCGGTCCCAAGCTCGTCGGCCTTACCGTGTCGGGCCCCGGCTCGGGTCGCGACCCGATCGAGCTCGGGAACTGGTAAGCGATGGCCAGACCGCTGCACCGGCTCGTCGTGCTTGCAGCTGCCGCCACGCTTGCGGCCGGCCCGGTCGCGGGCGCGGAGCTCAAGGACCTGCACTTCGGCGAGGCGCTCTTCGAGGCCAACCAGGGCGAGTTCTTCGACGCGCTCGTTCGTCTCGACACGGAGCTCGCGCAGCATTACGGGCTCGATGAGCCGGCGCTCGACTCGCTGCACTACCACATCAACGGCGCCGAGTTCTCGGTGGGCGACTTCGAGCTCAACTACCGCATGCACAACCGTGCCGGACGCGCGATCCGCGCGGTGCTCGAGGGCAACGTCCCGGAGCCGGTGCGTAACGAAGCCGCGTTCCGGCTGGCCAGGATCCACTTCCAGAAGGACCAGGTCCCGGAGGCGCTGCACGCGCTCGCGCGTATCGACGGCGAGGTGCCCGAGGAGATCCGCGACGACGTCGAGTTCCTGCGCGCCAATGTCTACCTCGCGGGCGGCCACCCGCACGACGCGGTCGAGGTGCTGAGGCACCTGCCGGACTCCGGCGACCTCGCTGCGTTCGGCGCCTATAACCTCGGCATCGCGCTGCTGCAGGACGGCGACCAGGCCGACGCGATCGAGCAGCTCGACCGTGCCGGCCGGATCAAGGCGCGCGAGCGTGCCGACCTCGCGATCCGCGACAAGTCGAACCTCGTGCTCGGCACGATGCTCTTCGAGTCTGCCGACTACACGCGCGCACAGGAGACGCTGGACCGGGTCAGGCTCGACGGGCCGTTCTCAAATCAGGCTCTGCTGCGCGCTGGCTGGGCCGAAGTCTCGGCCGGACGTAACGAACGCGCTCTGGTGCCGTGGAGCATCCTCGTCGCGCGCGACCCTACGGATCCCGCCGTGCAGGAGGCGTTGCTGGCCTATCCGCACGCCTTCGCCGAGCTCGAGGCGCACGGGCGCGCGGCGCTGCTGTACGGCCGTGCGCTGGAAACCTACAGCGAAGAGATCGGAAAGGTCGATTCGTCGCTCGCCGCGATCCGCGAAGGCCGGTTCCTGAAGGCGCTGACGCGCGAGGAAACGCGCCAGGACCGCAGCTGGGTGGTACGGCTCCGCGAGCTGCCCGACTCGCCCGAGACGTTCTACCTGACCGACCTGATGGCGGCGCACGATTTCCAGACGGCGCTGCAGAACTACCTCGACCTCGAGGACCTGCGCACGAGGCTGGCGGCGTGGCGCACGAGCTTCGACGCGTTCGAGGACATCATCCGGCTGCGCGCCGCGAACTACGAGCCGATCCTCCCCGGCGTCGACGCCGAGTTCCGCGAGCTCGACTCGCAGATGCGCGTGCGGCTCGAGCAGCGCGAGCGCATCGCCACGCGCCTGCACTCGATGCTCACGGCGCCGCGCCCCGATTACCTCGCGACGGCCGACGAAAGGGTCCTGCTGGAGCGCATCCACACGCTCGACGGCCAGTTGCGGGGCGTGGGAGAGGGGGCCGCGCCGGAGCTCGACCGGCTCGCCCGGGTGCGTGGCGCACTGACCTGGCGGCTCGAGACCGAGTATCACGCGCGGCTCACCGACGCCCACGAGCACCTGTTCGAGCTCGACCGGCACGTCGATGCGCTCAAGACGCAGTACGGCTCCTTTGTCCGGGCCCGACAGGCGGCGACGCACAGCTACGTCGGTTACGACGCCGGCATCGCGCGCCTGCGCGACCGCGTCGACGCAGCGCTCCAGCGCGTGACGATCGTCATGGCCCGCCAGGGTCACGCGATCGAGATGGTCGCCATCAACCAGCTCAGGGCGCGGCGCGAGCGGCTGGTGGCGCAGCAGACGCAGGCGCGCTACGCCGTCGCCGACAGCTACGACCGCGCGCGGGCGACCCAGCCGACGGGAGCGGGGAAATGAGGCGCCGGACCGCACTGGCGCTCGCGATCTCGGCTGCGCTGGCGGCGGGGTGCGCCGCGAGCCCGCAGAAGAGCACGCTTGCCGAGCTGCACTCGATCGAGCCCGACGCGGCGGAAGTGCCCGTGACCGAAGGGCTCGAGCAGGCGATGGAAGGTTACCGGCGCTTCCTCGACGAGACGCCCGAGACAGAACTGACTCCCGAGGCCATGCGCAGGCTCGCCGACCTGCAGATCGAGAAGCAGTTCGGGATCAGCGGCGACGGGCGGATCGTGGAGATGGAGGCGCCGGAGCGCGCCGCGATCGCCCAGAGCACCGATGGCGCGGATCGCGCGACGCCGGCCGCGGTCGGCGCGACCCCCGAGTCCGAGCAGGAGTTCGAAGCGCGCACGACCGCGGCCACGGGACTGCCGTCGCCCGCCGGCCCGGGGCCCGCGGACCCGTCCGCCGCGCTCGAGGCCATCGCGCTCTACGACCGCCTGCTCGCCGAGTACCCGGCCTACGAGCACAACGACCAGGTGCTGTACCAGAAGGCGCGCGCGTACGACGAGCTGGGACGGACCGAGGAGGCGATGGAGACGATGCAGAGCCTCATCGCCACGAACCCGCATTCGGCGCACTACGACGAGGTCCAGTACCGGCGCGGCGAGTTCTACTTCACCCGCCGGAAGTTCCGCGAGGCGGAATCGGCCTACTCGGCCATCATCGGCCTCGGCCCGGACTCCTCGTACTACGAGTTCGCGCTCTACAAGCTCGGCTGGGCGCTCTACAAGCAGGATTTCTACGACGAGGCTCAGCACCGGTTCATGGCGCTGCTCGACTACAAGGTCTCGACGGGCTATGACTTCGACCAGGAGCACGAGGAGGACGAGGAGCGGCGCGTCGCCGACACGTTCCGCGTCATCAGCCTCGGCTTCTCCAACCTCGGCGGGCCCGACGTCGTGCGCGAGTACTTCGCGGGGAACGGACGCCGGGGCTACGAGGACCGGATCTACGCCAACCTCGGCGAGTTCTACCTCGGGAAACTGCGCTACGACGACGCCGCCAGGACGTACCGGCTGTTCGTCGCGCAGAACCCGTTCCACCGCTCGTCGCCGCATTTCAGCATGCGCGTGATCGAGGTCTTCACCGAGGGCAAGTTCCCGAAGCTCGTGCTCGAGGCGAAGAAGGAATTCGCCGCGACCTACGGCCTGCAGGCCGAGTACTGGCGCCACTTCGACGTGGCCGCGTCGCCCGAGGTGCTCAGCTACCTGAAGGGCAACCTCCGCGACCTCGCGGCCCATCACCACGCCCTGTACCAGAACGCGGAGCTCGCCGCAGAGAAGCCGGCGAACTACGCCGAGGCCCTGCGCTGGTACCGCGAGTTCCTGGCGTCGTTCCCGAAGGACCCGGAGTCGCCGCCGATCAACTACCAGCTCGCGGACCTCCTGCTCGAGAACGGCGCCTTCGGCGAGGCCGCGCTCGAGTACGAGCGGACCGCATACGACTACCCCGCGCACGAGAAGTCTGCGGCGGCCGGCTATGCCGCGATCTACGCGCACCGGCAGGACCTGAAGGGCGCCGGCGAGGCCCGGCAGGACGCGGTGCGCGTCGCCACGGTCGCGAGCTCCCTCCGGTTTGCCGATGCATTCCCCGCGCATGAGCAGGCGCCGACCGTCCTCGGCGCGGCCGCGGACGACTTGTACGGCATGAAGGATTACAGGCCGGCGATCGCGGCGGCGCAGAAGCTGATCGACGGCTATCCGGCCGCAGAGCCCGCGCTGCGCCGCGCGGCGTTCACCGTGGTGGCGCACTCGTCGCTCGAACTCGCCGAGTTCCCGCAGGCCGAGCAGGCCTACGGGCAGGTGCTCGCGCTCACGCCTGCGGACGACAAGGACCGGCAGGCACTCGTCGACAACCTCGCCGCGACGATCTACAAGCAGGGCGAGCAGGCGAACGCCGCGCAGGACTACCGCGCGGCGGCCGACAACTTCCTGCGCGTCGGGAAGGCGGCGCCGGCGTCGCAGATCCGCGCCTCGGCGGAGTACGACGCCGCCGCGGCGCTCATCCGGCTGCAGGACTGGGCCGCCGCGGCCGCGGTCCTCGAAGGCTTCCGGGCGAACTGGCCGGACCACGAGCTGAACCAGGAGGCGACGCGCCAGCTCGCGTCCGTCTACCGCGAGAACGGCCAGCTGTCGCGCGCGGCCGGCGAGTTCGAGCGCGTGGCGGCGGAATCCGCCGACCCGAACATGCAGGGCGAGGCGCTGCTGGTCGCGGGCGAGCTCTACGAGAAATCGGGTGCTACCGCGCAGGCGCTCGCCGCCTACTCGCGCTACGTCGAGCAGTTCCCGCGACCGATCGACGCCGCCATCGAGACACGCTTCAAGATCGCCGGCTTCCACCAGGCGGCGCACGACGAGGCGCTCTACCTGGAAGAGCTCGGCCAGATCGTCCGCCTCGACGCCGAGGCCGGGCCCGACCGCACGAGCCGCACCCGGACACTGGCGGCGCGCTCGGCGCTCATCCTCACCGAGGGGCTCTACCGCGACTTCGCCGCCTTCGAGCTGCGACAGCCGTTCGAGGCGAGCCTCGTGGAGAAGAAGCGGCTGATGGACGAATCGGTGGGCGCCTTCGAGCGGCTCATCGACTACGAGATCGGCGAGGTGACCGCTGCGGCGACCTACTACCTCGCCGAGATCCACATCGGCTTCAGCCGCTCGCTGATGGCTTCCGAGCGGCCGGCCGGCATGACGGACGCGGAGCTCGCGGATTACGAGCTCGCGCTCGAGGAGGAGGCCTTCCCCTTCGAGGAACAGTCCATCGCGATCCACGAGAAGAACATGGAGCTGCTGCGCAGCGGCACCCACAACTCCTGGACGGACAAGAGCCTGGCCCGGCTCGCGGAGCTCCTGCCCGTGCGCTATGCCAAGACCGAGCTGTCGAGCGGCTATCTCGGCTCGATCGAGCGCTACGCCTACGTCACGCCGCCGGCCCCGCAGTCCGCATCGACGCAGGCACCCGCGGGAGAAGTTCCGCAGACGACGGCCATCGAGCCGGCGCAGCAGGTGGAGGAGGTGTCCCTTGCGGGCGCCCTCTGACAAGACCCGTGCCGCCCGCCTTGCGGCGCGCGCGGGCGCGGCGCTGCTGGCCTGCGCCTGCGCCGGCACCGCGTTCGCAGCGAAACGACCGCCGAAGGTCGAGATCGTTCCCGACGCGACCGGATTCACGATCACGCAGGACATCCGCGTCAGCAGCGAGGTGCGGGCCGACTACGACCGGGCGCTGCAGCTCCTCGTGCGCGAGGACTCCGTACCGGGCATCTCGATGCTCGTCAGGGTCACCGAGAACGAGCCATCCGCCATCGCGCCGCACATCGATCTCGGCATCGCGTACGCGCGCGCGGGCGAGCTGGACCGCGCGGAGGAGAGCCTCGGCAGGGCGCTCGCCATCAACCCGGACCATCCCGTCGCCAACAACGAGCTCGGCATCGTGCTGCGCCGCATGGGCCGCTTCGCCGAGGCACGCGCGGCCTACGAAAAGGCGCTCGCGATCTCGCCGGGCTTCCACTTCGCGCACCGGAACCTCGCGATCCTCTGCGACCTGTACCTGGCGGACGCCGGCTGCGCGATCGCGCATTACGAGGCTTACAGCCGTGCAGTGCCGGATGACCCGGACGCCGCGAAGTGGATCGCCGACCTCAAGGCTCGGTCGGGACCCTAGGAGGACGCATGTTGCGCCGAACGTTGCTGCTCGCTTCCCTGCTCGCCGGTTCCGCCGCGAGCCACGCGGACGAGGCCGCCGCCGACAAGGCGGCGTCGCCCGTGGCCGCGGAAACCGCGCAGGTCGCGGCCGCGCAGGCGAAGCCGGACGCGACCGGCAGCAAGACGCTCTCCGGCATCTCGATCCTCGGCAACCAGGAAGCGCCCAAGGCGCTCGTGATCGTGCCGTGGAAGAGCTCGGAGATCGGCGACCCGCTCGGCCTCGCCGAGAACCTCGACGGCTCGCGCCGCCCGGTGGACCGGGAGGTCTTCATGCGCGAGCTGGACTACTACGACATCCGGTCGGGCTCGGAATGAGGCCGGCCCCGGGGATTTCTTTCGTCTGAGGATCGTTTCGCTACACCCAACTGCTGCTGCAAGAGGAATCGAACCGTGGACATCTTCTACACAATCGTCAACTTCTTCGTCCAGGGCGGTGCATTCATGTACCCCATCCTGGTCGTCGCGGCCGTCGGCGCCGCAATCGCAGTCGAGCGCTATGTCACGCTCAAGCGCACGGGCGCGAAGAACCGCGCGGCCTGGGCTCAGGTCGAGCCGCTCCTGATGCGCGGCGAGTTCGAAAAGGCACGCGAGATGACCAGCAAGGGAGACACGACCATCGCGCGTCTCCTGTCCATCGGGCTCGCGCTCCAGGGCACCGTGCGCCGGCGCGACGACGTCGAGAAGGCGATGGAGGAGAGCATGATGGAGAGCATCCCGCAGCTCCAGAAGCGCACCCACTACCTGGCGACGTTCGCGAACCTCGCGACGCTGCTCGGCCTGCTCGGCACCGTCAGCGGCCTGATCCACGCGTTCGCGGCGGTCGCGACGGTCAACCCGGCGGAGAAGGCCAACCTGCTGTCGGCCTCCATCTCCGAGGCCATGAACTGCACGGCCTTCGGCCTGGTGACCGCGGTGCCGCTGCTGTTCCTGCACGCGCTGCTGCAGACCAAGACCACGGAGCTGATCGACGGGATCGAGACCGCGGCGGTCAAGTTCCTGAACGCGCTGGCGGCGCGCGCGCACACCCGCGCGAGCGTTCTCGAGCTCGCGAAGGCGAGCTGAGGAAGGGACATGCGCCACAACAAGACCCGGCGCGTGCACAAGCCGTCGGAGCTGCTGCTCGTGCCGATGATCGACATCTTCACGGTGCTGGTCACGTTCCTGCTCATGACCGCGGTGTTCTCACGCATCACGATCATGGAGCTGGAGCTGCCGAGCGCCGACGGCGGGCCCGCGACGACGGAGCCGGAATTCCGGCTGGAGGTGATCCTCCGGTCGGAGGGGTTCGAGCTGACCAACGGGACGTCGATCATCGCGACGGTACCGAAGGCCGGCGGCGAATATGACCTCGCGGAGCTGTCGAAGCTGGCACGGTCCCTCAAGCACGAGCACCCGGACGTCGACGATGCGTCCATCCTGCTCGAGCCGAAAGTCGAGTACGACGACCTGATCCAGGTGATGGATGCGATCCGCAGCGCCGAGAAGCCCGCGGATGGCGGGGTCGCGACCGTGGCCGCCGTGAACACGGGCGTGGACGGCGCCCGCCCCGAGCGCGTCGCGCTCTTCACCGACATCGCACTGGGAGACGCCCCATGATCCGCTGGAACCGCGGCAGCAGGGACCATCACCTTCACAAGCGTGAGGATGCCGAGCTCAACCTGATACCTCTGATCGACATCCTCTCGGTGATGGTGGCCTTCCTGCTGGTGTATTCCGTCGACGTCGAAGTCGTGCAGAACTCCAAGGGTGTGGAGATCCCGCAGTCGACGGCGGATGCGCTGCCGAACCAGTCGGTCGTGGTGATGATCACCCGCGACCAGCTGTTCGTGCAGGGCGAGCTCGTGGCGGACATCGCCGAAGTGGAACAGGCCCAGGAGGCTTACATCGAGCCGCTGCTCGCGGTGCTCGCGCGGCCGATGGTCGGCGTCGCCGAGGACGACGCGTCGCAGCAGGCCGCGCTCGCCGGCCGCGAGATCACGGTCGTGGCCGACAAGTCGCTTCCCTACGAGGTGGTCAAGAAGGTGATGGCGACCTGCACCTCGGCGGCCTACGGCCGCATCTCCCTGGCGGTGATCGAGAAAGACAGGCCCGCCGGCATCCACGGCGTCGCCGCGACCTGAGGCCATGACGTGAGCGCGCTACCCACAATCCAAGCCGCAGGTGGTTCCATGGAATCCGAGACCAACCAGGACAGCCAGGCGCTCCTGCCGCAGCTGGCCGAAGTCCGCGAGAAGCTGAACGGGCTCGTCGCGGAACTGCGCGGCGCCGAGGCCGAGCTCGCGGCCCTCGCGCCGCAGCGGGAACAGCACGGCCTCGTCTCCGACGCCTGCGACGCGCTCGAGCAGCTGCGCGCGACGGGCGGGGCGGGCCTCTTCTGGGGCGAGCGCGACGGGTCGTCGGCGGACGAGCTGCTGCGACGCGCGCGCGACCGGTCCAACGTGTTCGGGAAGCAGGTCGGCGGCATCGAGGACAGGCGCCGGTCACTCATCGAGCGGATCCGCGAGCAGGAGTTCCAGGCCGGGATCATCGAGGACGACCTCTTCGAGGCCCAGGAAGAGGAGGAGCTGCAAAAGCTCGACTGGATCATCGAGCGCGAGCTCAAGGAGCTGCCGGCGCGCGAGCTGGTCATGCCGTGGACGCGCCGCGGCGAGGAAGACCGGCGCTACCGCAAGTCGCTCGCGGCTTCGCTGCTCTTCTGTGCGCTGCTCGCCATCGTGTTCCCGCTGGTGAACCTGCCCCTGCCCGATGCCGACGAGGTCGCGAAGGTGCCGGACCGCATCGTGCGCATGCTGGTCAAGGAGCGGCCGAAGCCGCCGGCGCCGGTGCGGCAGGAAATCAAGCCGCCCGAGGAAGTGAAACTCGCGGAGCAGCCGGTCGAGAAGCAGAAGCCGAAGCCGGTGGTCGCGGACGAGGTGCAGCCGGAAGCCGTTGCGGCCGCGCCGGAGCAGCCGAAACCGCAGGGCATCCTCGCGTTCCGCGAGAAGCTGGCGTCCTTCCAGGACGCGCGCGTGAGCGACCGCATCGGCTCCAGGCAGGTCAAGGCAGCCGACGACACGGCGGCCGGGCGTCCCGAACGCTCCATGCTGACGAGCAACGCCCCGGGATCGAGCGGCGGCATCAACCTGGCGGCCATCAGCCGCAATGCCGGGCCCGGCGGCGGGTCGGGCGGCCGCGGCATGCAGGGTGTCGAGGTCGGCCGCGCCACGAGTGCGATCGCGGCGATCGGCGGCGGATCGGACCGGCCGCTCGCGCGCGGCGGGCCGGGCGCCTCGCGCACCGACGAGGAAATCCAGATCGTGTTCGACCGCTACAAGGCGGCCTTCTACCGCCTCTACAACCGCGAGCTGCGCAAGGACCCGACGCTGCGCGGCCAGATGGTGCTGAAGCTCACGATCGAGCCAGACGGGAGCGTGTCGATGTGCATGCTGCAGTCGTCCGACATGGATGCGCCCGAGCTTTCCGCGCAGGTCGTGGATCGCGTGCGGACAATCAACTTCGGCGCCAAGCCCGAGGTGCAGGCGCTGACGATCGTGTACCCGATCGACTTCCTGCCGGCGGCTTGAGCCGCGCAGCGCGACGCGTGAGTGACTTACCGCGGAGGTTGCCAGTGAGCTGACGAAACTG
>DATEEF010000177.1:0-4274 GCA_035281265.1 Steroidobacteraceae bacterium
CCTGGTCGGTTTCGACCTGGAGCAGCTCCGGCCCGACGATGGGGATGACGCGCCGCTCCTCGATGAAGCTCAGCAGGTCTTCCCAGGCATCCTCGTCGAGGGCGCTGTGCTGGAGGAGTGCGGTTACGCCGGCGCTCACGATGCGCCCCGACTGGCAGGAAATTCGACGCTCAACCGGCACCCCCTGAACTGGTCCGAGCACGAACCGGTGCACGATACTGGTGATCCGGCTGGCGTGTCCAATCCGGCGTTCCAATGCCGCCTGATCCGGCATCCCGGATACAATCGCCGCGACTCGCCGCAAGGGATGATTGTGCAACCGCGAAATCCGCAAGCGTGCCTGGCCGCCCTGCTGGCGCTCCTGTCGCTCCCGCCTTGTTCAGCGCAAATTCGCGCGGCTGATCCTGCAAAACCCCTGCCTGCTCCTGCCGACGCGGAGGCGACCGATACCGAAGAGTCCAAGAAGCTGGAATATCGCCTGATCGGGCCGTGGCGCGGCGGTCGGGTGACGACCGTCACCGGCGTGCCGGGCAAGCCTCACCTGTACTACATGGGCGCGACGGGCGGGGGCGTCTGGAAAACCGAGAATGCCGGGCGGACCTGGGAAAATCTGTCGGACAAGCATTTCAAGGTCGGGACGATCGGCGCGGTGGCCGTGTCCCGCTCGGACAACAACGTCATATACGTCGGTACCGGCGAATCTCCCATCCGCGGCGTGACGACGTCGCACGGCGACGGCGTCTGGAGGTCGACCGACGCAGGCGCGACCTGGACGCACGTCGGCCTGCCGCAGGCCGGCCAGATCTCCCGCATCCAGGTCCACCCCACGAATCCCGACATTGCCTACGTCGGCGTGCAGGGCCAGATCTGGGGTCCCAGCGAGCAGCGCGGCGTGTTCCGCACCATCGACGGCGGAAAGACCTGGGAACATGTGCTGAAGGTCGGGCCGCAGACCGGCGCCTCGGATCTGCGCATGGATCCGGCGAACCCGCGGATCCTGTATGCCGGCATGTGGCATCACGGCCGCAAGCCCTGGTTCGTGATGTCCGGGGGCACCGACGGCGGCATCTTCAAGACCACCGACGGCGGCGACACCTGGAACAGGCTGAAAGGCGGGCTGCCGGACACGATCGGCAAGGTGGGCATCGACGTGTCGGCGAGCAATCCACGGCGCGTGTACGCGATCATCGAGGCCGAACACGAGAAGGGCGGCCTGTGGCGCAGTGACGACGGGGGCGAGACCTGGGAGCTGATCAACGGCCACCGAGTGCTGCATTCACGCGCCTGGTATTACACCCATATCGCCGCTGACCCGGCCGACGAGGACACGGTGTACGTGCTGAACGTCCCGCTCATGAAGTCGGTTGACGCCGGAAAGACCTGGGAGAAGATCAAGACGCCGCACGGCGACCACCACGACCAGTGGATCAACCCCGACGATTCGAAGAACTTCATCAATGGCAACGACGGGGGCGCGACGATCACCTTTGACGGCGGCAAGACCTGGTCGTCGATCATGAACCAGCCGACCGCGCAGTTTTATCGCGTCGAAACCGACGACCAGCGGCCTTTCAGGATTTACGGCGGCCAGCAGGACAACACGACCGTGGCCATCGCGAGCGAGAGCCTGTACGGAGGCATCGGCGTTGAGGACTATTTCGACGTCGGCGGCGGCGAGAGCGCGCACGTGGCGTTCGACCCGCGCAACCCGCAGCGGATCTACGCGACGTCAATCAACGGCACGCTGACGGAATACGACCGCGCGACCCAGTTGAACCGCGTGATCATTCCTTACCCGGAGTCGATGTACGGCAAGGACTCCAAGAACCTCAGGTATCGCACCAACTGGAATGCGCCGGTCGAAGTCGACCCCCACGATCCGAGCGTCATCTATTACGGAACCCAGTACCTGCTCAAGAGCGCCGACCGCGGCGCGACCTGGGCCGCCATCAGCCCGGACCTCACTCGCGACGACCCGGAGAAGCAGGGTCGGAACGGCGGGCCGCTGACGCCGGAGAACGTCGGCGCGGAGTTCTACAACACCATCTTCTACATCGCCCCGTCGCCGCACGAGCAGGGCGTCATCTGGGTCGGCAGCGACGACGGCCTGGTGCACGTCACCCGCAATGGCGGCGCCACGTGGCAGAACGTCTCGCCGAGACATCGCGGCAAGCATTCCGAAGAGGCCTATATCAATGCGATCGAGATCAGCCCGCACGATCCGGCCACGGCCTACCTCGCGGTGCAGGGCCACAAGCTGAACGACTTCGCGCCGTACATCTACCGGACGACCGACTACGGCCAGCGCTGGACCCGGATCGACGACGGGTTGCCGAAAGACCAGTTCGTGCGCGTCGTGCGCGAGGATCCCGCGCACCGGGACCTGCTGTACGCCGGGACCGAAGGAGGGATGTTTGTCAGCTACGACGGCGGCGGGTCGTGGAAACCGTTGCAGCTCAACTTGCCGCCGGTCCCGGTCACGGACCTGCAGATCCGCCACGACACGCTCGTCATTGCGACGCAGGGCCGTTCATTCTGGACCCTGGACGACCTGTTCGTGGTTCGCCAGGACGCGCAAGGTACCGGGGCCGGCGCCGGTAGAGTAGCCCTTTATCGCCCGGGCACCGTGCCGATGAGGATCGGTGACGGCGGCGACGCCGAAGACTTCGAAGGCAGCAATCCGCCCCGCGGCGTGCCGCTCTACTATCGACTCGATGCCGAGGTCGAGGGGCCCCTGACGATCGAGATCCTCGATGGCGGCGGGCGGGTGATCCGCACCATTGGCAGCGAAAAATCCGACCGCGACGAATGCCTGATGGCCAACGAGGACCCGCGCAGTCCGCTGAAGCTCGAGTATCCCGCCAAGAAGCGGGGCTTGAACAAATGGACCTGGGACCTGCGCCGCGACGGCGTCACCTGCATCGAGGACGTCGACCTTTTCGGGGGGTTCGACGGCCCGCGAGTCCCGCCGGGCGAGTATCGTGCCCGCGTCTCTGCCGGCGGCGCCAGCGCCGAGGCGCCATTCACGCTGGTGCCCGACTCGCGCGTCACCGCATCGCCCGACGAGATGTCCACGTGGTCGGCGCGGCTGGAAGAAACCACGGCGTTGCTGGACGAGGTGCTGCGTACCCTCGATGAGGCCCGCGAAGCGCGCGCGGACGTCGAGGGGCTGATGGCCGATTACCCCGGCGACGCCGAGTTGCAGCAGGCCGGCGCCAGCGCGATCAAGGCGCTCACCGCCTGGGACCGGCTGATCAACCAGCACTTGCATCAAACCGCGGAAGACGAGGACGCCTGGGAGACCATGCTGGCCGGGCAAGTGCGCTATCTGATGGACGTGATCGAGTACTCCGGCGCACCCGTCACCGGCGGCCAGCTGGAACGTCTCGCCGACCTGAAGGGCGAGTGGGCGAGTCGCCGCGCGGAACTCGCAAGGATAGCGAGCGAAAACCTCGAGCCGATCGACGATTGGGCCAGGCAGCACGGCGTGAAACACGTCACCGTGCCGGTGTCCGGAAATCGTCGGTAGCGAAATTGGAATTCAGCCGACATCTGCCGTACGTCGCGAAGCCTGCAACAGGCCCGTGACCGCTGATCGAGCCTAGGCCTTGCCGCGCGTGGCGGCTTCGTAGGCGCGCCTGAGGTCCGTAAGGACCAGGGCCCGCAGCTTTGCCGCCGATTCCGGATCCGGCGCCCGCAGCAAGGCCGACGGATGGTACGTCGCGAAGACGCGGGTTCCATCCGGCAGCGCGAGGTCCTGGCCGCGCGCCCGACCGACCGGCAGCGCACGACCGAGCACGGCGCGCAGCGCCGTCGCGCCCAGCGCCACGATCACGCGCGGACGCAGGCCCGCGAGCTCGCGTTCCAACCAGACTTGGCAGGCCGCGATGTGCCGTTGCAGCGGCGTCTTGTGGATCCGCCGCTTGCCGCGCAGCTCGAAACTGAAGTGCTTGACGGCGTTCGTGATGTAAACGCGCGTGAAGGGAATCTTCGCCTCCGCCATCATCTGGCGCAGCAGCTTGCCGGCCGGGCCGACAAACGGGCGGCCGCGCAGGTCTTCGTCATTCCCTGGCTGCTCGCCCACCAGCATCAGGTAGGGCCTCGACGCGCCTTCGCCGTCGACGCCTTGCGTCGCTTTCGCGCCCAGGTCGCAGCGCCTGCAGGCGTCGATGTCGGCCTTTGTGGGCGGCTCGTTTGGCGGCGGTGGGTCGGGGCCCATGCGGCGAGCGTGCGGGATCGCAGCCGTGCGCTGCCATCGGAGCCGGCAGGCATCG
>DATEEF010000178.1:0-13924 GCA_035281265.1 Steroidobacteraceae bacterium
ATGGGCGAGCTGGTAGCCGTGGCGCGCCAGCTCTTCGATCGGCGCCTCCGCGTCGTTCAGCTTGGTCTCTTGCAGGAGCACGACGTCGGGCTGCGTGCGCTCGAGCCACCACTCGACCTTCGCCAGGCGCGCGCGCAGCGAGTTGACGTTCCAGGTCGCGATGCGCATGGAGTTAATGGGGACGTTCACCTTTGGCGAGCAACAGCGGCGAGATTAGCGTGCCTGGACGGCCAAAGGTGAGCGTCCCCTTCAACGCCCTTCAACTCAGGCGTCAGGAGAGGTAGGCCGCGGGCCGCATGCCCATCGTGCGCGCGACGATGCTGTACGGGAAGGCCCGGCAACGCACGTTCAGCACCCCGACCACGCCGTTGTACTGCTCGCGCCGCTCGTCCACGCGACCGTCGAGCGTGACCGCGCGCTGGTGCAGCGCCTTGAACGCGCGGCTCGTGCCGAACTGCGGGTAGTTCGCCGCGAGGCGGAACAGCGCGTCGGCCGCGGCGCGATAGGTCTTGTCCGCGGCCGCGAGCGCGGGCATGTTGCGGCGCCTCGCCGCGGCGATCACCGCACTGCCGGCGCTCGAGACGCGGTCGAGCGTGTCGCGCTCGTACTGCATGAGCCGCGCACAGAGGCCGACGACCTGGATCATGTGCGCGTGGCGCTTCTCGAGCTGGGACTCGAGCGCCCGCCACGCATCCTCGCGCGAATCCTCCAGGCTGGCGAGGCCGCGTCGCGCGGCGGCGACGACCGCCGCGACCAGAGCTGCAAGCGCGAGAAGGAGGATCCAGCCCATGGGTCAATCGAGTATAACATCGGCCCTCGCGGCTCCCTTCGGCAGGAACATGACGCAGGTCTGGGATTTGATCGTGATCGGCGGCGGCAGCGGCGGGCTCGCCTGCGCACAGCGCGCGGCCCGCCACGGCGCGCGCGTCGTCGTCGCGGAGCCGGGTCATCTCGGCGGAACCTGCGTGAACGCGGGCTGCGTGCCGAAGAAGCTGATGTACCACGCCGCCGACGTGGCCCACGCCCTCGTGGATGCCGCCGACTACGGCTTCACGCTCGCGCCCGCGCGCCACGACTTCGCGGCCCTCAAGTCGCGGCGGGATGACTATGTCGGGAAGCTGCGCGGGATCTACCTCGAGAACCTCGAGCGCAGCGGCGCGGCGCTCGTTCGCGCGCGTGCGCGGCTCGCGGGCCCGGGGCGCGTCGCCATCGGCGGCACGGAGCATGCGGCACCGCACGTCGTCGTCGCGACCGGCGGCCGCCCGGCCGTGCCGGACCTGCCCGGCGCCGAGCTCGGCATAACCTCGGACGGATTCTTCGCGCTCGAGTCGCTGCCCGAGTCCGTCGCGATCGTGGGCAGCGGTTACGTCGCCGCCGAACTGTCGGGCGTCTTCGCCGCGCTCGGCAGCCGCGTCGCGCTCTTCGCGCGCCACGACCGCGTGCTGCGCAGCTTCGATGCGATGCTCTCCGAGCGCCTGATGTCGGCCATGCAGGCCGACGGCATCGAGCTGGTGACGGGGGCGGACGCGGTGGCCCTCGAGCGGGTCGCGGGCGGCAGGCAGGTCCTGCTCGCGGACGGCCGCTCGTCCGGTCCGTTCGACTGCGTGGTCTGGGCGGTCGGGCGCGAGCCGCTGACGGCGGACCTCGGCCTGGAGTCGGCGGGCGTCGTGCGGGGCGCAAGCGGATCGATCGCGACGGACATGAAGCAGGACACCAACGTCGCCGGCATCCACGCCATCGGCGACGTCACCGGCCGGTTCGAGCTGACGCCGGTGGCGATCGCGGCCGGGCGGCGGCTTGCCGACCGGCTGTTCGGCGGCGAGCCGGACCGGCACCTCGACTACCGGCTCATCCCGACGGTCGTCTTCAGCCACCCGCCGATCGGCACCGTGGGCCTCACGGAACCCGAGGCGCGGGACGCCTACGGCGGCGCGGTCGAGGTCTTCCGGCACGACTTCATGCCGCTGTACCACGGCATCACGAAACGCCGCCGCCGCGCCGAAGTGAAGCTCGTGACGACCGGCCCCGAGCGGCGCATCGTCGGCCTGCACGCGATAGGCATGGGCGCCGACGAGCTGCTGCAGGGCTTCGCGGTGGCGCTGCGGCTCGGCGCCACCAAGCGCGACTTCGACGACACCGTAGCCATCCACCCGACGAGCGCGGAAGAGCTCGTCACGCTCGCCGGATGAACATCCGTCCCTTCCGCGCGTGGACGCCGGTGATCGGGCGCGGCGCCTGGATCGACCCCGCCGCGACCGTGATCGGCCGTGTCACCATCGGGGAGGACGCCTCGATCTGGCCCGGCGCGGTCGTCCGCGGCGACGTCAACTTCATCGAGATCGGCGCGCGCACCAGCATCCAGGACGGCAGCGTCCTTCACGTGGCGAGCTCGCGCCTCGCGGGCGGCGACGGCATTCCGCTCCTGGTCGGCGAGGAGTGCACCGTCGGCCACGCCGTGATCCTGCACGCCTGCACGATCGGCCGGCGTTGCCTCGTCGGCATGGGCGCGATCGTGATGGACGGCGCCGTCGTCGGCGACGAGGTGATCATCGGTGCGGGCGCGCTCGTGCCGGCCGGGAAGGTCCTGCCGTCGCGCACGCTCTGGGTGGGCAGGCCGGCGCGGCAGGCGCGCGCGCTCGAGGCAGAAGAGATCGCGAAGCTCGCGGAATCCGCGGCGCACTACGTGAGCCTGAAGGACGACTACCTGGGAAAATGAAGGGGACGCACCCCTTCATATGAAGCGGATGAAGGGGTCAGACCCCTTCATATTCGTGAAGGGGTCTGACCCCTCCGGTTGACTCCTCCGGTTCAAAGCCTGTCGAGGGCTCCCATCACCGGCCGCGTCTCCGGCCGCACGCCGTGCCACAGCAGGTAGGATTCGGCGGCCTGCTCGACGAGCATGCCCCAGCCCTTGTATGCGCGCTTCGAGCCACGGCCGGCGGCCCAGCGCATGAAGACCGTGTCGCCGCGCCCGTAGGCCATGTCGTAGCAGACGGTATCGCGGCCGATCGCGCGCGCGGGCAGCTCCGGCACCTCGCCGGCGAGGCTCGCGGCGGTCGCGTTGATGACGACGTCCCAGGGCCGGTCGTCGACCTCGGAGAATCCCGACGCCGAGATCTCGCCGAGGTCCGAGAACTCGTCGCGCAGCCCCTTCGCGCGCTCCGGCGTGCGGTTCGCGATGCGCACCTCGCGCGGCTCCTGCTCCAGCAGCGGCGCGAGCACGCCACGCGTCGCGCCGCCGGCGCCCAGGATGAGCAGCCGCGCGCCGGCGAGCGTGACGCCGAGGTTCCGCATGAGGTCGGTGACGAGGCCGATGCCGTCGGTGTTCTCGCCGTAGAGCTCGGTGGCGCTGCGGCGGATGATGGTGTTCACCGCGCGCGCGCGCTCGGCCCGCGCGGAGAGGTCGTTCACGATCTCGGCGGCCGCCGGCTTGTGCGGCAGCGTGACGTTCGCCCCGCTGCCGCCCTGCACGAAGAAGTCGATCACCGCGTGGCGGAAGGTCGCCGGCGGGGCGTCGATCACCTTGTAGTCGACGACGTGGTCGAACTGCCGCGCGAACAGGCCGTGGATGAACGGCGACCAGCTGTGGCTGACGGGATGGCCGAAGAGGACAAAGCGGCCCGGGCCCGTGTTGGTCGTCACCGTTCCCCCTCTCCCAGCCACGACGCTGCGCGTCCCGCATAGTAGCTCAGGATGCCGTCGGCGCCCGCGCGCCGGATGCACAGGAGGCTCTCGAGGACGGTCCTCCTCTCGTCGATCCAGCCGTTGGCCGCCGCCGCCGCGATCATCGCGTACTCGCCGCTCACCTGGTACACGAAGGTCGGCGCGCCGAAGCGGTCCTTCACGCGCCGCACGATGTCGAGGTAGGGCAGGCCGGGCTTGATCATGACGATGTCGGCGCCTTCCTCGAGGTCGAGGGCGACTTCGCGGATCGCCTCGTCGCTGTTCGCGGGATCCATCTGGTAGCTCGCCTTGTCGGCCTTGCCGAGCGCGGCGCCCGAGCCGACCGCGTCGCGGAACGGGCCGTAGAAACAGGAGGCGTACTTCGCCGAGTAGGCGAGGATGCGCGTGTCGTGCCGCCCGTCCTCCTCGAGGGCCGCGCGGATGGCGCCGATACGCCCGTCCATCATGTCCGAGGGTGCCACCACGTCCGCGCCGGCGGCGGCCTGCGAGCGGGCCTGGAGCACGAGCGCCGCCACGGTGGCGTCGTTCAGCACGTGGCCGGACTCGTCGATCAGCCCGTCCTGCCCGTGCGTCGTGTACGGATCGAGCGCGACGTCGGTGATGACGCCCAGCGCAGGGATCGCCTTCTTGAGCGCGCGCACGGCGCGCTGCACGAGGCCGTCGGCGTTCCAGGCCTCACGGCCGTCCCCGCTTTTCGTCGCCGGGTCCGGCACGGGAAAGAGCGCGATCGCCGGGATGCCGAGACCGTCGAGCCGCGCCGCTTCCGCGACGAGGAGGTCGATCGAGAGCCGCTCGATGCCGGGCATGGATGCGACCGCCTCGCGGCGGCGCTCGCCCTCGATCACGAACAGCGGCTGGATGAGGTCGTCGGCCGACAGGTCGGTCTCGCGCGCGAGGCGGCGCGAGAACGGGTCGCGCCGCATGCGCCGCAGGCGCGTTCCGGGGAATCGTCCTGTGGCTTTCGATCCCATCGCTATGGCCGGTCTTTATACAGGAACAGCGTCGATGGAGAAACGGACCGGCGTCAACGATCCGGCATGCGCTCAGTCCCCGGCAAGGCGCGCGACGCGCGTGCGCCCGGCACCACGCTCGGCCAGCACCGCGTGCAGCGCCGGGAACAGCGCGTGCAGGTCGTCGTCGAGGCGCCAGGGCGGATTGACGATCGCGAGTCCCGAGCCGTTCAGCCCGGCCCGCGAATCGTCCGGATGCACGCAGAGCTCCGCCACCAGGAGGCGCTTCACGCCCGCGTCCAGCAGCCGCCGGTGCAGGCGCGCCGCCACGGCGCCCTGCTTGATCGGGTACCAGGCCATCAGCACGCCCTGCGGCCAGCGCGACGCCGTGTCGGCGAGCGACCCGGCGACGCGCGCGAAGTCCGCTTCGGTTTCCTCGTAGGGCGGGTCGATCAGCGCGAGGCCGCGCTTCTCCGGCGGCGGCAGGAGCGCGCCCAGCGCCTCGAAGCCGTCGCGCGCATGGACGCCGACGCGCGCATCGGCGCGGAACTCGCGGCGCAGCGCCCCGGCCTCCGCGGCCTGCAGCTCGCAGAACGCCGCGCGGTCGCCGGGCCGCATCAGCGCCGCCTCGATCAGCGGCGAGCCGGGATAGCTGCGCAGCGCGCCGTCGGGATTGAGCGCGCGCACGAGCTCCAGGTAGCGCGCAAGCGCGGCGTGCGAAACGGGGAAGGGCGCCGCTGCAACGCGGCCGATGCCGCTTGCCGCCTCGCCGCCGGGACCGTCGATGTCATAGCGACCGCGGCCCGCGTGCGTGTCGAGCACGAACAGCGGCCGGTCCTTTTCCGTGAGCCGCAGCAGCACCGCGACGAGCGCGACGTGCTTGGTCACGTCGGCGAAGTTGCCGGCGTGGAAGGCGTGGCGGTATTTCACGCCTCGCCGAGCCAGTCGCGCGGGCGGAGCCAGTCACGCGCCAGCGCTTCCTCCGGCGATCCGGCCGGCGGCGTGTAGCCGTACTCCCAGCGCACGAGCGGTGGCAGCGACATCAGGATGGATTCCGTGCGCCCGCCGGTCTGCAGCCCGAACAGCGTGCCGCGGTCGTGCACGAGGTTGAACTCGACGTAGCGCCCGCGCCGCAGCAGCTGGAACCTGCGCTCGCGCTCGCCGAAGGCCGTCGCGCGGCGCCGTTCGGCGATCGGCAGCCAGGCCCTGGGAAACGCCTCGCCGACGGCGCGTGCAAAGGCGAAGCAGCTGTCGAAATCGGGCTCGTTGAGGTCGTCGAAGAAGAGTCCCCCGACGCCGCGCGTCTCGTTCCGGTGCGGCAGGAAGAAGTAGCGGTCGCACCAGGCCTTGTACTTCGCGTACGCCCCGGGCATCGCGGCGCAGGCGTCACGCGCCGTGCGGTGCCAGTGGAGGACGTCCTCGCGCACGGGATAGAAAGGCGTCAGGTCGAAGCCGCCTCCAAACCACCAGGCGGGCGCGCCGCCCGCGGGCTCGGCCATGAAGAACCGCAGGTTCAGGTGCGTCGTCGGCACGTGCGGGTTCCCGGGGTGCAGCACGAGCGAGACGCCCATCGCCGAGTAAGGCGCTCCCGCGAGGGCGGGGCGGTCATGGGTCGCCGACGCGGGCAGGCTGGCACCCGAGACTTCGGAAAAATTGACGCCGCCCTGCTCGATGAGCGCGCCATCCCTCAGGACGCGCGACTCGCCGCCGCCTCCGCCCGCGCGCTCCCAGCGGTCGCGGCTGAATCGCGCGCCGCCGTCCGCACGCTCGATCGCCTCGACGAGGCTTTCCTGCAGTCCCGCCAGCCAGGCGCGCACGGCGACGCGATCGGTCATGGCTCACTCTCCGGCAGGCGTGTCCTTCGCGGCAGCGGCGGGCTTCTTCCTCGGCGCCGACTTCTTGTTCGCCGGCTTGGGCTTCGCGGCGTTCGCCGGCGCGGCGTCCGCGCCCGCTTCCGCCGCCGACTTCCGGCGCCTGCGGGCCGGCTTGGCCGCCGCGTCCGCGGACGGCTGTTCGGCGGGAGCCGCGGCCGGCGCTTTCGCGCGCCGGCCGAAGCGTCCCTTGCGCTCGGGCGCCGCGGCGAGCAGTGCCTGGCATTCCTCCAGCGACAGCGAGGCGGGGTCGCGGTCCTTGGGCACCTTCGCATTCTTCTTCCTGTCCGTCACGTACGGACCATAGCGGCCCTTCAGCACCTGGATGCCGGCATCCGGGAAGTCCTGGATCGTCCGCTCGCGGTCGGCCTGGATCTTCGCCTCGACGATCTCGATCGCGCGCGGGAGCTCGAGCGTGAACGGGTCGTCCTCCTTGATGGAGGCGTACTTCGCGCCGTACTTCACGTAGGGACCGAACTGGCCGCGCCCGACGCTGACCGGCGCGCCGTCCGGCATGTGGCCGAGGTCGCGCGGCAGCGAGAGGAGCTTCAGCGCATCCGCGAGCGTCACGTCATCCATGTGCTGGCCGGGGAGGAGGCTCGCGAAGCGCGGCTTCTCCGGGTCGTCGCGCGTGCCCTGCTGCACGAACGGGCCGTACTGCCCCATGCGCACGCTGATCGGCTTGCCGCTGACCGGGTCCTTGCCGACCTCGCGCGACTCGGCGACTTCCTCGCGCGTGACCGTCTTGCCGATGTGGTCGACCCGCTCGCGGAAAGGCTTCCAGAAGCGGCCGAGCTCAAGGTGCCATTCCTTCTCGCCGTTGCTGATCTCGTCCAGCACGTCCTCCATCGCGGCCGTGAAACCGTAGTCCACGTAGCCGCCGAGGTACTTGACCAGGAACTTGCTGACGATCTTGCCGATGTCCGTCGGGATGAACGCGCGGCCGCTCATCTCGACGTACTTGCGGTAGCGCAGCGTCTCGATGATGGAGGCGTAGGTCGACGGGCGGCCGATGCCGTGGCTCTCGAGCGACTTCACGAGGCTCGCCTCGGTGTAGCGGGGCGGCGGCTGCGTGAAATGCTGCTCAGGCCGGATCGACTGCAGCTCGACGCGCTCGCCGACCTCGAGCGCCGGCAGTCGCTGCTCGTCCTCGCTCTCGACGTCGGTCTCGTCCTCGTCGTGGTCCTCGTGGTAGGCCGCGAGGAAGCCGGGCTCGAGCAGCGTCTGTCCCGTGGCGCGGAATACGTGGCGGTCGGCGCCGGTGGCGGCCTTGGGATCGCCGGCCACGAGGTCGACGGCCACGGTGTCGAACACCGCGGGCGCCATCTGGCAGGCGACGGCGCGCTTCCAGATCAGCGCATAGAGCCTGCGCTGGTCCTCGTCGTGGATGTCGTGCTCGGCCTTCTGCGGCGACTCGGCGGCCACGGTCGGGCGGATCGCCTCGTGCGCTTCCTGCGCGTTCTTCGACTTCGTCTTGTACTCGTTCACGCCGTCGGAAAGCGCCGGCTTGCCGAACTGCGCCAGGATCGTCTCGCGGATCTCGCGCACGGCCTCGGCCGAGAGGTTGACCGAGTCGGTGCGCATGTAGGTGATGTAGCCCGCCTCGTAGAGCCGCTGCGCGGACTGCATCGTGCGGCGCGCGGTGAACCCGAGCTTGCGCGCGGCCTCCTGCTGCAGCGTGGAGGTCGTGAATGGCGGCGGCGGGTTGCGGCGCTTCGGGCGGCGCTCGACCTTCTCGACCGTGAGCCAGCCCTTCGACTGGTCCTGCAGCGCGCGCTCGACGCGGCGCGCATCGGCCTCGTTGGTGACGGTGAAGCGCAGCTTCTGCGCGTCCGCCTCGAACTTCTCGCCGGCGAACTCGGTGAGCCGCGCCGGGAAGCGCGCGGACTCGCGCGTGGCCTCGGCCTCGACGGTCCAGTACTCCTGCCGCTGGAATTTCTGGATCTCGGCCTCGCGCTCGCAGATCAGCCGGAGCGCGACGCTCTGCACGCGGCCCGCGGACAGGCCCGGCTTGATCTTCTTCCACAGGAGCGGCGAGAGATTGAATCCCACGAGGTAGTCGAGCGCGCGGCGCGCCTTGTACGCGTTCACGAGGTTGTCGTTCACGCCGCTCTCGGCCTGTTCGACGGCCTCGCGCACGGCGTTCTTCGTGATCTCGTAGAAGCGCACGCGGCGCAGGTCCTTGCCGTCGAGCGCGCCGTGCTCGCGCAGGATCTCCGAGAGGTGCCAGGAGATCGCCTCGCCCTCGCGATCCGGGTCGGTCGCGAGGTAGAGCGCGCCGGCCTTCTTCATCGCGCGCTCGATCGCCTCGATCTTGGGGCGATTCTTGTCGATCAGCTGGTACTTCATCTCGAAGTCGCGCTCGGGGTCGACCGCGCCTTCCTTCTCGACCAGGTCGCGCACGTGGCCGTAGGAGGCGAGGACCTCGAAGTCCGGCCCGAGGTATTTCTTGATGGTTTTCGCCTTGGCGGGCGACTCCACGATGACGAGATTTGCGCTCATGGTTGCGGTTTCATTGCACGGTCCCAGAGACGCCAAAGCCGCGGACCCGGCCGCGGCTCTCTGGCGGGGGCCGGCGGACGGCCTCAGTGCATGGCATCCCGGCGCTCGTCGAAGACCAGGTCTTCCATCCGCTGGTAGGCGTTTTCCTGTCCCGGCTGGCTGAAAAGGACCATCAGCACGACCCACTTGAGCTGCTCGATGTCGATGTCGTCGGCCTCGAGCGCCAGCAGCCGGTCGATCACCACCTCGCGCTGGAGCGCGGAGAGGATGCCGAGGTTCTCGAGGTGCAGCAGGTAGCCGCGCACGTCCGTGTCGAGGCGGACCTGCTCCGAGCCGCTGAAGACGCGAACGGCGCGGGCCGTGCCTTCGCCGAGTGCGCGGTCC
Organism: Steroidobacteraceae bacterium; assembly: GCA_035281265.1. Lineage (GTDB taxonomy): Bacteria > Pseudomonadota > Gammaproteobacteria > Steroidobacterales > Steroidobacteraceae > SCUD01. The sequence goes on from DATEEF010000178.1 coordinate 9,392, forward strand.
GGGTCCGTGGCGAGGCTCTCGAGCCAGAGGAGCGCGCGCTCGATTTCCGTTTCGGGGTAGCCCGCCTGCTCCAGCTCGGCCTTCAGCGCCTCGCGGTCCGGCGTGGAATCGTCCTCGGCATCCAGAAAGTTCTCGAACAGGTGGATCAGGATGTCGAGCACGCTGTCCTTCATCGGGCCTGCCTCGCTGTTGTCCGGCTGTACCGCCCGCCGGCCAGGGTTTCGACCCTGCCTTCGAGCTCGAGCAACTGCAGCTTCGAGAGCACGGACCGCGTGGACATCCCGGTCCTTTCGACCAGCCGGTCGAGATCCGTCGGCTCGAAGCCGAGCGCATTCAACAGCATTTCCGCGTCGCTGTCCAACGAGCCTTGCGGAATTTCTGCGCGATCGCCCGCGCCGGATGCGTCTTTTCCCGCGCTTTCGAGCCTCGAGACGCCGAGCGCAGCGAGCACGTCGTCCACGTTCTCGACGAGCGCGGCGCCGTCCTTGATCAGGCGGTGGCAGCCGCGCGCGAGGGGATTATGTATGGAGCCTGGAACGGCCATGACGTCGCGGCCCTGTTCGCCGGCGAGCCGCGCGGTGATGAGCGAGCCCGAGCGCGCCGCGGCCTCGACGACGAGCACGCCGCGCGCGAGCCCGGACATCAGCCGGTTGCGGCGCGGAAAGTTGTGGGGGAGGGGCGGCGTGCCCGCCGGAAATTCGCTGACCAGCGCGCCCGATGCCGCGATCTCCGCCGCGAGCCGCTCGTGGTCCGGCGGGTACACGCGGTCGAGGCCCGTGCCGCAGACCGCGATGGTCACGCCGCCGGCGGCGAGCGCGCCGCGGTGCGCGGCGGCGTCGATGCCCGCCGCAAGCCCGCTCGTGATCGCGAAGCCGTGCGCCGCGAGGCGCGCCGCGAAGTCGAACGCGTTCTCGCAGCCGGCAGAGCTGGCCGCGCGGCTGCCGACGATCGCGACCTGGGGCCGCGACAGGACGTCGGGGTCGCCCTGGACGAAGAGGGCGGGCGGCATGCCGGGCACGGCGGCGAGCTGGGCGGGGTAGCGTGGATCGCGGGCGGTCAGCAGGCAGCGGCCGGGCGCGTCCAGCCAGGCGAGGTCGCGGGCGATGCCGGCCGGATCCGGCGGCTCCGGGCCGCGCAGGCGCTCGAGCCAGGCCACCCGCTCATCGCGGCGGTTTCCATCGCTCATCCCGCTGATTTTCGGATCCCGGAGCGGTCTTCACGGGACGCAAATCTGCCCCGGACGACACTATTAAAGGTCTTCCTGCACGATAGCCATGAATGTGGCCAGCGCTCGCTCGCCGGCGGGACCACCTCCGCTCGCGCGGCCGGAAAAAACGCGCTCGCCTCGGGGTCCCGCCGGCGAACGCGCGCCGTTCGTGTTCGTGGCGGTCGCGGGGAGCTCCCATGGCGCGCCGGCGGGGGACGGCCGGGTCCCGAGCGAGCGCATCAAGTTCCGGCGCGAGCGCGGGACCCCCGGCCGGTTCCCGCGGCGCGCAAGCGAGTGCCCCGCACGACGGCCGCAGACGAAAACGCCGGCGCGAGGCCGGCGTTTGCGCGTGAAGCGTTCGGCGGGCGGTCAGGGCGAGCGGACCGCGTCCCCGACGTGGACTTCCCGGTCCGACTGCCACATGAGCCCGTAGCTCATGCGATCGTAGGCCTTGAAGATCATCGCGAGGCCGTTGCGCTCGTCGGGCAGCTGGACGGTGGCGCTCGCGCGGTTCGGTGTCACGTCGCGGACCTCCTCGCCGGCTTCCCAGACCTCGAGCACGTGGCCCGGCTCGAGGCCGTGCTTGCTGCCGCGGTTGATGATGACCACGTCGTAATCCGCGACGACGGTGCGGTCGTCGATGACGGACATGATCGTGCCGTCCACCTGCGAGCCCGGGATGCGCGGGATGAAGGCCGCCTTCTTCTCCGCTTCGGACGGCAGCAGGATGTCGCCCTCGAGCGTCTCGCGCGCCGAGTCGCGGACGCGCAGTGTCGCCGGGTCGCCGGCGCGGTTCAGGTCGGCCTCGCCCGTGAACAGGCCCTGGTAGCCGAGCACATCGCCGTCGTCCGGGTCACGCAGCTCGTCGCCGACGTGATAGATATTGTAGCGGTTGCCCACCGCGCCATCCTCGAGGCGGCGCGCGTAGATGTCGTTGCCGACGGACGAGATCAGGCGATCGTCGCGCGCGTGGGCAACGTAGGGCGCGCCCTCGACCTGGTCCCTGGTGAGCACGGCCGGACGCTGCATGAACTTCGCGATGCGCTCGTACGGGATCGCGTGGATCGCCTCGGTGACCGGATGCTCGCGCACCCGCGGCGAGAGGCGGACGGGGCCGCCGCGCGCGATCGTCACCTGCGGACGTCCGTCGACCCAGATGAGCGCGAGCTCGTCCCCCGGGTAGATGAGGTGGGGGTTCGCGACCTGCGGGTTGATGTGCCAGATTTCGGGCCAATACCAGGGATCGGTGAGGAACTTCGCCGAGATGTCCCAGAGCGTGTCGCCCTTCTGCACGACGTAGCGATCCGGGGCATCGGGCGCCACCGGGATCACGCTGCGGTCGATGCCCCCTTCCTGTCCCGAGGCGAGCCCTGTGGGAAGGGCCAGGGAGAGCATACATGCGATCGCGACGGCGGCCGCCAGCGCGAACAGGGGGTGACGGGAACGGGTATTCGGCGTCGGTGCCATGCGCGGTGCTCCCTTACTGCCGGTGCAGCCGTAGAATCGTATAATTCCCGGCATCCGGTTTCCCACGTAAGTCCATGCTTCGACGAACTTTAGCAGCAATCCAGAGTCAGATACACGCGCCCCGGACCCTGCCCACATGACGCGCCTCACAATCCTGGAGTTTCCAGACCCCCGCCTGCGCACCCGGGCCTCCCCCGTGGCCGCGGTGGACGGGTCATTGCGTGAACTGATCGACGACATGGTGGAGACCATGTACGCCGCCAATGGCATCGGCCTGGCCGCGACACAGGTCAACGTCCACAAGCGCGTGCTGGTCACGGACGTCTCGGAGGGGCGCACCGAGCCTCGCGCGTTCATCAACCCCGAGATCCTGTCGCGCGACGGCACGGAGGTGTCCCAGGAAGGCTGCCTGTCGGTGCCGGGCTATTACGACGAAGTCGAGCGCGCGGCACGCGTGCGGGTGCGCGCCCTCGACCGCGACGGCAAGTCCTTCGAGGAGGACCTCGGCGGGCTGCTCGCAATCTGCGTGCAGCACGAGATCGACCACCTCGACGGCAAGCTGTTCGTCGACTATCTCTCCGAGATGAAGCGCCAGCGCGTGCGCAAGAAACTCGAGAAGGAGAGGAAGCTGCGCGCGGAAGGCCGCGCATCCGAACCTTCGCGCGCGCCGGCTATCTAGGAAGCTCCGGTTTCAGTTCCGCAAGGGGGCGACCGCGTGCGTTGAAGACAAAGGGGACGGTCACCTTGAACGGGGCTGCTATGTTTCTGAGTGGCATGAACGTCGTTAATGGTCACCGTCCCCTTCGTTTCACAACTGCCCGGTCCCGAAGGGTTACGCGCGTGGCTCGCGCCTTGCCCCACCGGAGCGCGCGCGTAACGCGCTCCTCGCGGAATTGAAACCGGAGCTTCCAGTCGAACCCGCCATGGACGCGGGCCTGGCGGTCGTCTTCGCCGGTACTCCGGAATTCGCCCTGCCCTCCCTCGACGCGATCGCCGCGTCGCGCCACCGCATCCGCGCCGTCCTCACGCAGCCCGACCGGCCGAGCGGGCGAGGGCGCCACGTCGCCCCGAGCCCGGTGAAGGAACGCGCGCTGGAGCTCGGGCTGCCGGTCGCTCAGCCCGGGTCGCTGAAGGATGGCGACGCAGCCCGCGGGATCGCCGCGCTCGCCCCGGACGTCATGGTGGTGGTCGCCTACGGGTTGCTGTTGCCGCCCGAGGTGCTCGCGCTGCCGCGCCTCGGCTGCCTCAATGTCCACGCCTCGCTGCTGCCGCGCTGGCGCGGCGCCGCGCCGGTCGCGCGCGCCATCCTCGCGGGCGACGGGGAGACGGGCGTGTGCATCATGCGCATGGATGCGGGGCTCGACACGGGACCCGTGATGCTCGCGCGTGCGACGCCGATCGGCGCGCGCGAGACCGCGGGCGAACTCGAAGCGCGGCTCGCCGCGATGGGAGGCGAGCTGATCGTCGAGGCGCTGGACGCGCTGGCGGAGGGTCGTGCGGCCTTTGCCGCGCAGGACACGGCAGGGGCGACCTATGCGCAGAAGCTGACCAAGGCGGAGGCGCGCCTCGACTGGCGCGAGGATGTCGCATCGCTCCTGCGGCGCGTGCGCGCGCTGAACCCGCGGCCCGTCGCCGAGACGACGCTCGATGGCATGCAGCTGCGCATCCATGAAGCCGAGGCCGTCACCGCGCCGCCCGGGCCCGTGCCCGGCACCATCGCGTCGGCGGGCGCCGATGGCATCGTGGTGATTGCGGGCGATGGCGCGATCGCGCTCACGCGCGTGCAGCTGCCGGGCCGGCGCGCCGTCGCCGCGCGCGAGCTCGCGAACGCCCGCCCGCTCGTCGGCAAGGTCCTCGTC
>DATEEF010000179.1:0-14379 GCA_035281265.1 Steroidobacteraceae bacterium
CCGGCGCGCCGAATGTCATTCCCGGGCGCGTCCGTATGAGCCTCGAGATTCGGGACCTCGAGGCCGCCAAGATGGAGGCCGTCTTCGGCAGCATCGAGGCCGAAGCGAAGCGCATCGCGACGGCGCGTGGCACGCGAATCGCGTTCGACGAAGTCGACCTGTCCCTCGTGCCGGCGCCGACCGACGAGCGCTTACGCAGGCACGTCGAGGATGCCGCGGCCTCGCTCGGCCTTTCCCACCGCCGCATGCCGAGCGGCGCCGGCCACGACGCGCAGGACATCGCCCACCTGGCGCCGATAGCGATGATCTTCGTGCCCAGCGAGGGCGGCATCAGCCACGCGCCGCGCGAGTACACGGCTCCGCAAGACATTGCGAACGGGGCAAATGTGCTGTTGCGCACGCTGCTCGCGATCGACCGGGGCGAATAAGGCCCAGTACCCACCGATCCCGGTCATGCGAGTCCGAATCAGCAGGGAAGCACCTACACCGGGCCACGGGGAATCCTGACTTGGAAGGCGAGCGTCGCTCGGAGACATTCCTGTCCCAAAGGGGTGCAGCCGATGGCTCGCCGAAAGGCCAAAGTTAGAAGAACCTCCTGCCTTCATTGCCGTCGCCCACTGGTTTCGGTCGCCACCTTCAGTGCGCTCGACGACTGGTCCCGATTCTGGTCGCGACTCTGCAATGGCAATTGCCGGCGTTCGACCGGCTCACTGGGACCGTAATCCCGGCAGCCATTTTCGGCAGGCGGGCATCTAGTCGTGACAGCTCGTCACATCCCGATTGCGAGCGCCATGGTTGCGATATCCATGACGGCGTGTTCCCCGGATGTGGCCAACGCCAGCAAAGATTGTGCGTCGCTGCTGGCGCAGTATGACCAGGGTGTCTCCGTCGCATCCGCTGAGTCCGTGAGGGCGGCCACGGCCGCTCGCGACGAGGGCGAGAAGATCTGCCTGGACGGAAGAACCGAGGAAGGCACGGCGAAGTTGATCGAGGCGATCGCGCAGATAGCCGCCGGTGACCCCGACGTGCCCGGTTCTCCGAGCTGACGGCGAATGACCTCGCTGATCGGTCATGGTGGGCGCGACAGGGATCGAACCTGTGACCCCTACCATGTCAAGGTAGTGCTCTACCGCTGAGCTACGCGCCCGAAAGGAGGCGGAATGTTAGAGGATTCCGCCCCGTCCGGTCCACCCGGCCGCGCCGCCGGCCTTCAGAACGTGTAGGTCGTCCTCAGGTAGTAGAACGCGCCGTTGAACGTGATCGGCGAAAGCACGTCGTAAGGCAGGTTTCCGAAGTAGTTGATGTCGGCGCTCGACAGGTCCGGGTACTCGTCCAGCACGTTGTTTCCGCCGACGGCGACGCTCAGCTTCTCGGTCACCGCGAACTCGACGTCGAGGTCGACGCCCCATTCCGCGCCGTAGGTCTGCTCCGGCTCGAAGCCGCCGCCGAAGTTGAACACGCGGGTCGCCTCGCCCCAGCGAGTGCCGCGCGCGAGGACGGACCAGCGCTCCGTCTGCCAGTGCGCGCTCAGGATGACCTTGTCGTCCGGCGAGGCGGTCTCGATCGTGTTGCGCTCCTCGACGCCGAACAGCACGTTGTCGACGCCGAGTGCATCGAGCTCGGGCGGGTTCGGGTCGACCTCGGTCACCTCGGTGTCGCTGTTGTTGTACGCGGCGGACAGCGTGAGGCTGCCCGGGCCGACGTCGAAGGCATAGTCCGCGACCACGTCGAAGCCTTCGGTCTGCGTGTCGATCGCGTTCGTGAAGAAGCGCACGCCGAGCACTCCGGGGATGCCGAGCTGGTCCTCGATGTAGTCCGTGACCTCGGGTCCGCCGATGCGCTCGGAGAGCGTGATGCGGTCGTCGATGTCCACGCGGTAGAAATCGACCGTGAGCCGGAAGCCGTTGTCGGGCGTGAAGACGAAGCCGAGGTTGTAGCTGACGGATTCCTCGGCATCGAGGTCCTGCGCGCCCAGCAGCACGGCGATAGGATCCTCGGTCGGCAGGTTCAGCACGTTCTCGAGCTGGCCCCCCTCGCCGAAGCTCGTCGTCGAGCCGCGGAAGAACGCCTGGGTGAGCGACGGGGCCCGGAATCCGGTTCCCACCGTGCCGCGCACCGCGAGGGCGCCAGTCAGCTCGTAGCGTCCCGAAACCTTGCCGTCCACCGAATTGCCGAAATCGCTGTAGTCCTCGAAACGGGCCGCGACACCGGCCTGGAAGCGGTCGGTCAGGTTCGTCTCGACATCGACGTAGACGCCCGCTGCATCGCGGTCGACGTCGACGGTCTCCTCCGGCTTCAGGCCGGAGCCCGCCTGGGTGCCGATCGGCGCGCCAATCACCGGGCCCGCCTCATACGATTCCGGGTCGCCGGGCTCCGTCTCGTACGACTCGTTGCGGTACTCGAGACCCCACGCGAGGTTGAGGGGATTCGCAAACCCGCCGACGTCGAATGCGCGGGTCATGTCGAAGCGCACCGAAGTCTGGGCGTACTTGTATTCGCCGACGTTGAAGCTGGTCGGGCTCGCCTCGCCGAGCGAGACGTTGAGCGAGTTCGTGACGTCGTGGTCGAAGTCGTTCGAGCCGTAGACCGCGGACAGGTCCCAGTCCCAGTCGGAGGCCAGCGTCCCGCGCAGTCCGGCCGCGAACGACAGGTCCACGTTGTCGGCTTCGAGGACCGGGATGTAGCCATCCGGGAAGATGGTCGGCACGTTCGCGAACGAGTCCGGATAGCGGAAGAAGTTCGCGCCCTCGCCGTTGCGGTCGGAATAGCTGCCGAAGGAGTACAGCTCGAGCGTGTCGCCGACCGGGACGGACGCGTTGTACATGAAGGAGATGTCCTCCATCTGCCCGTCGCCGGCCTTGTGCGTCTGCGTCCCGGCGAGCGCGAGGTTCGGCGGCGTCTGGTTCTCGAAGAACGGGATCTGGTCAGGGCCGGAGCGAAGCGTCGGGTCGCGGTCGCGGTACTCGGCCGTGAGGTTCAGGAAGCCCCCGCCCACGCCGAAGCCGGAATTCACCGACGCGTACAGCGTGTCGCCGTCATTCACGCTGCGGCCCGTCGGCTCGAAATCGGTGCGGTTCTGGCCCCAGGTCGCAGTCGCCTCGCCGCCCTGGTCCGCGTCCTTCAGCACGACATTGATGACGCCAGCGATCGCGTCCGAGCCGTATTGGGCGCCGGCCCCGTCGCGCAGCACCTCGATGCGCTTGATCGCACCGACCGGGATGCTGTTGAAGTCGACCGGGCTAGTGCCCTTGCCGAGCTTCGATTCCGTAGTCAGCGTCGAGGTCGTGTGCCGGCGCTTGCCGTTCACGAGCACCAGCACCTGGTCCGGGCTCAGGTTACGCAGCTGAGCCGGGCGCACGACGTCGGCGAAGTTGGAGTTGGACTGGCGCGGCAGGTTGAAGGACGGCACCAGCGACTGGATGGCGGCCCCGACTTCGCCCGGAATCGCGGAAGACTGGCGGATGGCCTCGGGTGTCACGAGGTCGACCGGTGCCAGGCTCTCGTCGAGGCTTCGGCCGGCCGTACGGGTGCCGACGACCACCACTTCCTCGAGCGCCGGCTGCGCTTCCTGCGCGAGCGCCGGCACCGCAGACAGCAGCGCTGCGCCCGACGCACCCGCACCCAAGGCGGCACGAATGGCCGCACGCAATCCCTTCACCATGACGCCGACCCCCGGTTGGAACGAACCTGGATCGAGTCTAGTGGGACCGAAAACGGGCGGTCAACGACGAATTTGGATGCTCCAGGCCGGGCCTGAACCGACGCCGTATTCCTTTGCGAAATTCTTCTGGTTGATCGCGAGCGACACGCTGTCGAGACTGTTCAGGTAAAGCAAAGGCTTGCCCACCGCGACCGCGCCGAACGTGGCGACGAACGGGACGGACAGGTTAAGAACTTCTTCACCGTCCTTCAGAATCTTTATCCGGACGACGTCGCCCCGCGACACGCCGAGCCGTCCGAATGTCGCGCGATCGACGTTGGTCCAGATGTTCCCGTAGTTTCCGTCGTCGGTCTGGATGTTGCCGTGGACGACGCCGTCCTCGAATCGGGCCGCCTCGTGCGGAATCGTGATGACCGCCGGCGGAAGCTCCCGTCCCACCTGCTCGAACGTGATCACGCCGGCAGCCAGTCGCGCGGCCGTGTAGGCATAGACGTCGCGGCCGTGGAAGGTGAAGGACTTCTCGGAGTCCTTCCGGCGGTTGACGGCCTCGTCGATCTCGCGCACCGCGTCGATGCCGAGTCGCGGCGCGACGAATGTCAGCGTGCCGTTGTCGGGCGTCACGAAGTAATGGCCGGATTTCGTGCGCAGGACGATCGACTTGCGGTCCGTGCCGACGCCCGGGTCCACGACCGAGACGAAGACGGTGCCGGCCGGCCAGTATTCGGCGGTCTGGGCGAGGCGCAATGCCCCCTGCCAGATGTTGAACGGCTCGATGTGATGCGTGAGGTCGTAGATGTGGATGTCCGGCGACACGCCGACCGCGACGCCCTTCATGGAAGCGACGGCGCCATCGAGCAGCCCGAAGTCGGACTGGAGGACCAGCACTGGCTGGGTGGCTGCGGCGGCAACCCGCCCGCTCATTGCCAGGAGGATCATCGCCAGCACCAGGGCGGTCGGTAGGCTCCTCGCCATTCAAGTCTCCACGTGTGTTCACTGATTCTGACAGAGCGGATGGTAACCGCTCCGATGGAAGCGGGTCGCCGGCAGTGCTAGTAGCTGTTCTTCCCCCGGGGCTGCCCGCCCCCTTCCAGTGCGACGAGGATCAGATCATGCAGGACTTGGTGCGATGGGAACCTTTCAGGGATACGGATGAATTCTTCCGCTCGTTCTTCCAGCCAAGCGAGCGACGCGACCGCGCGAGCGATGCGCACGGGTCGGGGTCCCGGCAGAGATGGATGCCGGTCGTCGACATCCGCGAAACCGACTCCGAATATACGGTCATCGCCGAAATGCCCGGTATTCGCCGGGAAGACGTCAAGGTCCGCGTCGAGGGCGATGTGCTGACGCTGCAGGGCGAACGCAACGACGAGAGCGAGTCGCAAGCGGGGCGCACGCATCGCGTCGAGCGCAGATACGGACTCTGCAGCAGGCGATTTGCGCTGCCGGAGGATGCGGAAGCGGAAAAGATCACCGCGGACTGCAAGAACGGAGTCGTGACCGTGCGAATCCCGAAACGCGCGGAGGCGAGGTCCGAGTCGCGGGAGATCGCGGTGCAGTAGGGTTCAACCTGCCAATCGGTCCGCGTCGGCCCCCATCACGCTGCCGCGGATTGCCGTGATCTCGTCGCGCAGGAGCGCCGCCTTCTCGAACTCGAGGTTGCGCGCGAGGCGGTACATCTCGGCCTCGAGCTTGCGGATCTGCTGCATCGCCTGATCGGGCGAAAGCCGCACGGCCTTGCGGCGGCCCGCCTCGCCCGGCGCCACCGCGCGGGCGCCCTCCATGATGTCTTTCACCGCCTTGCGGATGGACTTCGGGACGATGCCGTGCTCGGCGTTCCATGCCAGCTGCCTCTCGCGGCGACGGTTCATCTCGGCGAGCGCGCGCTCCATGGAGCCGGTGACGCGGTCCGCGTAGAGAATCGCCATGCCTTTCTCGTTGCGCGCGGCACGCCCGACAGTCTGGATCAGGGAACCCTCTGACCGCAGGAAACCTTCCTTGTCGGCGTCCAGTACCGCGACCAGCGACACCTCCGGGAGGTCGAGTCCCTCGCGCAGCAGGTTGATGCCGACCAGCACGTCGAACTTCGCGAGCCGCAGGTCGCGGATGATCTCGACCCGCTCGACCGTCTCGATGTCGGAGTGCAGGTAGCGGACACGAACGCCGTGCTCGTACAGGTACTGGGTCAGGTCCTCGGCCATGCGCTTCGTCAACGTCGTCACCAGCACGCGTTCGCCGCGCTCCGCGCGCAGTCGGACTTCGGACAGGAGGTCGTCCACCTGTGTCGCGACCGGCCGCACTTCGACCGTGGGATCCACGAGGCCCGTCGGGCGCACGACCTGCTCCACGACCTGGCCGGATTTCGCGAGCTCCCGGTCCCCGGGTGTCGCCGAGACGTAGATCGTCTGCGGCTGCATCCGCTCGAACTCGTCGAACCGCAGCGGCCGGTTGTCGAGGGCCGACGGGAGGCGGAACCCGTATTCCACCAGGGTTTCCTTGCGCGAGCGGTCGCCCCGGTACATGGCCTGCAGCTGTGGAACCGTCACGTGGCTCTCGTCCACCACGAGGAGCGAATTCCGCGGCAGGTAGTCGAACAGGCAAGGTGGCGGCTCTCCCGGCGCGCGGCCTGACAGGTAGCGCGAGTAGTTCTCGATGCCCGCGCAATAGCCGAGCTCCGCGATCATCTCGAGGTCGAACAGCGTGCGCTGCTCGAGCCGCTGGGCTTCCACGAGCTTGTTCGCCGCTCGCAGCTCGGCAAGCCGCTCGCGGAGCTCGACCTTGATCTCGTCTACCGCCTTGAGCAGCCGCTCGCGCGGCGTCACGTAGTGCGTGGACGGGAACACGGTGAGCCGCGGGACCTTGCGCAGGACCTCGCCGGTCAGCGGGTCGAAGAAGGCTAGCGACTCGATCTCCTCGTCGAAGAACTGCACCCGCACGGCGTCGCGCTCCGACTCCGCCGGAAAGATGTCGACGACATCGCCGCGCACCCGGAAAGTGCCCTGCCGCAGGTCGAGCTCGTTGCGCGTGTACTGCATGTCGGCCAGCCGCCGCAGCAGCTGGCGCTGGTCCATGCGGTCGCCGCGCACGAGGTGGAGCACCATCTTCAGGTATGACTCCGGGTCGCCGAGGCCGTAGATCGCGGACACGGTCGCCACGATGATCGAATCCGGCCGCTCGAGCAGCGCCTTGGTCGCCGAGAGCCGCATCTGCTCGATGTGCTCGTTGATGGAAGCGTCCTTCTCGATGTACGTGTCCGACGCCGGGACATAGGCCTCCGGCTGGTAGTAGTCGTAGTACGAGACGAAGTACTCCACGGAGTTGTGCGGGAAGAACTCGCGGAACTCGCCGTAGAGCTGCGCCGCCAGCGTCTTATTGTGAGCGAGCACCAGCGTCGGGCGCTGCACGCTCTGGATGACGTTGGCGATCGAGAACGTCTTGCCGGAACCGGTGACGCCGAGCAGCGTCTGGTGCGCGAGGCCCGACCCGATGCCGTCGATGAGCGCGGCAATGGCCGCGGGCTGGTCGCCCGCCGGGGCGTAATCCGCCTTGAGTTCGAATGGTCTGGTATCGCTCACGCACGCCCCGAATTGCAACGCAAAAAGCCTTCCCGTAAGTTACCGCATTCAAGGCCAACCGGTACTCCCCGTGACCATCCGTCTCGCCCAGCGCGTCCAGCGCATCAAGCCATCGCCCACGCTCGCCGTGACGGCGCGCGCCGCGCGCCTCAAGGCGGAAGGCAAGGACATCATCGGCCTCGGTGCCGGCGAGCCCGACTTCGACACGCCGGTGCATATCCAGGACGCGGGCATTGCCGCGATCCGGGGCGGCCACACGCGTTACACCGCGGTCGAAGGCACGAACGAGCTCAAGGACGCGATCATCGCGAAGTTCCGCCGCGACAACGGGCTCGAGTACGCCCGCCCTCAGGTCCTGGTCTCGAGCGGCGCCAAGCAGACCGTCTTCAACCTGTGCTGCGCGCTGCTGGACGCCGGCGACGAGGCGATCATCCCGGCGCCCTACTGGGTGTCCTACGCCGACATGGTGCTGGTGGCCGACGGCACGCCGGTACCCGTGTTTGCGGGCATCGAGCGCGGATTCAAGATCACGGCCGCCGAGCTCGAGGCGGCGATCACGCCGCGCACGCGCCTTTTCCTGCTGAACAGCCCGAGCAACCCGACCGGCGCCGCCTATTCGAAGTCGGAGCTGCAGGCCTTCGGGGCGGTGCTCGAGCGGCACCCGCAGGTCGTCATCGGCACCGATGACATGTACGAGCACATCTGGTGGGGTCCGGAGCCTTTCACGAGCTTCGTCACCGCGAACCCGCGGCTCTACGACCGGACCGTGACGATCAATGGCTGCTCGAAGAGCTATGCGATGACGGGCTGGCGAATCGGCTACTGCGGGGGCCCGGTCGAGGTGGTCGCCGCGATGGCGACCATCCAGGGCCAGAGCACATCGAACGCCTCGTCGATCTCGCAGAAGGCGGCGACCGTCGCGCTCAACGCGCCGCAGGACTGCGTGGCGGAGATGAATCGCGCCTTCAAGGCCCGCCACGACATGGTCGTCGAGGGGCTCAATGCCCTCCCCGGCGTGCGCTGCATTCCCGGCTGGGGGACGTTCTATGCGTTCGCGCACGTCGAGCAGGCGATGCGCGACATCGGCAGCCCGGACGACAACGCCTTCGCCGAATTCCTGATCAACGAGGCCGGCGTCGCGGTCGTGCCGGGATCAGCTTTCGGGGCGCCGGGCTATATCCGGCTCTCGTTCGCGGCCGCGGCCGAGACGCTGCGGGACGCGCTTGGCCGCATGCAACGCGCCCTCACCGGGGCCCGGGCGCGCAAGCGTGCCTGAACATCGCAATAACAGCCGGAAAATGCAGCGATTTTGTTGACTTGCGGGCGGCCTTGGCCGACAATCCCGCGCCCTGAAAATCCGCTTCCCCGATAGCTCAGTCGGTAGAGCAACGGACTGTTAATCCGTGGGTCGTTGGTTCGAGTCCAACTCGGGGAGCCACCTTTCCTGCGCCTCCTGCTGAGGGCCGCGCGAGCCTAGCGCGCGGCGCGCCCTGCTCCGCCGAGCGCGAGCGCGTTGCCCGCAACCAGCACGGCGAGGCCCACGATTGCAGCGACGCTCCAGGCGTAGCTCTCGAACAGCGTCGACACCACGAGCGCGACGACCGGGAACAGCACGCTCGAATAGGCGGCGCGCGACGCGCCGATCCGCTTGATGAGCGCGAGGTAGAGCCCGAATGCGAGGGCGGTGCCCGCGAGCGACAGGTAGAGAAGCGACAGGACATACGGCCAGCGCGGGTCGAACGTGACGGGCGTGCCGCGAAGCACGGCAATCACGGCGAGCCCGAGCGTGCCATAGGCGAGCCCGTAGGCGTTGACGGTGACGACGGGAAGGTGCTCGCGCGTATTGCGCGACGCCGCCATGTTGCCGAGCGAAGCAACGTACGTCGCGACGAGCGCGAGCGCCGCGCCGTGCGCGATGGTCCGGTCGTGCAGCGCGGCCTGCAGCTCCGGCAGGAACAGCAAGGCGACGCCGAGCATCCCGGCGCCGGCCGCGAGGAGCACGCGCCGCTCGACGGGCGTGCCGAATATGATGCGGCCGTTGACCAGGTTGAAGAAGATGATCGAGGTGAACAGCACGGCCACGAGGCCGCTCGTCAGGTACTGGGTCGACAGGTAGGTCATCCAGTAGTTCAGGCAGAACAGCGTCGCGCCCTGGATCGCGACCATCCGGTGGTCCCGGAGCGACAGCCTGAGCGGGCTTCCGGTAGCGCGCGCGTAGACGAATACGCACACCGCGGCTAGCCCGAAGCGGTAGACGAGCGAAACTTCCGGCGCGACGATGCCGAGCTGGAACTTGATCGTGTACCAGGTCGTGCCCCAGATGAGCACGACGATGGCGTAGATGAGTGGTGTGGGCACGCCCGGAAGCTAGGGATTTTCCCGAGCCGGATCAATCAATAAAGCTAAACCCGTGGTCAGGGAACGCAGGTGAGGGTGGCACCGAAAGCGGATATCATGGACGACGGCCGTCGCTACAGCATGTCCAAGGGGATTGCCGGATGGGTTTGACCGTCGCGTTGATCGCGACACTCGCGCTCGCAGCTTCGGCGCCCGCGCCGGAGGACGCAGCCGGCTGGCGTGCGCGTTCCGAAGCCCTTTACGGCCAGGGCGACTATCCCGGCGCGCTGGATGCCGCGGAGCGCGCCCGGCAGCAGGCGCCCGCGGACCCCTGGGTGCGCTATGCCTGGATCCGCGCGTTGGCCGCGGTCGATCCCGACGCCGCGCGCAGCGCCATGCCCGGCATCGAGAGCGACGAGGTCCTGAAGCCGCTTCCCGACGAAGAGCGCGCGCGCTTTGACACGGCGCTCGGCTACCTGTGCCTTGACCTCGGCATCGAGCCGCTCGCGGCGCTTCATTTCGGCGAAGTGCCGCCCTCCGCCCCCAGTTACGCGCAGGCGCAGGCGGGGCTCGCGATCCTGGCGGTCCGGCGCGGCAATGCGCGGCTGGCGCTCGAGCACTTCGACGCCGCGCGCACGACGGTGCGGCAGGATCCGTCGCTGGCGGAACTCGAGCGCGATGCGAGGTACGACGTCGTCCTGCACGATTTCCAGACCGCGCGCAACCTGCGCGACGCCAACGCCGCGGGCCGCGCTTATTCCGCTCTCGATGAGCTGCGGCCGAACCACCCGTCGACGCTGCAGGCGCGGGCCGACCTGGCGAAGCTTCGCGGTGACATGCCGGCACGCGAACGCGCCCTTCGCGACCTCGTCGCCATCGATCCCGGGGCCCCGGGTGCCGCCAGCGAACTCGCCGACACGCTGCTGGCGCTGAACCGCCCGTACGATGCGTACGATGTAGCCCGCAGGCTGGCACCGGAGCGACTCGCGGCCGATGCTGGCCTGCAGGCCATCGAGCGTGAATGGAAGCCGCACTTCGAGGCCTCCCTGGATGGCAGCTGGCGGAACGGCCAGACCGACCATGATCGGCTCGACCTGCCCGCGGTCCGCATCGCCTGGTCGGGAGGGGACCCGCGCTGGGGCCGGTTGCGGCTGCTCGCGGAAACGGCGTACCCGGAATCCGATCGCGTGCCTTCCGGCGAACCGTTCGGCACGTCGGTGGCGCTGCCTGCGATCAGCGATTCGCAATCGGACAAGGGCATCGGTGGAATCGCGCAATGGGCGCCGCGCAACGGGCTGCTGGTCGAGCTGGGCACCACGCCGACCTCGTTCACGGTCGACAACGTAGTGGGCGGCTTGCGGTTTCGCTTCGACTCCTCGACCGGAAGCCTGAGCTTCGGCATCGACCGGACGTCGGTCGAGGACTCGCTACTCTCCTACGCCGGCACGATCGATCCGGTGAGCGGGCGCACGTGGGGTGGCGTCGTGAGCGACCGGGCCTACTTCGGCGGGAGCGTGGGCGACGATACGTCGTTGATATACGGCGCAATCTCGGCGGCGGACATCGACGGCCACCGCGTCGACAGCAATACGGAATGGCGTGCCGACGCGGGCTTCCTGCATCGGGCCACGTCCGGCGAGGGTTGGGTCGCACGCATCGGGGGCAGCGTGGAGGCGCTCGGCTACTCCGCCAACCGGTCCCATTTCACCATCGGGCACGGCGGTTACTTCAGCCCGGAGAAATTCCTGTCGGTGGGGCCGGTGTTCGAATTCGAGGGGCGCCGCGCCGACCGCAGCTTCCGCATTGAAGGTGCCGTGTCCTGGCAGGAAATCCGCGAGGAACCCAGTGACTATTTTCCGGAGGATGCCGATCTGCAGGCGGCCACCGGCAACCTGCGCTATCCGGGCGAATCGCGCGATGGCGTCGCCTTGCGGCTCGCGGCCTCCGTCGAATGGCGCGTGACGGCGCGCGCGGTGGCCGGCGTGCGGCTGGAAGGCCTGCGCGGGGAAGATGCGGACCAGGTGCGGCTTCAGGTCTACACGCGCCGCTGGGATCATTCGGTCACGGATCCGGTCCAGCAGCCGCCCGTGCCCCTGCTCGCAGGGCCTTACTACGCCGTGTACTGACTACGGCTGGCGGGGCGCCTTGCGCCCGGCGACGATGCCGTCGAGGTAGCGCGCGAACGGCTCGCCCAGCTCCGGGTGCTTCAGCCCGTATTCCACCGTCGCTTCGAGATACCCGAGCTTGCTGCCGCAGTCGAAGCGCTTGCCCGCAAACCGGAACGCGTACACCGGCTCATCGTCGAGCAGCGCCGCGATGCCGTCGGTCAGCTGGATCTCGCCGCCCGCCCCGCGCCCGACATTCTGCAGGCGGGCAAAGATCGAGCCGGACAGGAGGTAGCGGCCGACGACTCCGAGGTCGGACGGCGCTTCGGCCGGCTTCGGCTTCTCGACCATGCGCCGTATGCGCGAGAAGTCGGCGTCCGGGTCCTCGGTTGCCACGATCCCGTAGCTCCCGGTCATGCTGCGCGGCACCTGCTGCACGCCGATGATGCTGCCACCCGACTCGAGGTAGCGGTCGCGCATCTGCGCAAACACCGGCACCTGCGCGTCGATCAGGTCGTCGGCCAGGTGCACGAAGAACGGCTCGTTGCCGACCACTGCCTGGGCGCAAAGCACGGCGTGCCCGAGGCCGAGCGGAGCCGGCTGGCGAATGTAGATGCAGGTCGCGTCGGCCGGCAGGATGCCCTTGAGCAGCGTCACCAGTTCCTTCTTGCCCTGTTCCGCGAGGGCCGCCTCGAGCTCCGCGTCGGAATCGAAGTGGTCCTCGATCGCGCGCTTCGAGCTGCCGGTGATGAAAACGAGCAGGCGCGCGCCCGCTGCCAGGGCTTCCTCCGCCGCGTACTGGATGAGCGGCTTGTCGACGACCGGGAGCATCTCCTTCGGGCTCGCCTTCGTGGCGGGCAGGAAGCGCGTGCCGCGGCCGGCGACGGGGAATACCGCGAATCGAACGGGCGCGGGTCGGCTCACGTGGGGTCCTTCGGTTCCGGAATCCTGTGTGCCTCATGATACCGGAGCCGCCGTGAGCCGGCCCGCGCCGCTGGCCCGTGCGCGTCAGCCGCCCGCCTTCGCCGATTCGAACTTGAAGTTTGACTTGTTCTGCTCGATGAGCTTCTTGCCGAGGCCCTTCACCTTGGCGAGGTCGTCGGCGCTCCTGAACGGCCCGTTCTTCTCGCGGTAACTGACGATCGCCTCCGCCTTCGCCATGCCCACGCCGTCGAGCTCCTTGGCGAGCGTCTTGGCGTCGGCGGTGTTGACGTCGACGGGCCCGGCGATGGCAATCGGCGCGAGCAGCGTCGCGGCCACGAGGGCCGCACCCAGTCCCTTGATCAACATGGCTTCACTCCCTGTTTGTCTCGCGCGCGGCGACCATCGCCGCGCCCGGGGAGGAAGACTAATCACGGGTTGTCGCGCGCGCCGCAGGAGAATCCGGCGCGTGCGCGCAGATTCAGGCCCGTTTCGCGCCGTTCTCCAGCCCGGCGACGACGTCGAACCGCAGGAGCGGCCGCTGGCTGTCCCAGGTCTTGCAGCCCGGACATTGCCAGAAATGGTCGATGCTCGAGAACCCGCAATTTGCGCACCGGTAGCGCGGCGTGCGCGCGGCGAGGCGGCGCAGCACGGCGGCGATGTCGGCAACCGCCCGGGCCTCGAGCGAACCGGGGTCACGGCCGATCGCGCGCACGAGGCCGGCGATCGCGTCGTCCTGCGCAAGGCATGCGCGCACGCGCTCCTCCAGCGGCGCGAAATCGAGGGCATCGGCCATGATCGAGGCGATCGCAACCTCGTTGCCGGCATCCTGCTTTGCGTCGACGACGCGCCGGATCGCGTCCTCGCCCGGGCTTCCCGGCGTGCGCGCGAGCCGCACCAGTCGCGGGACGGCTTCGATCGCGAGTGCCGCGTCGCTCTGCATCACGGCCGCGAGGAGGCGTTCCGCGAGCCCGAAGTCGCCCTGCTCGATCGCGATGTCGGCGCGGACCAGCGCGCCGCGCGGGAAGCGGCGGACTTCCTTTCGTGCCGCGCGCAGGTGTTCCCTGGCCTCGTCGAGGGCGCCCCGCTCGCGGGCAGCCTCGGCGAGCTCGCAGTAGTAGTGCGCGATCGCGCTCTCCTGCGGCGCCCGCCCCGCCTTCTGCAGCTCGCGAAAGACCCCGATCGCACGCATCCACTCCTGCTCCTGCTCGTAGATGCGCATCAGCTTGCGCATGGCTGCCATGCGGTGCGCTCCCGACGCCGCCAGCGGCTCGAGGATCTTTTCCGCGCGGTCGAGCATGCCCGCCTTTAGGTAGTCCTGCGCGAGCGCGAATCCGGCCTGCTCGCGCTGGCTGGGTTCCAGCGACTCGCGGGTGGCGATGTTCTGGTGCACCTTGATCGCGCGGTCCACCTCGCCACGGCGGCGATAGAGGCTGCCGAGCGCGAAGTGCGTCTCGATGGTGTCGTCGTCGAGCTCGACGGCCCGCAGGAAAGCCTCGAGTGCACGGTCCGGCTGCTCGTTGACGAGGAAGTTGACGCCCGCCATGTAGTTGCCGCGCAACCGCTCCTCACCGACGTCGCGGGGACGCGGCTTGCGCGAGGCGTAGAAACCGATGGCACCGCCGAGGAACAGGACCCCGAGCAGGATCCAGATCGATTCCGGGTTCATGCGCTAGCGGCCGCGGCTGGCTGCGGCGTCCCGCGGCCTAGTCGCGGATCGGGTGGGACTGCCCCGCATTGACGCGCTCGCGCAGGTCCTTGCCGGGCTTGAAATGCGGGACGT
>DATEEF010000180.1:0-3583 GCA_035281265.1 Steroidobacteraceae bacterium
GCAATAGACCGGGCAGACGTCGAGCGGCAGGAACAGCGCCTTGTCGTAATAGCGGTGTGTCAGGCCGGGCGTCGGGGCATCGGCCTGCTCGTGGAGCGAGTCCAGGGTCAGGCGCGGGTGATCGGGCAGCTGCGTCGAGCCCACCGGCAGGAACTGGATCCGCTGCGGGTCGCGATACGGATCGGCCCAGTTGATCAGGCTGACGGTGTACGGCGAAATCCGCACGTTCATCGGCGCCCGGGCGATGCCGGCGCGAACGTCGTCCAGGAAGGCTGACGACACGAGATCGCCGAGCGTCGCGGCGAGCTTGTCGATGCTGGTGACGCTGTGCTTGTTCTGGAACTTCCAGTCCATGAACGTGGCGCGATCGACGTTGGCGTAACCGGGGATGTGGCGCCAGAACTCGCCATCCTTGAAGTTGCGGTGGGCGTATTCCCTGGGATCGACCACCGGCTTGAGGGCGGCGGGCACCTCGAGGTCCATGAGCTCGCCCAACAGCGGGTGGTTTTCCATCCCCGGCAGGACCTCGCGGACCCGTGGGGCGGCACTGTTTTCGCTGGCAAAAACTTCGGCGGCTTGGCTCATGGTGGCATCTTCTTCGATTCGATTATGGTGAATCGGCCAGGGCCGATTCCGGCAACCGTCAGGCTACCATGAAGGCGAAAAACGGGCGCGTTCAACAAGGCGCGCGAACGTGATGCCGTGCGAAATTCGGCCTCAACGATCGACGAGTTTCTGCAAGTGCGCCGGGTATCTCGCGCCCTGTACGGTGATCGCGTCAGCCGCAGCCTGAATCGTACGTAGGTCGTCAGGCGTAAGTTCGACGCGGGTGGCGGCCAGGTTTTCCTCGAGACGGTGCAGCTTGGTGGTCCCGGGAATCGGCACGATCCACGGTTTCTGCGCCAACAGCCAGGCGAGTGCGATCTGCGCCTTCGTCGCGCCTTTCGCGGCAGCAATGTCGCCCAGCACGCCCACCAAACCCTGGTTGGCCTTGCGCGCCTCCGGTGAGAAGCGGGGGATGGCGTTCCGGAAGTCACTCGCATCGAACTTCGTATCCTTGTCTATTGCTCCCGTCAGGAAGCCTCGCCCGAGCGGGCTGAAGGGAACGAAGCCGATGCCGAGCTCTTCCAGCACGGGCAGGATTTCCGCCTCCGGTTCGCGCCACCACAGCGAGTACTCGCTCTGAAGCGCCGCCACCGGCTGCACGGCTTGGGCGCGGCGAATCGTTGTCACGCCCGCCTCGGACAGCCCGAAGTGGCGCACCTTGCCGGCCTGGATGAGGTCCTTGACTGTGCCCGCGACGTCCTCGATCGGAACGTCCGGGTCCACCCGATGCTGGTAGAAGAGGTCGATGACGTCCGTCTTCAGCCGCCTCAAGGATGCATCGGCAACTTCGCGGATGTGGTCCGGCCGGCTGCTGACCCCATCATCGTCGCCGGTTGCCGGATCGATCCGGAAACCGAACTTCGTCGCGATGACCACCTGATCGCGCAGGGGCGCGAGTGCTTCGCCGACCAATTCCTCGTTCGCGAAGGGACCGTAGACTTCCGCCGTGTCGAAGAGCGTGACGCCGCGCTCCGCGGCAGCACGGATCAGCGCAATCGCGGCGGACTTCTCCGTGGCCGGGCCGTAGCTGGAACTGAGCCCCATGCAGCCCAGGCCGATCGCCGAGACCTCGAGGCCGCTGTTGCCGAGCTTGCGGGTCTCCACCGTGGCTCACGCCGGCAGGATGTTCGCGTTCAGCCGGAACATGTTGTGGGGATCGTACTGGCGCTTGAGCTGGCGAAGGCGCCCGATGTTGCCCCGGTAGTTCTCGTCGATCTTCGGCTGGTGCTCGTCCGCTACTTCGTTGATGTAGTACCCGTCGGTGAAGGGCAGGAGCTTCGACCAGTAGTCCTTGACGTAGTCGACGTGGCGCTTCCCGTCCCTGGCCAGATCCCAGCTGACGACAGCGAAGATCTCCAGAGTGGGGTGACGGTGCGGGAATGCGGTGGCGTCCGTTGCGACCCGGCTGATGGCGCCGCCCGCCTGCTGGTGGAAGAAATAGGTGCCGCGCTCGGGGTCCGACCGAAATCCATTCAGGACGGCATCCACCAACCCGGCGGTATAGCCGGTGATGAAGCCGGCCTTGAGATACTCGCCGTTATTGCGCGCATCGGTATAGTCCCCGCTGCGCTGTATCGCGACATAGTCCTGCACCCTGATGGTGTCCCCGATCGGCCTGCCCAGCTTGCGCAGCGGGGCCAGCACGCGCTCGGCCTCGGAGGCCGGCCCGGAATAGCAGGGCTGGATCATCACCGTTGCGGCCTTGCCGCCGCTCGGTGAATTTATCTCGTAGTCCACGTACAGTTCGTCGGGCGCCTGGGCACTGTACTCGGCGTAGAACTCGAGCAGTTCGCGCGCGCGTTCCATCGGAAAGACCAGGTTGCCGCCGATGACCTGCCGCTGCATCGGATGCAGCCCGAACTCGAAGGCCGTGACGATGCCGAAGTTGCCGCTGCCGCCGCGCACCGCCCAGAACAGGTCGGGGTTCTCCTCCGCGCTCGCGTGGCGGAGCTGGCCGTCTGCGGTCACGATGTCCACGGACTTTACGTTGTCGAGCGCGAGGCCGAAGCGCCGCGCGAGCCGGCCGAAGCCGCCGCCGAGCGTGAGGCCGCCGACGCCGGTGTGGGAGACGGTGCCGGCCGTCGTCACGAGGCCGTGCGCCATCGTTTCGTGATCGAGTTCGCCCAGGAGACTCCCGCCTTCGACGTAAGCGCGACGCGCCGTCGGATCCACACGAACGCCGCGCAGCCGGGAGAGGTCGATCTGCATGCCGCCGTCGCAGGTGGACTTGCCCGAGAAGCTGTGGCCGCCGCACTTCACGGCGACGAGCAGCTCGCGCTCGCGCGCAAATGTCACCGCATTGCGCACGTCTGCGGCACCGGTGGGCTGCACGATGAGGGCCGGGTGCTTGTCGAACTGCGGGTGCAGGATCCGGCGGGCGGAGTCGTAGCCCGCGTCACCGGCGAGTAGAAGCGGACCGCGGAGGCTGCCCTTGAGCTCGGCGACCGCCGCCTGTTCGATGACCGTCGCTGAGCCGTCGAGCTTGATCGCGGCGACTCCGCCGGCTGCTTGCGAGGCCGCCTGGTCGACCGCATACAGTTGCGGTGCCGGAAGGGCATAGGCAATTGCGGTGGCGAGCGAAGATTGGAAGAATCGGCGGCGACTCAGCATGTGCATTCCCCCTAAGAGGTCGCGGCATCTTGGCTGCAAAGAAACATGTCTACAAGCTGACTGCCAACACCGGCACGCCGAACCAGCGGGCGTGCAGCCCCAGGATGAAGGCTGCGTAAGTCGCGAGCCCGCCGACGACGGCGATGACGTCGTTCGCCATCGAAGCCGGCAGCGCGATCATGCGCCGTGCCGGTCGGCGTGCCAGTGACCGGCGGACGACGACTGCCCAGGCGAGAAATGCGCCGAACAGCAGCACGTCGGCAGCGCTGCCGTTCGTCAGCAGGTGCGCGACTGCCCAGAGCATTGTCGCGAGCAACAGCGGATGCCCGGCGCGCGCCCGGATGCGCCCGGACAGCACGGAGGCGAG
>DATEEF010000181.1:0-3945 GCA_035281265.1 Steroidobacteraceae bacterium
TGTCGTCGCCTGCGTCGAGGCGCTTCGCGCCGTGCCGGAAGCGAACGCCCGCTGGAGCGCGGATGCCTTGCTGCTGAACGACCGGCTGGACATCGGTATTGCGACCGCGCTCGGCGACCGCGGTCTCGTCGTGCCCGTCATCCGGGACGCGGGCAGCCTCGATCTCGCCGGCATCGCGTCCGCGCTCGGCACGCTCGTCGGCAAGGCACGCGCCGATGCGCTCACGCCCGCCGACCTGCGGGGCGGCACGTTCACGATCTCGAACCACGGCGTGAGCGGCAGCCTCCTCGCGGCGCCCATCGTGATCAACCAGCCGCAGTCGGCCATCCTCGGCATCGGCAAGCTCGAGAAGCGCGTTGTCGTCGTGGCCGAGGACGGCCGCGACGCGGTGGCCATCCGCCCCTGCTGTTACGTGACGCTGACGATCGACCACCGCGTGCTCGACGGCTTCCAGGCGAACCGGTTCATGGAAACCTTCGTGGCCCGGCTCGAGGGCTGGCGCTGACCCGGATTGCCGGCCCCGATGCCGTGCCAAACCCCCGGCCGGTATGTCAAAGTTGATGTTGTCGGAGCGGCGCCGCGGAGGGCACCTGAGTGTATACGCAAGGTCTTGATTCCCTTGGAAAAGACTGTTTGCGCGACGGGTCGAACGATGACGCGTCGCTGGAACGGCGTTTCCAGGACCGCGTCGATGCCGAGGAGAAGGTCGAGGCCAAGGACTGGATGCCCGAGGCCTACCGCCGGACGCTGGTCCGCCAGATCTCCCAGCATGCGCATTCGGAGATCGTCGGGATGCTGCCGGAAGGCAACTGGATCACCCGCGCACCCTCGCTGCTCCGCAAGACCATCCTGATCGCCAAGGTGCAGGACGAAGGCGGCCACGGTGCCTATCTCTACAGCGCCGCCGAGACGCTCGGCGTGTCACGCGCCGAGCTGGTCGACCAGCTCCTGACCGGACGCGCCAAGTACTCGAGCATCTTCAATTACCCGACGCCGACCTGGGCGGACGTCGGCGCGATCGGATGGCTCGTCGACGGCGCGGCGATAATGAACCAGATACCGCTCTGCCGCTGCTCCTACGGTCCCTATGCGCGCGCGATGGTGCGTATCTGCAAGGAAGAGAGTTTCCACCAGCGCCAGGGCTACGAGATCATGCTGCGCCTGTCGCGCGGGACGGAGGCGCAGCGCGCGATGGCGCAGGCCGCCCTCGACCGCTGGTGGTGGCCGTCCCTGATGATGTTCGGCCCGTCGGACAATGACTCGAAGCACAGCGCGCAGTCCATGCGCTGGAAGATCAAGCGCTTCTCCAATGACGAGCTGCGGCAGAAGTTCGTGGACACGACGGTGCCGCAGGCCGACTACCTCGGGCTCAAGGTGCCTGACCCGCAGCTCGCCTGGGACGACGCCGCGCAGCACTACCGCTTCGGCGCGATCGACTGGCGCGAGTTCGAACAGGTGCTGGCTGGGCAGGGTCCCTGCAACCGCGAGCGCCTGGAAGCGCGCCGCCGCGCGCACGAGGAGGGCCGCTGGGTCCGGGAAGCCGCGACCGCGTGGGCGGCCAGGAAGAATGCCGAGGCGCCGCGGGCAGCGTGATGCGGAATGGAGGCGTTCTTTGTGAATGACGAACATGACTGGCCGCTTTACGAGATTTTCATCCGTGCGAAGTCGGGCCTCGATCACAAGCACGTCGGGAGCCTGCACGCCGCCGATGCGCGCATGGCGCTCGAGCACGCGCGCGACCTCTACACGCGCCGGCAGGAGGGCGTGAGCATCTGGGCCGTGCGCTCCGCGGACATCGTCGCCTCCGACCCGGCGGATGCGGACGCATTCTTCGAGCCCGCGAAGGACAAGATCTATCGCCACCCGACGTTCTACGACATCCCGGACGAGGTGAAGACGCTGTGACGGCGCACGCGCAGTACGCGCTCCGGCTCGCCGACACGAACCTCGTGCTGGCGCAGCGGCTCGGCGAGTGGGTCGGCCACGCGCCCGCGCTCGAGGAGGACCTGGGGCTCGCGAACCTGGCGCTCGACCTGCTCGGGCAGGCGCGCCTGCTGCTCGCGCATGCCGGCGAGCTGGAAGGCCGCGGTCGCGGCGAGGACGAGCTCGCCTACCTGCGCGAGGAATCCGAATACCTGAACCTGACGCTGGTCGAACAGCCGAACGGCGACTTCGGTGACACCATGGTCCGCCAGTTCCTGTTCGACGCCTGGCAGGCCGGCCTGTACGAGAGGCTCGCGGAGTCACGCGACGCGACGCTTGCGGCGGTCGCCGCGAAGGGCCGGGGCGAATCCGCGTACCACCTGCGCTACAGCGGGGGCTGGCTCGTGCGGCTCGGCGACGGCACGGCGGAGAGCCGCGCGCGCGTCGCCGCATCGCTCGCGCGCCTCTGGCCGTTCACGAACGAGCTCTTCGACGACGACGACATCGACCGCGCCGTGGCCGAGGCCGGGATCGGCGTGCTGCCCTCGACACTGCGCAGCGGCTTTCTCGCTCGTGTCGACCAGGCGCTCGCCGAGGCGACCCTGTCCCGCCCGGCGGAATCGAAGTTCCAGTGGTACGGCAAGCAGGGCCGGCACAGCGAGCATCTCGGCTACCTCCTGGCCGAGATGCAGTCCCTCCATCGCGCCCATCCCGGCGCGACCTGGTAAACGCCGTGGGCGCCCGGGCACAGGCCGCGACGGCGCCGACGCCGGAAGTCCTGGCGCGGCTCAACGGCATCCTCGCGCAGGTCCCGGACCCGGAGATTCCCGTGCTTTCCGTGCTCGACCTCGGCGTCATCCGGCACTTGCTGCTGAGGCCGGACGGCCGGCTCGAGGTCGGTATCTCGCCGACCTACTCGGGATGTCCGGCGAATGCCGTGATCAAGGCCGACGTGGTGCGTGCGCTCGACGCCGCGGGCTTCGCCGCCGTGGCCGTGGACGTGCTGTCGCCGCCCTGGTCCAGCGAGTGGCTGAGCGAGGCCGGGCGGCGCAAACTCGAGGCCTTCGGGATCGCGCCACCGGCCGGCGGGGCGGGGCCGCGCAGGCTGGAGGCCAACCGGCCTGCCGCCTGCCCGCGATGCGGTTCGACGCGAACCACGCGCACGAGCGAGTTCGGCTCGACGCCCTGCAAGGCGTTGTATCGTTGCGACGCCTGCCTCGAGCCCTTCGACTACTTCAAGTGCATCTAGCACCGCGCCCATGCTGAAGTTCCACCCTCTCACGGTCGCGAGGCGGACGGCGGCCGCCGAGGACGCGATCGCGGTGACCTTTGCGCTGCCGCCGGAATCGCGCGAGGCTTTCCGGTTCCACGCCGGCCAGCACGTGGTGCTGCGCCGCGACATCGGCGGACGCGAGGAGCGGCGGACCTACTCGATCGTCAACCCGGAAGGCGCGGATTCGCTCACGATCGGCGTCCGCGTCCAGGCCGGCGGACGCATGTCGGAGGAGCTCGCGCGGGCGGCGGTCCCGGGCGCAAGCATCGACGTGATGACGCCGAATGGCAGCTTCCATGCCGACACGGCGGGCGGCGCGAAGCGGTTCGCGGCATTCGCCGCCGGCAGCGGCATCACGCCGGTGCTCTCGATCGCCGCCACCGCGCTCGCGCGCGATCCCGCCTGCCGCTTCCAGCTCTGGTACGGGAATACCGACCGCGC
Organism: Steroidobacteraceae bacterium; assembly: GCA_035281265.1. Classification (GTDB taxonomy): domain Bacteria; phylum Pseudomonadota; class Gammaproteobacteria; order Steroidobacterales; family Steroidobacteraceae; genus SCUD01. Next base: position 3,638 of record DATEEF010000181.1, read on the forward strand.
GCGAACGATGTTCCTCGACGACGTGCTGGCGCTGAAGGACCGCTACCTGACGCGGTTTGCGGTCGCCTTCGTCATGAGCCGGGAGCCGCAGGACGCCGACTGGTTCAACGGCCGCATCGACGGGGCGAAGCTCGGCGAGTTCGCCCGCCACGACCTCGCCGTCGCCGAGATCGACGAGTTCTTCGTCTGCGGGCCGGGAACGATGGGCGAGGACCTGCCGCGCGCGCTCGCCTCGCTCGGCGCCCGTGGCCGCATGCACGTGGAGCATTTCACGCCCGTCGCGGCCGGCGAGCCGCCCGCCGCGGCCG
>DATEEF010000182.1:0-13753 GCA_035281265.1 Steroidobacteraceae bacterium
GCCCTCGGCCTTCATCTCGGCGAACACCGGCGACTCCTGGAGCCGCAGCCGGATGTAGACCGACACGCCGAGCAGGGCGACGGAGATGAGGAACGGCACGCGCCAGCCCCAGGCCTTGAACGCAGCCTCCCCGAAGCCGAGTCGGCAGGAGAGTATGACGGCGAGCGAGAGGAAGAAGCCTAGCGTGGCAGTGGTCTGGATCCAGCTCGTGTAGTAGCCGCGCCGGCCGCGTGGCGCGTGCTCGGCGACGTAGGTGGCGGCGCCGACGTATTCGCCGCCGAGCGCGAGCCCCTGCGCGAGGCGCAGCGCGACCAGGAGGATCGGCGCCCAGATGCCGATCTGCGCATAGGTCGGCAGCACGCCGACGAGCGCGGTCGAGAGGCCCATCACCACGATCGTGATCAGGAAGGTGTACTTGCGGCCGACCAGGTCGCCGATGCGCCCGAACAGGAGGGCACCGAGCGGCCGCACGGCGAAACCCGCGCCGAAGGTCGCGAGGCTCGCGAGGAAGGCCGCCGTGTCGTTGCCCGGCGGGAAGAAGAGCGAGGAAAAGAACACGGCGAGCGTGCCGTACAGGTAGAAGTCGTACCACTCGAAGACGGTGCCGAGCGAGGAGGCGAAGATCACCCGCCGGTGTGCGGCGTCGATCCCGCCGCGAAGGGGTCTGACCCCTTCAGGTGACCTGGACCTGCCGGAGGCCACGCCGGTGTCCCCTGAAGGGGTCAGACCCCTCCGGCTCATAGCAACGCGTCTGCCTTCGCGGCGCAGATGAAGTCGTTGTCCGAGAGGCCGCCGATCGCGTGCGTCGAGTACCGCACGCGGCAGTAGTTGTAGCCCAGCTCCAGGTCGGGATGGTGGTCCTCGACGTTCGCGATGTGCGCGAGCGCGTTGACGAAGCTCATCGTGCGCCAGAAGTCGGCGAACCTGAGCTCGCGGCGAATGGCCTTGCCGTCCTCGACGAGCTTCCAGTCGCCATGCAGCAGGTCCATCATGCCGGCCGCCTGCCGGGCGTCCAGCGGCCGCACGCCGCCCTCGCAGGGCTTGCACTTGCGTTCCTTGAGCGATTCCATCATGCCTCCCGGCGCGCATAGCGGCGCGCCACGTAACGCTCGACCAGTTCCTGGAATTCCTCGGCGATGCGCTCGCCCTTGAGCGTCACCGTCTTCTCGCCGTCCTCGTACACCGGCGCGACCGGGCGCTCGCCGGTACCCGGCAGGCTGATGCCGATGTTCGCATGCTTGCTCTCGCCGGGGCCGTTGACGACGCAGCCCATCACCGCTACGGTCATGTTCTCGGCGCCGACGTAGTCGCGGCGCCAGGCGGGCATGCGCTCGCGCACGTGCTCCTGGATACGCTGCGCGAGCTCCTGGAAGTAGCTGCTCGTCGTGCGCCCGCATCCGGGGCAGGCGACCACCCGAGGCAGGAAGGCGCGCAGTCCCAGGCTCTGCAGGATCTCCTGCGCGACGCGCACCTCCTGGCGGCGGTCGCCGCCGGGCTCGGGCGTGAGCGAGACGCGGATCGTGTCGCCGATGCCTTCCTGCAGCAGGATCGCGAGCGCCGCGGCCGAGGAGACGATGCCCTTGGCGCCCATCCCCGCCTCGGTGAGGCCGAGGTGCAGCGGGTATTCGCAGCGCGCGGCGAGGGCGCGGTAGATGGCCACGAGGTCCTGGACGCCGCTGACCTTCGAGCTGATCACGATGGCGTCGTGCGGGAGCCCCAGCTCCTCGGCGCGCGCCGCGGAGGCGAGCGCCGAGACGACGGTCGCCTCGCGCAGCACCTCGAGCGCATCGAGCGGCTCCCGGGCGCGCGAGTTCTCGTCCATCATCCGCGTGAGCAGGTCCTGGTCGAGGCTGCCCCAGTTGACGCCGATGCGCACCGGCTTGCGGTAGCGGCAGGCCGCCTCGATCATCGCCGCAAACTGCGGGTCGCGCTTGCTGCCGCGGCCGACGTTGCCCGGGTTGATGCGGTACTTGGCGAGGGCTTCCGCGCAGGCCGGGTGCGCCGCCAGCAGCTTGTGGCCGTTGAAGTGGAAGTCGCCGACGAGGGGCACGTCGCAGCCCGTCGCGGCTAGCCGGTCGCGGATCAGCGGCACGGCCGCGGCCGCCTCGTCGGTGTTGACGGTGACGCGCACGAGCTCCGAGCCCGCCTCGGCGAGCTCCCGCACCTGCTGCACTGTGGCCGCGGCGTCGGCGGTATCGGTGTTCGTCATCGACTGGACGACGACGGGCGCGCCGCCGCCCACCGTGACGGCGCCGATGCGGACCGCGACGGAGCTTCGGCGCGCGGCGGTCACTTCGCCTTCTGCGCAGCGAGCCAGCCGTCCACCGTGCGCTCGAGGATGTCGAGCGGGACGGGACCGGTCGCGAGGACGGTGTCGTGGAAGGCGCGGATGTCGAAACGGCCGCCGAGGGCCTGCTCGGCGCGGGCGCGCAGTTCGAGCAGCTTCAGCTGGCCGACCTTGTACGCGAGCGCCTGGCCCGGGTTCGAGATGTAGCGGTCGATCTCGTTGATGATGTCGGCCTCGGTCTTGGCCGCGTTCGCGATGAAGTAGTCGATGGCCTGCTGCCGCGTCCATTGCATGTGGTGCAGGCCCGTGTCGACGACGAGGCGCACGGCGCGCCACTGGTCGTAGGTCAGCTGGCCGAAGCGCGAATACGGGTCCTTGTAGAGCCCGAGGTCGTAGCCGAGCCGCTCGGAGTACAGCCCCCAGCCCTCGATGTATGCCGTGAATCCGCCGGCACGGCGGAACATCGGCATGTCGGCCTGTTCCTGCGCGAGCGCGATCTGCAGGTGGTGTCCGGGCGCCGCCTCGTGGACGGAGAGGACCTCCATCTCGTACTTCGGCCGCACCTCGGGCCGGTAGAGGTTCACATAGTAATAACCGGGTCGGCTGCCATCGAGCGCGGGTCCCTGGTAATAGGCCGTGGTCGTGTTCGGCGCGCTGTTGGCCGGGATCGGACGCAGGCCGAACGGCGTGCGGTACAGCTTGCCGAAGAGCCGCGGGAGCTCCGGGTCGATCATCTTGACGATGTACGCGTACGCGCGGAACAGCTCGTCGCCGGTCGCGTAGTAGAACTGCGGGTCCGTGCGCAGGTGCTGGAAGAAGTCGGTCAACGAGCCCTTGAAGCCGACCTCGTCCATGACCTTCTGCATCTCGGCCCGGTTGCGGGCGACTTCCTTGAGGCCGATCGCATGGATCTCCTCCGGCGTCAGCGCGGTCGTCGTGTGGTAGCGGGCGAGGAACCGGTAGTACTCGAGCCCGTCGGGCGTGTCCCAGAGGCCGGCCGAGTCGCGCGTCGCGGGCAGGTATTCGTCGCGGAACACCGCCTGGAACCGGCGATACGCCGGGACCACCGACTCCCCGATCACGCGCTTCGCCTCGGCGGTCAGCCGGTCGCGGTCGGCCTGCGCAATCGCATTCGGGTAGCTGCGGAAGCTCTCGAAGAAGGGGCTGTCCTCGGGCTTCCCGGTCACCTGCTTCGCGAGCGGCTCGAGCACGCGTTCCATGACGGCGCGCGGCTGCGTGCGCTTCTCTTTCGCGCCGCGCCGCAGGCGATCGCCGTACTGGTCGAGGTAGGCGGGAATCGCCCGCATGCGGCGCAGCCAGGTCTCGTAATCCGCGACCGTCTCGAAGGGCACCAGCTCCGCGAGCTCGTTCAGGGACTGCGGGCCGTTGCCCGCGTCGATCGCGTAGTACTCGGGGTGGAAAGGCCGCGCCGCCTTGCGCGTCTCGTACTCATGGCGAAACAGGTCGTAGTTCAGTTGCTCTGCGGGCGGCAGCGAGTCGCGCGGAATGCGCGCCAGGTCCTCGAGCACGCGGCCATCTGCGGCGGCTCGCGCATCCTCGGCCGACGGCGAGATGTCCGGGAGCCGATCGTCGTAGCGCCGGTCGCCGAGATAGGTCGCCTTCAGCGGATTGTCGGCGAGGTCGCGTTCCCATTCGCGATCGAAGAGCGCGTGCAGCTGCGCGACGGCATCGGCGCGGACCACGATCGGCGCCGCCGACAGCGCGCAGGCGACGAGTGCGAGGGATGCGAACGAGCGGGACATCGCGGACTCCGGGCGGGCTGATTTAGACCGCGCGACTATACCCTGTGCATCCCCGCGCTTTCCGCTAGAATCCCCGGGTCGCGATCAGGTCCTGCCGGAGAGTCCGCGCACGCGCGGCGCCGAAGGCGCAACCCGCCCGGAAACGCTCAGGCACCCGAACGGCAGGAACCAGCGATCTCTGGAGAGCGGCCCGCGAGGGCCCACCGAAGGGGAGCGGAACCGGGACGGCCCGGTACCCAATCTCTCAGGTTTCAGGACAGAGGGGCGGCGGGCCGAAAGGTCCGCCGCCCTTTTTCATTGGCCGGGGAAGGCAGCGGATGGGACGACGGACACCGCTCTATGACATCCATGTCGCGGCCGGCGCGCGCATGGTCGACTTCGGCGGCTGGGACATGCCTGTGGGCTACGGCTCGCAGATCGAGGAACACCACGCGGTGCGCCGCGCGGCCGGCATGTTCGACGTGTCGCACATGTGCGCCGTGGACCTGCGCGGCGCAGGCGTGCGGCCGCTGCTCCTGCGCCTGCTCGCGAACGACGTCGGCCGCCTCGCGGCGCCCGGCAAGGCCCTGTACAGCTGCATGCTGAGGCCGGACGGGGGCGTCATCGACGACCTGATCGCCTGCCATCTCGGGGACAGGTGGTTCCGCGTCGTGGTCAATGCGGGCACCGCCGAGAAGGACCTCGCGTGGATCAAGGAACACGCGAAGCAGATCGGCGTCGCGGTCGTCGCCAGGCGCGACCTCGCCATCATCGCCATCCAGGGTCCCGATGCACGCGCGAAGGCGACGCCGCTCCTGCCCGCCGCGGATCGCGCCACGGCAAGTGCGCTCGGCGGATTCTTCGGCGCCGCCTTCGACGACGAATGGTTCGTCTCGCGCACCGGTTACACCGGCGAGGACGGCTTCGAGGTCGCGCTGCCGTCGGAGGCCGCGACCGATTTCTGGAACGCGTTGAAATCCGCCGGCGTCACGCCCTGCGGGCTCGGCGCGCGCGACACCCTGCGGCTCGAGGCCGGCATGAACCTGTACGGCAGCGACATGGACGAGACCGTGACACCCCTCGAGTCGGGACTCGCGTGGACGGTCGCGCTCGAGGGCAGCCGCGACTTCATCGGCCGGTCGGCGCTCGAGAAGCAACTTGCGGACGGCGTCGCGCGCCAGCTGACGGGCCTCCTGCTGGAGGACCGCGGCGTGCTGCGGGCGCACCAGAAGGTCTTCGCGGGCACGGCGGGCGAGGGCGAGGTCACCAGCGGGACATTCTCGCCGACGCTCGAGCGCTCGATCGGGCTCGCGCGTCTGCCGGCCGCGGCCGCGGGCCGCGTCGAGGTGGATATCCGCGGCAAGCGCGTGGCCGCGCGCATCGTGAAGCCGCCGTTCGTCCGCAACGGCAAGGCCCGCATCGAACTCTAGGAGAATTCAATGAGCCAGACACCCGCCGACCTCCGGTACACGAAGAGCCACGAATGGCTGCGCAAGCTGCCGGACGGCACGCTCGAAATCGGCATCACCGACCACGCACAGCAGGCGCTCGGCGACCTGGTGTTCGTCGAGGTGCCGGAAGCCGGGCGGCACCTCGCGGCAGGCGACGCCTGCGCGGTCGTCGAGTCGGTCAAGGCGGCGTCCGACGTCTACAGCCCCGTCGCGGGCGAGGTGACCGCGGGCAATCCGCGGCTCGCGACGGAGCCCGAGCTCATCAATCGGGATCCGTACGGCGACGGATGGATCATGCGCGTGAAGCCCGCGGGCGGCGCGGCGACGGAAACCATGGACGCCGCGGCCTACGATGCCGTCGCGGCCGCGGGGGGCTGAGTGCCCTACATCCCGCATACGCCCGAGGACGTCCGCGCGATGCTGGAGCGCATCGGCGCCGCGAGCCTCGACGAACTGTTCGACGAAATCCCCGAGTCGCTTCGCATCACCACGCTCAAGGGCGTGCCCGATGCGCTGCCGGAAATGGATGTCGCGCGGCTTGCCGGCACGCGCGCGTCGGCGGACGGGCGCCCGCTCAATTTCATCGGCGCGGGCGCCTACGAGCACCACATCCCCGCGCCGGTCTGGGCGCTCGTCACGCGCGGCGAGATCTACAGTGCCTACACGCCCTACCAGGCCGAGGCGAGCCAGGGCACGCTGCAGATCATGTACGAGTACCAGTCGATGATCGCGGGGCTCACCGCGATGGACGTGTCGAACGCGTCGATGTACGACGGCGCCTCGGCGCTGGCCGAGGCGTGCCTGATGGCGGTGCGGGCGCACCGCCGCTCGAAGTCCGCGCGCATCCTCGTGCCGGCCACCGTCAATCCGACCTGGCGACGCGTCGCCGGCGTGATGACCGAGGGCCAGGGCCTGAAACTGGAGACGCTCCCGTACGATGCCGCGACCGGGCGCCTGGATCCGGACTCGCTCGCGCGGCTCGCGGGCGCGGACGTGACCGCGATCGTCGTGCAGCAGCCGAATTTCTTCGGGCAGCTCGAGGACGTCGACGCCATCACGCGCTGGGCGCGCGCGAACGGCGCGCTCGTCGTCGCCGCCGTGAACCCCGTCGCGCTCGCGCTGATCGCCCCGCCGGGCGAGTGGGGCGACGGCGGCGCCGACATCGCGGTCGGCGACGCGCAGCCGTTCGGTGTGCCGCTGTCCTCGGGCGGGCCCTATGTCGGGTTCATGGCCTGCCGCATGGAGCACGTGCGCCAGATGCCGGGCCGCATCGCCGGGCGCACGGTGGACACCGAGGGCAAGCCCGGCTTCACCCTGACGCTGCAGGCGCGCGAGCAGCACATACGCCGTGCGAAGGCGACCTCGAACATCTGCACAAACCAGGGGCTGCTCATGAGCGCGGCGACGATCCACCTGGCGCTGCTCGGTCCCGCCGGGCTCGAGCGTGTGGCGCGCGCCTGCGTCGCGCGAACCGCGGAGCTCGTGTCGGCGCTGACGCGGCTGCCGGGCGTGAAGGCGGCATTCCAGGGCCCGCGCTTCCACGAGGCGGTCATCCGGCTCGAGCGCCCGGTGGCGCCGGTGCTCGAGGCACTGGCGGCCGCGGGCATCGTCGGCGGCTGCGACATCGGCGGCGACTACCCGGAGCTCGGCCACGCGCTCCTCGTCTGCGCGACCGAGACGCGCACGCAGTCCGACATCGAGGCGTACGCGCACGCGCTCGGGTCGGTGCTCGGCCGCGCGGCGGCCCGGGAGGCATGATGCGCAAGCCCGAGCCGCTGATCTTCGACCTCTCGCGACCGGGCCGCGGCGCGACGGCGCAGCATCCCGCGGCCGAAGCCGGGGGCGACGTGCCCGCTGCATACCGGCGCAAGCGGCCGCTGCCGCTGCCCGAGGTGTCCGAGCTGCAGGCGGTGCGACACTACACGCGGCTCTCGCAGCTCAACTTCGGCATCGACACGCATTTCTACCCGCTCGGCTCCTGCACGATGAAGTACAACCCGCGCGCCTGCAATTCGCTCGCGATGCTGCCGGGCTTCCTGGGCCGGCACCCGCTCGCGCCGGAGTCGACGGGGCAGGGCGTGCTCGCCTGCCTGTTCGAGCTGCAGGAGATGCTGAAGCACGTGACCGGCATGGCCGGCGTCTCGCTGACGCCCATGGCCGGCGCCCAGGGCGAGTTCGCCGGCGTCGCGATGATCCGCGCCTACCATCGCGCGCGCGGCGACCACGCGCGCAGCGAGATCATCGTTCCCGACGCGGCGCACGGGACGAACCCGGCGACCGCTACGATGTGCGGGATGAAGGTGCGCGAGATCCCGACGCTCGCGGACGGCGACGTCGACGTCGCGGCGCTCGAGGCCGCGCTGTCGCCCGCGACGGCGGGCATCATGCTGACCAACCCGAGCACGCTCGGCGTGTTCGAGCGGCGCATCGTCGAGATCTCGCGCCGCGTGCACGCTGCGGGCGGGCTGCTCTACTACGACGGCGCGAACCTGAACGCGATCCTCGGCAAGGTGCGTCCCGGGGACATGGGATTCGACGTGATCCACATGAACCTGCACAAGACGTTCTCGACGCCGCATGGCGGCGGCGGGCCCGGCTCCGGCGCGGTCGGGGTGGGAAAGCGCCTGCTTCCGCACCTGCCGGTGCCCGTCGTCGGGCGCGAGGGCGAGCGCTACCGCTGGCTCGACGAGCGCGACGTGCCGGGCACCATCGGGCGCCTGTCCGGGTTCATGGGCAACACGGGCGTGCTGCTGCGGGCCTGGGTGTACATGCGGATCCTCGGCGCGGCGGGCATGAGCCGTGTCGCCGAGTATTCGACGCTGAACGCCAACTACCTGCTGGCGCGGCTGCGGGAGGCGGGATTCGAGGCGGCCTACCCCGGGCGGCGCGCCAGCCACGAGTTCATCGTGACGCTGAAGCGGGAAGCGCGCGAGCTCGGCGTCACCGCGATGGATTTCGCGAAGCGGCTCCTCGATCACGGTTACCATGCACCGACGACGTATTTCCCGCTGCTGGTGCCGGAGTGCCTGCTGATCGAGCCGACCGAAACCGAGACGCGCGAGGAGCTCGACGGCTTCGTCGACGCGCTCGTCGCGATCCGCAACGAGGCCGCGACGAACGCAGCCGCCCTCAAGGCGGCTCCGCACACGATGCCGGTGCGCCGGCTCGACGACGTGCGCGCCGCGCGGCAACTGGACGTCGCCTGGAAGCCGGCCGCCCGGTGAAGTTCCTGCGGCCCGACAAGAAGTCCACCGGGCCGGTGCGCCTGTCGCGCGCCTTCGGCAGCACGTTCCGGGGTCTCGCCGCCGCCTGGCGCGAGGAGGAGGCGTTCCGCCAGGAATGCCTGCTCGCCGCGGTCGTGGTGCCGCTCGGCCTCTGGCTCGGCGCGAACGGCGTCGAGCGCGCGCTGCTGGTCGGCCCCATGTTCCTCGTGCTCGCGCTCGAGCTCGTCAACAGCGCCGTCGAGGCCACGGTGGACCGCATCGGCATCGAGCGGCACCCGCTTTCGGCGATCGCCAAGGAGCTCGGTTCCGCGGCCGTGTTCGTCGCCTTCGCGCTGCTCGTCCTCAACTGGATCCTGGTGCTCGCATGGCAGCCCTAGTCTGCGGCTCGCTCGCCTACGACACCGTGATGGTCTACCCCGGCCGCTTCCGGGACCACATACTGCCGGACAAGATCCACCTCCTGAACGTCTCCTTCGTCGTGCCGACCCTGCGCCGGAACTTCGGCGGCTGCGCGGGCAACATCGCCTACAACCTGCGCCTGCTCGACTGCGATGCGCACGCGATGGGCACCGTCGGGCACGACTTCGGGCCGTACCGCGAGTGGATGGAGGGCAACGGGATGTCGATGCGCCACGTCAAGGTGCTCGACGACGAGTACACCGCCCAGGCCTACATCACGACGGACCTCGACGCGAACCAGCTCACCGCCTTCCATCCCGGCGCGATGACGCACTCCGCGCAGCAGCGCGTTCCGTCGGATGGCAGCATCACGATCGGCGTCTGCGCGCCGGACGGACGCGACGGGATGATCGCGCACGCCGGCCAGTTCGCGGACGCGGACATACCGTTCATCTTCGACCCGGGCCAGGCGATGACGCTGTTCGGGGGCGAGGAGCTCGCGACCTTCGTCGACCAGGCGACGTGGGTCACGGTGAACGACTACGAGGCGACGCTGCTGCAGGAGCGCACGGGACTCTCCACCGGGGAACTTGCGGCGCGGGTCGCGGCCTATGTAGTGACGCGCGGCGCGGAAGGCTCTACGGTGTATGCAGGAGGGCGCCGCATCGACATACCCGCGGTTCCCGCGGCCTCGGTGGTCGACCCCACCGGCTGCGGGGACGCGTATCGCGCGGGCCTCGTGTACGGGCTCAAGCGCGGCATCGACTGGGAAACGACGGGGCGGATCGCTTCGCTGATGGGCGCGATCAAGATCGCGACCGTCGGCACGCAGCACCATCGTTTCACGCTTGGCGATTTCAGGGATCGATTCAATGACACATTCGGGTACCGGCTGGACTGAGGGCAGGGCCGCGCGTCTCGCGACTGCCGCCGCTGTCCTCGCACTTTCGACGACGTTCGCAGGAGCGCAGCAGGCGACGCAGGCGCAGCCGCTGCCGCCGCCCCCGCCGCCGCAACAGCAGCAGCCGCAACCCCAGCCCGAGGCGCCGACGCCCGGCGAGGCACAGCCGCCCGGCCAGGTGCAGCCGTCCCAGCCCGGCCAGTCGGAGCCGCCCGTGTCCGAGCCCGCGATCATCACCCCCCAGATCCCGGTCATGCCGCTGCCGCAGCCGCTCGAGCTCGAGGAGTCCTCGCGCTGGACGCGCACGCTGGAGCGCATCTCGACCGGAGTGGTCGCGATCCAGATCGACATGGCGCGCGCGTTCGACACCGAATGGAACACCTCCTCGCAGGCGACCGGTTTCGTGGTGGACGCGGAGCGCGGCCTCATCCTGACCAACCGCCACGTGGTGACGCCGGGGCCGGTCAAGGCCTTTGCGACGTTCCTCAACCGCGAGGAGGTGGAACTGAAGCCGGTGTACAGGGATCCGGTGCACGACTTCGGCTTCTACCGGTATGACCCGTCGAAGCTGCGCTTCATCCAGCCCGCCGAGCTGCCGCTGTTCCCCGAGGGCGCGCAGATCGGCGTCGAGATCCGCGTCGTCGGCAATGACGCCGGCGAGCAGCTCTCGATCCTCGCCGGCACGCTGGCGCGGCTCGACCGCCAGGCGCCGGAGTACGGCCTCGGGCGCTACAACGACTTCAACACGTTCTACTTCCAGGCCGCCTCCGGGACGTCCGGCGGCTCCTCCGGCTCGCCCGTCCTCGACATCCGCGGCCGCGTGCTCGCCCTGAATGCGGGCGGCTCGACGGGCGCCGCGTCCAGTTTCTACCTGCCGCTCACGCGCGTGGTGCGCGCGCTCAGGCAGATCCGCGCCAGCCAGCCCGTCGCGCGCGGCACGCTGCAGACCGTGTTCCGGTACACGCCCTACGACGAGCTGCGCCGCCTCGGCCTGCCGCCGGCCGTGGAACAGGACGCGCGCAAGGCGTCGCCTTCGCGCACCGGCATGCTGGTGGCCACCGAGGTCCAGCCCGGTGCCGGCGCCTACGGGCAGCTCGCGGTCGGCGACGTCCTCGTCTCGATCAACGGGAAGCCGATGTCGGACTTCGACGCGGTCGATGCCATGCTCGACGACAACGTGGGCCGCCCGGTCGAAGTCGCCGTCGTGCGCGGCGGGGGCAAGCGCAAGGTCACGCTCACGGTGCAGGACCTGCACGAGATCACGCCGGATGCCTACCTCGAGATCGGCGACGGCGTCGTGCACACGCTGTCCTGGCAGATGGCGCGGCACATGAACGTGCCGGTCTCCGGCGTGTACGTGGCGAATCCCGGCTACATGCTGGGTGTCGCAGGCATCCCGCGCGGCGCGGTGCTCACGGAGCTCGACGGCAAGCCGCTCGCGAGCCTCGACGACGCGCTCGCCATCTTCTCCACGCTCGGTCACGGCCAGCGGGCGACGGTCCGCTACTTCACGATGGAAGACACGCGCACGCGGCAACTCACGTCGATCCGCATCAACCGTGCCTGGTTCCCGGCGCGGCATTGCGTGCGCGACGACGCGATGGGGCTGTGGCCGTGCACGCCCATCCTGGCGGGACCGGACGCGCCGCCGCCGCAGCCCGGCACGACGGCCTTCACGCGCACTGGCGACAAGCTGGTCGACGAATACGCGCCATCGCTGGTGCTGGTCGAGTTCAACATGCCCTACGCCATCTCCGGCGTGACCGAGCGCAATTACCACGGCACGGGCGTCGTGCTCGATCCGGTGCGCGGCCTCGTCGCGGTGGACCGCAACACCGTGCCGGTCTCGCTCGGCGACGTGCGCCTGACCTTCGCGGGCACGATCCAGGTGGACGGCACCGTCGAGTACGTGCACCCGCTGCACAACCTCGCCGTCGTCCGCTACGACCCGCGCCAGCTCGGCGACACGCCGATCAAGGCGCCGAAGTTCGCCACGCGCCTGCCGGCGACCGGCGAGACCGTGCACGTGATCGGCCTGCAGGGCGACAACCGCGTGGCCTCCCAGCAGGCGACGGTCGCATCGATCGGTCCGGTCGGCTTCCCGCTGTCGCGCACGCTCCAGTTCCGGGACGCCAACCTCGAGATCCTGCGCCTCGTGAACGGCCCGGTGGACTTCGACGGCGTGATCGTCGACAAGCGCGGAGACGTCACGGCGTTCTGGTCGAGTTTCGCCTACGAGCAGGGCCGCGAGGTCGTGCAGCAGAACATGGGCGTGCCCGCCGCGCTCGTGCAGGAAATGCTCGAGTTCGCGCGCGGCGAGCGCACGCTGTACTCGGCGGAGATCGAGTTCGGGCTCCTCTCGCTCGCCGAGTCGCGCCAGCTCGGCCTCGACGAGGCCTGGATCGAGCGCGTGACCGCGCACAACCCGAAGCGGCGCACCGTGCTGACCGTCGACCGGCTGGTGGCCGGTTCGCCGGCCGCTTCCGTCCTCGAGACGGGCGACCTGCTCCTTGCCGTGGACGGCAAGGTCGTCAACAGCTTCGCGGACATGAGCGCCGCGGTCCGCGCGCCGGAGGTGACCCTCACCATCTGGCGCGCCGGCAAGGAGATGACGATACCGCTCAAGACCGTCGTGCTGTCCGGGCGCGACGTGGACCGCGTGCTCGTCTGGGCCGGCGCGACGCTGCAGCCGCCGCACCGGCCGATGTCCGTGCAGCGGGGCATCGAGCCGGAGGGCGTCTTCATCGCGTTCTTCATGTACGGCTCGCCGGCGTCGCGTTACAAGCTGTGGGCGGGGCGTCGCATCACCGAGGTGGACGGCATTCCCGTCCCCGACCTCGACGCCTTCATCCGCGCGGTTTCGGGCCGGCCGGACGGCGCGTCGGTTCGCCTCAAGACGGTGAGCTGGAACGATTCGGTCGACATCACGACGCTTCGGCTCGATCAGCATTACTGGCCGGCGTACGAGTTGACGCGCACCGACGCGGGCTGGAAACGCATCCCGGTCGAGTAAGGCCCGGCCGGCGCGCCGCGGCTATCATGGGGCGGTGCTGCCACGCGCCGCCGAGATCGAGGAAGCCGTCGCCCTGCTGAACGCGGGCGAGCTCGTCGCTTTCCCGACGGAAACGGTGTACGGCCTCGGGGCGGACGCGTCGAATCCCGCCGCGGTCGCGCGCATCTTCGCGGCAAAGGGCCGGCCGACGACGCACCCGCTGATCGTGCACCTGAGCGGTTTCGCCGCCGCGCGAGACTGGGCGTCCGAGCTGCCCGGGGCGGCGGCGCGCCTCGCCGAGGCCTTCTGGCCCGGTCCGCTGACGCTGGTGCTGCCGAAATCCGCGCGAGTTTCGGCGGCGGTGACGGGCGGGCAGTCGAGCGTCGCCTTGCGGGCGCCTGCGCATCCGGTCGCGCGCGCGCTGCTCGCGGCCTTCGGTCGCGGCATTGCGGCGCCCTCCGCGAACCGCTACGGCCGCATCAGCCCGACCCGCGCGGCCGACGTGCGCGAGGAGCTCGGCACGAGCGTCGCGCTCGTGCTGGACGGCGGCGACTGCGAGGTCGGGCTGGAGTCGACGATCGTCGCCTGCCTCGGCGGTCGCGTCACGCTGCTGCGCCCGGGCTCGGTCTCACGGTCGCAGATCGCCGACGTCGTGGGCCAGGTGGACGATCCGGCTGCCGACGCGCCGCGCGCGCCGGGGCGCGACCGCGCGCATTACGCGCCGGGCACGCCGCTCTCCATCGTGCCGGCCGGCGAG
>DATEEF010000183.1:0-22947 GCA_035281265.1 Steroidobacteraceae bacterium
ATCGGTTCCTCGATGCGGGTGACCTTGTCCCCGTCGAACCACACGACGAGGTGGCGGCGCGTGACCTGCCGCTCGTGCCCGCGGCGCAGGCTGTAGATGTAGTCCCAGCGATCGGCGTCGAAGCTGTCGATCACCATCGGCGTGCCGAGCAGGAACCGCACCTGGCTGCGCGTCATGCCGACCTCGACCTGCTGGACCTGCTCGACGTCGAGCAGGTTCCCCTGCTGCACGTCCATGCGGTAGACGCAACCCGCGCCGGGGAGCGCGAGGAGCAGCGTGACAACGAGGGTTGCGGCTTGCGGGACGGGTCGCATCACTGGGGGTCCTGGAGGATAATGCGGCGCATCATAGCGGAATCGCCGCCCTGCGCGGCGGGAGCCACACGGTGGAAACCAGCGACCTGCGCAAAGCCGGGCTCAAGGTCACTCTGCCGCGCGTGAAGATCCTCGAGATCCTCGCGGGCAACCACGGCCGCCACCTGTCGGCGGAGGACATTTACCGCGCGCTCATCGACCAGAGCGAGGACATCGGGCTCGCCACGGTGTACCGCGTGCTCACGCAGTTCGAGGCGGCGCAGCTCGTCAGGCGCCACCACTTCGAGGGCGGCACGGCGGTCTTCGAGCTGAACGAAGGCGAGCACCACGACCACATCATCTGCATGGACTGCGGCCGCGTCGAGGAGTTCGTCGACTGCGGCATCGAGCGGCGCCAGGACGACGTCGCGACCCGTCTCGGGTTCGCGATCGAGGAACACAACCTGATCCTCTACGGCCGCTGCCGGCGCGAGAACTGCCAGTACCGCCGCAAGCGCAGCTGAAGGTGAAGGTGCCAGGTGAAGGTGCCGGGTCGTAGATTCGCAGATCCAAGCCAGGCCGGGATCTACGAATCTACGACCCGGCACCACTAGCCTCCTGTCGCCTTCAGCATCTCGCGCGCGTGATCGCGCGCCTTGCGCGTGACCTCGACGCCCCCGAGCATCCGCGCCAGCTCCTCGACGCGCTCGTCGTCGCCGAGTGCCGTGACCGTCGTGCGGCTGCTGCGGCCGTCCGTCACCTTGCTGACGCGGTGCTGGTGGTGCGCCTGGCTCGCGACCTGCGCGAGGTGGGTGACGCACAGCACCTGGCCCCGGTCGCCGAGCTCGCGCAGCTTGCGGCCGACGATCTCGGCGACGCCGCCGCCGATGCCGGCATCCACCTCGTCGAAGATGAGGCAGGTGCGCGAGGTGCGGCGCGCGGCGGCGACCTGCACCGCGAGGCTGATGCGGGAGAGCTCGCCACCGGAGGCGACGCGCGCGACGGGCTTGACCGGCTCGCCCGGATTCGCGCTCACGAGGAATTCGATGCGTTCCGCTCCGTCGGGGCCGGGTTCCCGATCGGCGTCGGACTCGACGTTGACCTCGAAGCGCCCGCCGGGCATGCCGAGCTGGCGCATCAGCGCGGTCACGGCGGTCGCGAGCTTGCGCGCCGCGGCGCGCCGAGCGACGCCGAGGCCGGTCGCGGCCTCCACGTAGCGCCGGCGCAGGTCGGCGAGGCGCTCGTCGAGGTCCCCGAGCGCCGTCTCCGACCGCTCGAGATCCGCCAGCAGGCCCTGCAGCTCCGCGAGCTTTGCCGGAAGGGCGGATGCCTCCACGCGGTGCTTGCGGGCGAGCTCCTCCATGGCAGCGACGCGCCGCTCGACGAACTCCTGCCGCGCCGGATCCGCATCGAGCCCCTCGAGGTAGGCGCCGAGAGCCGAGCCGGCCTCGCGCAGCGCGATGCGCGACTCCTCTACTTGGCCGAGCGCCCCTGCGAGCCGTGCGTCCATCCCGGCCGCGGGACGAAGCAGGCTGGCCGCGCGAGCGGCGAGCGCATGGGCGTCGTCACCGTCGCCCTCATAGCAGAGGGCGAGCGCGCCCTGGGCGGCCTCGGCCAGCCGTCCGCGGTTTGCGAGCCGCTGGCGCTCCGCCGCGAGCTCTTCGGCTTCCCCCGGGCCCAGGGCGAGCGCCTCGAGCTCGCCCACCTGGTAGCGCAGGAGCTCGAGCCGCGCGCCGCGGTCGCGTGCGAGTGCCGAAAGTGCGTCGCGCTCGTCGCGGCAGCCGCGCCATGCGGCGGCGAGCGCGGCGACGTCGGCGAGGAGGGCCGGTGCCACGCCGTGCGCGTCGACGATTTCGCGCTGCGCCTCGCGCGTGACGAGTGACAGGAACTCCTGCTGGCCGTGGATGTCGATGAGGCGCTCGCCGAGCTCCCGCACGCTCTGGGCGGGCTGCGCCTGGCCGTTGACGTACTGGCGCGAGCGCCCGTCGCGCGCGACGACGCGCCGCAGCACCAGCTCGCCGCCGTCGTCGGCGATCGACTGCTCTTCGAGCCAGCGGCGGGCGGCGGAATTCGCGTCGACATCGAAGGTCGCCGTGATCTCCGCGCGATCCGCGCCGTGGCGCAGGACATCGGCGCTCGCGCGGCCGCCGAGCGCGAGCATCACCGCGTCGACGATGATCGACTTGCCGGCGCCCGTCTCGCCCGTGAGGGCCGTCAGCCCGGCATCGAGTTCGATCTCGGCCGCGTCGATCACCGCGAAGTCGCGGATCTGGAGGTGGACCAGCATCGTCAGAGGTCCTCGCTGGCCGAGCGGCCGCTGCGGCCCCAGTGCAGCTTTGAGCGCAGGAGGCGAAAGTAGTCGTGGCCCGGCGGATGCAGCAGCGTGATGAACTCCGTGGCGGGTGCAATGAGGAGGCGCGAGTCCGCGGCGAGGCCGCCGAGCACGACGCCGTCGCAGGTCACCTGTGCGCGGGTGCCGGAGCGCGCGACCAGGCGCACCTCGATGCGGCTTTCGCGCCCGAGGACGATCGGCCGGTCGGACAGCGTATGTGGCGAAATCGGAGCGATGACCACCGCGCCGAGGGCGGGATGGATGATGGGACCGCCGCAGGACAGCGCGTAGGCCGTCGAGCCCGTCGACGTGGCGATCACGAGGCCGTCGCCCCCGTGTGTGTTGACGAAAGCGCCGTCGATCCAGACCTCGAGCTCGAGCATCCGCCCGGACTCCTGGCGTTGTACGACGACGTCGTTGAGCGAGAGGTGGCTCCGCTCGGAGCCGTCGGCGTGCAGGAGCCGGGCAGACAGGAGCTGCCGCCGGTCGGTCTCGAAGCGCCCGGCGAGCACGGCGTCCACGTTCGCGATCATCTCGTCGGGCAGGACGTCCGTCAGGAATCCGAGCCTGCCGCGATTGACGCCGATGAGCGGCACGCCGCGCGCGAGCGCCAGCTGGGCCGCGAAAAGCAAGGTGCCGTCGCCGCCGATCGCGACGATGAGGTCCGCATCCTGGCCGAGCTCACCGACCGGCTTGCGCACGAGTCCCTCAGGCAGGCCGTCTACGGCCACGTCACGGTCGATTGCAACCGTGACGCCGCGTGCGCGCAGGTGGCCGGCCAGCAGCCCCAGCGAGTCGGCGACGCGGGCGTCCTCCACCTTGCCGACGATTGCGACGCGCGAGAATGGGTTCTTCATCCGGACTGGGCTTTTTAGCATGCAGCCCGGGCGCCGGCCACAATCCTTGACACTCGGCGAGCGCGATTGCTAGTTTGGCCACGGCAGCCGAGGCGATTGCCTTTTTCCTGTGACAACAGGGACTTATGCCGGACCCGACACGAGATGCCGACAAGGAGCCGAGCGACCGGGCGCAGCAGCTCCTGCGCACCCTGGTCGAATGCTACGTGCGCGACGGCCTGCCCGTCGGGTCGCGGACGCTGACGCGTGAGTCCGGGCTCAGCCTCTCCGCCGCGACAATCCGCAACGTGATGGCCGACCTCGAAGAGCACGGGTTCGTCGCCTCGCCCCACACGTCCGCCGGTCGCGTGCCGACCGACAAGGGCTACCGCTATTTCGTGGACGCGCTGCTGCGCTACCAGCCACCCGGGGAGGGCGAGATCGCCGAGCTGAGGCGGCAGCTCGAGCAGCGCGCGGGAGACCCGAAGGCTCTGGTCGCGGCGGCCTCGCACGTGGTGTCGAGCCTGACGCATCTGGCCGGCGTCGTGACGGTGCCGCGCGAGGCGCATGCCGCGCTCTCGCAGATCGAGTTCGTCGGCCTGTCCGGCAATCGCGTGCTGACCATCCTCGTGGTCAACGGGCGCGAGGTGCAGAACCGCGTGGTGCAGCTCGATCGGCACTTCACGGCAGACGAGCTGCGCCGCGCCGCCGCCTACCTCAACGAGCTGTTCGCGGGCCAGGAGCTGTCGGGCGTGCGCGCGCGGCTCGTCGCCCAGCTGCAGGAGACACGCGAGCAGATGAACCGCATGATGGTCGACGCCATCACGCTGGCCCAGCGGGCCTTCGCCGCCGAGCCCGAGGTCCGTGATGCCGACATGGTGGTCGCGGGGGAGACGAACCTCATGGGCTTCGCGGAGATGTCGAACGTCGAGCGGCTGCGCCGGCTGTTCGAGGCGTTCAACGAAAAGCGGGACATCCTGCACCTGCTCGACCAGAGCCTGCACGCCGAGGGCGTGCAGATCTTCATCGGCCACGAGTCCGGCTACCAGATCCTCGACGACTGCAGCGTCGTCGTCGCGCCTTACACGCAGGACGACCGCGTCGTCGGCGTGCTCGGAGTCATCGGCCCCACGCGCATGGCTTACGAGCGCGTCATCCCCGTGGTCGACATCGCGGCCCGCCTGCTGGGCTCCGCCTTGAATTCCCGCGACTGAGCCCCACACCCGGCGCGCATGAGCGGAACCGAACCTGAGCAGCCCGGCGCCGCGCCGGAGAACGGGCAGTCTCCCGACGGGCCCACGCCCGAGTCGCAGCTCGCCGCGGCCGAGGGCCGCGCCGAGCAGCACCGCGGGGACTTCCTGCGCGCCATCGCGGAGCTGGAGAATTTCCGCAAGCGATCGGCCCGCGAAGTGGACGCCGCGCGCCAGTTCGGGATCGAGCGCTTCGCGGCCGACCTGCTCGCGGTCGCCGACACGCTCGGCATCGCGGTCGAGTCGGCCGCCGGAGCGGATGCGGCCACCCTCGCGCAGGGCCAGGAAGCGACGCTGCGGCTCCTCCTGAAAGCCTTCGAGAGGGCGGGCCTCGCGGTAGTCGACCCCGCGGGCCAGGCGTTCGATCCGGCGCTCCACGAGGCCATGGCGATGCAGCCCTCGGAGAGCCATCCGCCGCACACGGTCCTGCAGGTGGTCCAGAAAGGCTGGACACTGAATGGCCGCCTGCTGCGGCCGGCCCGGGTGATCGTGTCCACGGCCCCGCAGACCCCCGACCAGACGCCGCCGGACGGTTGAAAGCGCGAGTTTACGGCCCCACAAACCAGACCAGTCCCACTATCCGGAACCCCAGACATGGCCAAGATCATCGGAATCGACCTCGGCACGACCAACTCCTGCGTCGCCGTGATGGAAGGCAGCACGCCGAAGGTGCTCGAGAACAGCGAGGGTGACCGCACGACGCCGTCCGTCGTCGCGTTCACGAAGGACGGCGAGATCCTTGTCGGCCAGCCGGCCAAGCGCCAGGCGGTGACGAATCCGCAGAACACCTTCCACGCGGTGAAGCGCCTGATCGGGCGCCGCTACGACGACGCCGTCGTGCAGAAGGACATCCCGCTCGAGACCTACAGGATCGTGCGCGCCGAGAATGGCGACGCCTGGCTCGAGGCCCAGGGCAAGAAGATGGCGCCGCAGGAGATCTCCGCGCGCGTCCTCATGAAGATGAAGAAGACGGCGGAGGACTACCTCGGCGAGTCGGTCACCGACGCCGTGATCACCGTGCCCGCCTACTTCAATGACGCGCAGCGCCAGGCGACCAAGGACGCCGGCCGCATCGCGGGCCTCAACGTGCGCCGCATCATCAACGAGCCGACGGCGGCCGCGCTCGCCTACGGCATGGACAAGAAGGGCAAGGACCGCAAGATCGCCGTGTACGACCTCGGCGGCGGCACCTTCGACATCTCCATCATCGAGATCGCCGACGTCGACGGGGAGCGCCAGTTCGAAGTCATGTCCACGAACGGCGACACCTTCCTCGGCGGCGAGGACTTCGACCGCCGCGTGATCGACTACGTCGCGGCCGAGTTCCAGAAGGAGAGCGGCGTCGACGTCCGCAAGGACCCGCTGGCCGTGCAGCGCCTCAAGGAGGCCGCCGAGAAGGCCAAGATCGAGCTGTCCTCGGGCCAGCAGACCGAGATCAACCTGCCGTACATCACGGCGGATGCCTCGGGGCCCAAGCACCTGACGCTGAAGCTGACGCGGGCCAAGCTCGAGTCGCTCGTCGAGGACCTCGTCGGGCGCACGGTCGAGCCCTGCCGGACGGCGCTCAAGGACGCGGGCCTCTCGATCAGCGACATCGACGAGGTGATCCTGGTCGGCGGCCAGACGCGCATGCCGCTGGTGCAGAAGGCGGTCAAGGATTTCTTCGGCAAGGAGCCGCGCAAGGACGTGAACCCGGACGAGGCGGTCGCCGTCGGCGCCGCGATCCAGGGCGGCGTCCTGGCGGGCGACGTCAAGGACGTGCTGCTGCTCGACGTGACGCCGCTGTCGCTCGGCATCGAGACCCTCGGCGGCGTGATGACGAGGCTGATCGAGAAGAACACCACGATCCCGACGAAGGCGACGCAGGTCTTCTCGACCGCCGATGACAACCAGAGCGGCGTGACGATCCACGTGCTCCAGGGCGAGCGCGACCGCGCGACCGACAACAAGTCGCTCGGCAAGTTCGACCTCTCGGACATCCCGCCGGCGCCGCGGGGCATGCCGCAGATCGAGGTCACCTTCGACATCGACGCGAACGGCATCCTGCACGTCTCGGCCAAGGACAAGGCCACGGGCAAGGAGCAGCGCATCGTCATCAAGGCCTCGAGCGGGCTCTCCGAGGAGGAGATCAAGCAGATGATCCGCGACGCCGAGGCGCACGCCGCGGAGGACAAGAAGTTCCGCGAGCTCGCCGAGACGCGCAACCGAGCCGACGCGCTCGTGCATGCGACGGAGAAGTCGCTCAAGGACCTCGGCGACAAGGTGACGGGCGAGGAGCGCGCCGCGATCGAGGCGGCGATCTCCGACCTGCGCGGCGTGCTGAAGGGCGACGACCAGTCGGCCATCGAGCACAAGGCCGAGGCGCTCGCGAAGGCGAGCGCGCCTGTGGTGCAGCGCGCCTACCAGGCCGAGGGTGCGGCGGCTGCCGGGGAGGCGCCGAAAGCGGGCGCCGATGCCGGCAAGGACGACGTGCTCGATGCCGAGTTCGAGGAGATCAAGGACAAGAACGGCAAGCCGCACTGAGTGCGGCTGCGCGCCGGCCGTGAATGACCGCGTGCGCCGGGCAGCCTCGTGCCGCCCGGCGTTCGCGTCTGTGGAGCGCCATGTCGAAACGTGACTTCTACCAGGTGCTGGGCGTGCCCCGAAACGCCACCGAGGAGGCCATCACCAAGGCTTACCGGCGCCTCGCCATGAAGTATCACCCGGACCGCAACCCGAACGACAAGGAAGCCGAGGAGCGGTTCAAGGAAGCCAAGGAGGCGTACGAGGTCCTGACCGATGCGCAGAAGCGCGCGGCCTACGACCAGTACGGCCGTGCGGGACTCGATGCCGCGCGCGGCGCGGGCGCCGGCTTCAGTCCGTCCGACGCGTTCGGCGACATCTTCGGCGACATGTTCGGCGACATCTTCGGTGGCGGCCGCCGGGCGGGACGCAATGCCGTGTTCCGCGGCGCGGACCTGCGCTACGAGCTCGCGCTCGACCTCGAGCAGGCCGTCTTCGGCACGTCGACCGAGATCGACTTCCAGACCGTCACAGAATGCACCGAGTGCGGGGGATCCGGCGCGGCGCGAGGCCACGCCCCCGTACCCTGCGAGACCTGCTCGGGCTCCGGCCAGGTGCGGATCAGCCAGGGGATCTTCGCCGTCCAGCAGACCTGCCCCCGCTGCAAGGGCCGCGGTTCCATCATCAAGGACCCCTGCCCGAAGTGCGCCGGCCACGGCCGCACGCGCACGAACAAGCGCCTGTCGGTGAAGGTGCCCCCCGGCGTCGACACCGGTGACCGCATCCGGCTCGCGGGTGAAGGAGAGGCCGGCCGCAACGGCGGTCCCGCCGGGGACCTGTATGTCGAGATCGCGGTGCGTGAGCACCCGATCTTCGAGCGGGACGGGGCGCACTTGTCCTGCGAGGTCCCGGTCAGCTTCACGACCGCGACCCTCGGGGGCGGCATCGAGGTCCCGACGCTCGAGGGCCACGCCAACATCAAGGTGCCTGCGGGCACGCAGTCCGGGCGCGTGTTCCGGCTGCGCGAGAAGGGCATCAAGCCGGTGCGCGGCGGCGCGACCGGCGACTTGTTCTGCCGCGTTGTCGTAGAGACGCCCGTGGACCTCAGCACGGACCAGAAAGAGCTCCTGCGCAGGTTCGAGGCTTCTCTGGCCGCGGACGGGAAGCGGCACAATCCTCGCCAGCGCTCCTGGCTCGAGGGAGTAGGCCAGTTCTTCGGACGCAAGGGTAGCTGACATGACACCCGTTGCAGTGCTCGGCATCAGCGGTCGCGTCGGTCGCTGCCTGGTGCGCGCGATACGCGAGTCCCAGGAATTCGTCCTGTCCGGCGCGCTCGCGTCGCCGACGAGCGCCGCGCTCGGACGCGACGCAGGGGAAGTGGCACAGACGGGGCCGGTCGCCGTCCCGGTCACTGCCGACCGAAGCGAGGCGCTGGCCCGCGCACAGGTCGCCATCGATTTCACGCTGCCCGATGCGCTGCCGGACAACCTGGCCGCGGTCGAAAAAGCCGGCATTCCGCTGGTCGTCGGCATCACCGGCCTTGACGCCGCGCGGCACGCGGCGCTGCGCCGTTTCAGCGAGCGCCAGGCGGTCCTCGTCGCGCCGAACATGTCGCTGGCGATCAACCTGCTGTTCGGCCTCGCCGGGCGGGCGGCGGCAGCGCTGCCCGCCGACTACGACGTCGAGATTCTCGAGGCCCATCACCGCGGCAAGGCGGATGCCCCCTCGGGAACGGCGCTGCGGCTCGGCGAGATCGTCGCAGGCGCGCGCGGCGGCACCCTGGCCGAGCACGCGGTGTATGGCCGGCTCGGCAAGTCGGGCGGTCGTGCCACGGGATCGATCGGGTTCGCGAGCCTGCGGGCCGGCGACATCGTCGGCCAGCACCAGGTGCTGTTCGCCGGCACGGGCGAAACGCTCGAGCTCGCGCACCGGACCACCGACCGGATGACATTCGCCTACGGCGCGCTCGCCGCCGCCCGCTGGATCCTCGGCCGGCCGCCCGGCCTCTACGGAATGTCCGACGTCCTCGGCATCTGACGGGGACAGTCCCCTTTTTCCGTCGCGGGAAAAGGAGACTGTCCCCTCTTGGTCTGATGTAGAATCACTTCTCAGGTCGCGGCCCCCTTTGACGTACCGCTGATGACCGGTGGAGTCCCCGACGGCTCCATCCACTGATGACCTGCGCCTCGCGTCGTCCGGCGGCGCCGCAGGAACGGGAGAACGCCCTGGTGACACCGACACCTGCAGTGCTCGCACTCGAGGACGGCACGGTGTTTCGGGGTATTTCGATCGGCGCTTCCGGCGTCACGACCGGCGAGGTCGTGTTCAATACCGCGATGACGGGCTACCAGGAGATCCTGACCGACCCGTCGTACGCGCGGCAGATCGTCACGCTGACCTGTCCCCATATCGGCAACACCGGCGTCACGCCCGAGGACCTGGAATCCGATTCCGTGCACGCCGCGGGCCTCGTGATCCGCGACCTGCCGCTGCTGCATTCCAGCTGGCGTGCCAGCCATTCGCTGTCGCAATTCCTCGTCGAAGGCGAGACCGTCGCGATCGCAGGCATCGACACGCGCAAGCTCACCCGCATCCTGCGCGAGCGCGGCGCCCAGGGCGGCTGCATCGCGACGGCGGACCGGGCCGATGCCGACGTCGCGCTGCGCGCGGCGCGGGCGTTCCCGGGCCTCAAGGGCATGGACCTCGCCAAGGTGGTCTCCGTGCGCGCGCCTTACCAGTGGAACGAGGGCAGCATCGGCCGCGACGCCGGCCGCGTGCTGCGGGCGGGGTCGCGCCTGCACGTGGTCGCCTACGACTTCGGGATCAAGCGGAATATCCTGCGGCTGCTCGCCGACTATGGCTGCCGCATGACAGTCGTGCCGGCGCAGACGAGCGCGGCGGACGCGCTCGCGCTCGCCCCCGACGGCATCTTCCTCTCGAACGGCCCGGGCGACCCGGAGCCCTGCGATTACGCCATCGCCGCGATCCAGGAATTCCTCGAGACGGACGTCCCGGTCTTTGGAATCTGCCTCGGGCACCAGCTGCTCGGGCTGGCGAGCGGCGCGCGGACCATGAAGATGAAGTTCGGCCACCACGGCGCGAACCACCCCGTGCAGGAGCTGGCGGGCGGCCACGTGCTGATCACGAGCCAGAACCATGGCTTTGCGGTCGACGAGGCGTCGCTGCCGGCGCGCCTGAAGCCGACGCATCGCTCGCTGTTCGACGGTTCGCTGCAGGGCATCGCGCGCACCGACCGGCCCGCCTTCGGCTTCCAGGGCCATCCCGAGGCGAGCCCGGGCCCGCACGACCTGCGCCCGCTCTTCGAGCACTTCGTGTTCCTGATGGTGCGGCGCCTGCAGCAGATGCTGCGCGCGCCGGCGCTCATCGCGGAGGGCGCCGCGGCGCGCTGATGGGCAAGCGCACCGACATCCAGAGCATCCTGATCATCGGCGCGGGCCCGATCGTGATCGGCCAGGCCTGCGAGTTCGACTATTCGGGTGCGCAGGCCTGCCGCGCGCTGCGCGAGGAGGGCTATCGGGTCATCCTCGTCAACTCGAACCCCGCGACGATCATGACCGACCCCGAGATGGCCGACTCGATCTACATCGAGCCGGTCGACTGGCGCACGGTCGCGAGCATCATCGAGAAGGAGCGGCCGGACGCTCTGCTGCCGACCATGGGCGGGCAGACCGCGCTCAACACGGCGCTCGACCTCGTCCGCGAGGGCGTGCTCGAGCGGTTAGGCGTCGAGATGATCGCGGCGTCGCGCGAGGCCATCGACATGGCCGAGGACCGCGAACTGTTCCGCAATGCCATGCGCGGAATCGGCCTCGAGTGCCCCAAGTCCTATATCGCGCACGACCTCGACGAAGCGCTCGCCGTGCAGGCGGAGGTCGGCTACCCGACCGTGGTGCGGCCGTCGTTCACGCTGGGCGGCACGGGCGGCGGGATCGCGTTCAACCGCGACGAGTTCGAGGAGATCGTGCTGCGCGGGCTCGACGCCTCGCCGACCGCGGAAGTCCTGATCGAGGAGTCCGTCCTCGGCTGGAAGGAATTCGAAATGGAGGTGGTGAGGGACCGCAAGGACAACTGCATCATCGTCTGCTCGATCGAGAACTTCGACCCGATGGGCGTGCACACCGGCGACTCGATCACCGTGGCGCCGGCGCTGACGCTCACCGACAAGGAATACCAGCGCATGCGCGATGCCTCTATCGCCGTGCTGCGACAGGTGGGCGTCGAGTGCGGCGGCTCGAACGTGCAGTTCGCGATCAACCCCGACGACGGCCGCATGCTCGTCATCGAGATGAATCCCCGCGTGTCCCGGTCCTCCGCGCTCGCCTCGAAGGCGACGGGCTTCCCGATCGCCAAGGTCGCCGCCAAGCTCGCGGTCGGCTACACGCTGGACGAGCTCCGGAACGAGATCACCGGCGGCGCGACGCCGGCGTCCTTCGAGCCCGCGATCGACTACGTCGTGACCAAGGTGCCCCGCTTCACGTTCGAGAAGTTCCCGGGCTCGAACACGCGCCTCACGACGCAGATGAAGTCGGTGGGCGAGGCGATGGCGATCGGCCGCACCTTCCAGGAGTCGCTGCAGAAGGCGATGCGCAGCCTGGAGACGGGTTGCGACGGGCTGACGCCCATCCTGGCGCTGCCGCTGGACGGCGACGGCGAATTGCGGCTCGCCGAGGAACTGCGACATCCCGGCGGCGACCGGATCCGTTATGTCGCCGATGCCTTCCGCGCCGGCTGGCCGCTGGGGCGCATCGCGGCCGAGACAATGATCGACCCCTGGTTCCTCGCGCAGATCGAGGACCTCGTGCGGGAAGAGGCCGCGGTGCGCGCAGAAGGCATCGCCGGGCTCACCTTCGAGCGGCTGCTGGCGCTCAAGCGCAAGGGCTTCTCGGACGCCGCGCTCGCCCGGGCCATGGGCGCGCCGGAGTCGCGCGTGCGCGCGCGGCGGCTGGCCTGCGGCGTGCACCCTGTCTACAAGCGGGTGGACACCTGCGCGGCGGAATTCGCGACCTCGACCGCCTACCTGTACTCGACCTACGACCAGGAATGCGAGTCCGACCCGACGGCGCGGCCGAAGATCATGATCCTCGGCGGCGGCCCGAACCGGATCGGGCAGGGCATCGAGTTCGACTATTGCTGCGTCCACGCCGCCCTTGCACTGCGCGAGGACGGCTACGAGACCATCATGGTCAACTGCAACCCGGAGACGGTGTCCACCGACTACGACATCTCCGACCGCCTGTATTTCGAGCCGCTCACATTCGAGGACGTCATGGAGGTGATCGGCCGCGAGAAGCCGCAGGGCGTGATCGTGCAGTTCGGCGGCCAGACGCCGCTCAAGCTGGCACGCCAGCTCGCGGCGGCGGGAGCGCCTATCATCGGCACGAGCCCCGACTCGATCGACGTGGCCGAGGATCGCGAGCGCTTCCAGCAGCTGCTCACGAAGCTCGGCCTGCGCCAGCCGGCGAACGCGACGGCGCGCGACGAGGAACGCGCGATCGACCTCGCGCGGGAGGTGGGCTTCCCGCTCATCGTCCGTCCCTCCTACGTGCTCGGCGGGCGCGCCATGGAAATCGTGTACGAGGAGGAGGACCTGCGCACCTACATGCGCGAGGCCGTCAAGGTCTCGAACGAGAGCCCCGTGCTGCTCGACCGCTTCCTCGACCTCGCGATCGAGGTGGACGTGGACGCGGTATCTGACGGCCAGGACGTGCTGATCGGCGGCATCATGGAGCACGTCGAGCAGGCGGGCGTGCATTCGGGGGACTCGAGCTGCTCGCTGCCGCCCGCGACGCTGTCGCCGGAGATCCAGGACGAGATCCGCGCGCAGACGCGCAAGATGGCGCAGGCGCTGTCTGTCGTCGGCCTCATGAACGTGCAGTTCGCGATCCAGAACGGAATCGTCTACGTGCTCGAGGTGAACCCGCGTGCCTCGCGCACGGTGCCGTTCGTCTCCAAGGCGACGGGCCGGCCGCTCGCGAAGATCGCCGCGCGCGTCATGGCCGGTCGCACGCTCGCCGACCTCGACGCGACCGTGGAGCGCGTGCCCCCCTACTATTCAGTCAAGGAGGCGGTGTTCCCCTTCGGCAAGTTCCCGGACTCGGATCCGATCCTGGGGCCGGAGATGAAGTCGACCGGCGAGGTCATGGGGACCGGCCGCACGTTCGGGGAAGCCTACGCGAAGTCGCAGGCTGCCAGCGGCGTGCGGCTGCCGACGCGCGGTGTCTGCCTGGTCTCCGTGCGCGATCGCGACAAGGAGTCCGCCATCTCGATTTCCGGGCGGCTCAGCGAGCGCGGCTTCGAGATCATCGCGACCCAGGGCACCCAGGCCGCGCTCGAGGCGGCCGGCGTGCCTTGCCGCCGCGCGCTCAAGGTCCGCGAGGGCCGCCCGCACATCGTGGACATGATCAAGAACGGCGAGATCGACCTCATCATCAACACGACCGAGGGCAAGCGCGCCATCCGCGAGTCGCACTCGATCCGCCGCGAGGCGGAGCTGCGCAAGGTCACGTACTACACGACGGTCGCGGCGGCGCATGCGACTCTCGATGCGCTCGACCACCTGGAAGACCACGACGTGAACCGCCTCCAGGACCTGCACCGCGAGCTCGGTGCCGCGTGAGGACGCCCATCACGCTGCGCGGCGCCGAGAAGCTGCGCGAGGAGCTGCGCAGGCTGAAGGCGGAGGACCGCCCCGCGATCATCCGTGCGATCGCCGAAGCGCGTTCGCACGGCGACCTGTCGGAGAATGCCGAGTACCACGCCGCCCGCGAGCAGCAGGGTTTCATCGAGGGCCGCA
This sequence comes from Steroidobacteraceae bacterium, assembly GCA_035281265.1. Taxonomy (GTDB): domain Bacteria; phylum Pseudomonadota; class Gammaproteobacteria; order Steroidobacterales; family Steroidobacteraceae; genus SCUD01. The sequence goes on from DATEEF010000183.1 coordinate 14,028, forward strand.
TCAAGGAGATCGAGCAGCGCCTCGCGAACGCGCAAGTCATCGACCCGGCCGCGCTTCCCGACACCGGCAAGGTCGTGTTCGGCGCGACCGTCGAGCTCGCACCCGTCGACGGCGGCGCGGAATTGCGCTACCAGATCGTCGGCGACGACGAGGCGGATATCCGGCAGGGTCTCGTCTCGATCAATTCCCCGATCGCTCGCGCCCTGATCGGAAAATCGCCGGGCGACGAAGTCGAGGTAGCAGCGCCCGGCGGGGCGCGCGGATTCGAGATCCTGGCAGTTCGCCTCGCCTGAACTACGAATCCGGCAGAAGTACCTTCTGCATCCTATTGTTTTTCTTGTAAAAAAGTCCGACGTTGCCGATGCGGTAGACGAGCTCGGCCCCGGTCTGGCGCGCGAGCTCCGCCAGGATTTCGTCGCGTGACTCCCGGTCGCCGGCGCGCGCACGCAGCTTCACCAGCTCGTGGTGGTCGAGCGCGAGCCTGAGCTCCTCGACGACACCTGGATTCAGGCCGCGTTGGCCGACCAGCACGATGGGACGCAGGTCGTGGCCGATCCGCCGCAGGTGCTTTTTCTGCCGCTCGCTGAGCGCCATCGTCGCATTATAAGGTCGGTATCCGCGGAGGTTCGGGTGGCACGGCGCAGCAAGTCGAGCGGGCGGTGGCTGTCGGAGCATTTCGCCGATCCGTACGTGCGCCGCGCGAAAGACGCGGGCCTGCGCTCGCGCGCCGCGTTCAAGCTGGAGGAGATCGACGCCGTCGAAAGACTCCTCGTGCCCGGCACCGTGGTCGTCGATCTAGGCGCCGCGCCCGGCGGCTGGAGCCAGTACGCCGCGCGCAAGCTCGCGGGCCGTGGCCGCGTGATCGCGCTCGACCTGCTCGAGATGGACGCGATTCCGGGCGTCACCTTCCTCCAGGGAGACTTCCGCGAGCAGGCCGTGCTCGACGCGCTCCTCGCCGAGCTCGGCGGTGCGCGTGTCGACCTTGTGTTGTCGGACATGGCCCCCAACATCAGCGGGGTGGACGTGGTGGACCAGGCGCGTGCCGCCGACCTCGAGGCCCTCGCGCTCGAATTCGCGCTCCAGGTGCTCAATTCGCGGGGAGCGCTCGTCATGAAGGTGTTCCAGGGCGCCGGCTTCCAGGAGCTGCTGGCCGAGGCGCGCAGGCGCTTCACCGTTGTGCGGATGCGCAAGCCCAGGGCCTCCAGGTCCCGCAGTTCCGAGACGTATTTGGTGGCGAGGGGCCTGCGTCCGGTGTAAGGTGAAACTAGCCCCTGTCTGCGACGGTCCAAGTCCTTGATCTGCCAGCCATCGGGGCGTTCGGGAGCCTGAGCTTGAACGATCTGACCAGAAACATCGTCCTGTGGGTCGTCATCGCGGTCGTCCTGCTCGCGGTGTTCTCCAATTTCGGCCAGCGGGCATCCGGGCCGGAGGAGATCCCGTACTCGCAGTTCCTGAGCGAGATCAGGAGCGGCGGCATCCAGAGCGCCACCTTCAAGGGCGAGCTGATCGTCGGCGAGCACGAGAGCGGCAAGCAGTACGTGACGCACAACCCGGAGACGGACAACACGCAGCTGATCGGCCTGCTGGACAAGCAGCACGTCAGGATCGAGGCCGCTCCGCCGGAGCGTCAGGGCTTCCTGCTCCAGCTCTTCATTTCTTCCTTCCCGATCCTGCTGCTGATCGGCGTGTGGATCTACTTCATGCGCCAGATGCAGGGCGGCGCCGGTGGGCGCGGCGCCATGTCCTTCGGCAAGAGCCGCGCGCGCCTGTTGTCCGAGGACCAGGTCAGCGTCACCTTCGCCGACGTCGCGGGCGTGGACGAGGCCAAGGAGGAAGTCGCGGAGATCGTCGACTTCCTCAAGGATCCCTCCAAGTTCCAGAAGCTCGGCGGCAAGATCCCCAAGGGCGTGCTGATGGTCGGCAGCCCCGGCACCGGCAAGACGCTGCTTGCGCGCGCCATCGCGGGCGAGGCGAAGGTGCCGTTCTTCACGATCTCCGGCTCGGACTTCGTCGAGATGTTCGTCGGCGTCGGCGCGAGCCGCGTGCGCGACATGTTCGAGCAGGCCAAGAAGCACGCGCCGTGCATCGTATTCATCGACGAGATCGACGCGGTCGGCCGCCATCGCGGCGCCGGCCTCGGCGGCGGCCACGACGAGCGCGAGCAGACGCTGAACCAGCTGCTGGTCGAGATGGACGGCTTCGAGGGCAACGAGGGCGTGATCGTCATCGCCGCGACCAACCGCCCGGACGTGCTCGACCCGGCACTGCTGCGGCCCGGCCGCTTCGACCGCCAGGTCGTCGTGCCGCTGCCGGACGTGCGCGGGCGCGAGCAGATCCTGAAAGTCCACATGCGCAAGGTGCCGGTCGCCGACGACGTGCGCCCCGGCCTGATCGCGCGCGGCACGCCGGGGTTCTCGGGCGCCGACCTCATGAACCTCGTCAACGAGGCCGCCCTCTTCGCGGCGCGCGGCAACAAGCGCCTGGTCACCATGGAGGAATTCGAGCGCGCGAAGGACAAGATCATGATGGGCGCCGAGCGGCGCTCGATGGTCATGAGCGAACAGGAAAAGCGGAACACCGCCTACCACGAGGCCGGACATGCCATCGTCGGCATGAGCCTTCCGGAGCACGACCCGGTCTACAAGGTGACGATCATCCCGCGCGGCCGCGCCCTGGGCGTCACCATGTTCCTGCCCGAGGAGGATCGCTACAGCTACAGCAAGCGGCGCATCGAGGGGCAGATCACCAGCCTGTTCGGCGGGCGCATTGCGGAGGAGCTGGTGTTCGGCCCCGACGCCGTGACCACCGGCGCGTCCAACGACATCGAGCGGGCGACCAACCTCGCGCGCAACATGGTCACGAAGTGGGGCCTGTCGGACCGCCTCGGCCCGCTGTCGTACATGGAAGACGAGGGCGAGGTGTTCCTCGGCCGTTCCGTGACGCAGCACAAGCAGGTTTCTGACGAGACGGCGCATGTCATCGACCTGGAGATCCGGCGCGTGATCGACAGTTCTTACGCAACGGCGCGCAGGATACTCACCGACAATCGGGAGAAGCTCGACGTCATGGCGCTGGCGCTCATGAAGTACGAGACGATCGACGAGGAGCAGCTCAAGGACATCATGGCCGGTCGCACGCCACGCGCCCCCAGCGGCTGGGAAGAGCCGGGCGCGCCTTCGGGCGGCCAGGGCGGCGCCGCGAAGCCGGAGCCGGTCATCGGCCCGCCGGCCAGCCAGACCTGATCCCGCGGCGCAGCGCGCGCTGCCGCCCACGCAATCACGCCAGGTCCGCATGCAGCTCCAGTGCGGCTCGTTCCCGCTCGACCTCGACCGCCCGGTGGTGATGGGCGTGCTGAACGTCACGCCCGATTCATTCTCCGACGGCGGGCGCTTCGCCGACGCGGACGCCGCGGTCGCCGCGGCCGAGCGCATGGCCGCAGACGGCGCGGCGCTGGTCGATGTCGGCGGCGAATCGACGCGCCCGGGCAGCGCGCCCGTCGACGAGGCGGAAGAGCTGCGCCGCGTCATGCCGGTGATCGAGCGGCTGGCGGGGCGCCTGCCGATCCCGGTTTCGATCGATACCCGCAAGCCGGGGGTCATGCGGCGCGCCGTCGAGGCGGGCGCATCGCTGGTCAACGACGTCGGGGCGCTCCGCGCGCCGGAAGCCATCGAAGCCGTCGCCGGCAGCCGCGCCGCCGTCTGCCTGATGCACATGCAGGGCGAGCCCGGCACGATGCAGGATGCGCCGCAGTACGCGGATGTCGTCGCGGAGGTGCGGGATTTCCTGCGCCGGCGCGTCGCTGCCTGCGAGGCCGCCGGCATCGGGCGCGCGCGTATCGCCGTCGACCCGGGCTTCGGCTTCGGCAAGACGCTGGAACACAACCTGGCGCTGCTGGCCGGGCTGCCCGTGATCGCCGCCGACGGCCTGCCGCTGGTCGTGGGCCTCTCCCGCAAGCGCATGATCGGCGCGCTGACCGGCCGCAGCGACGGCGAGCGCCTCGCCGGCAGCCTCGCGGCCGCGGTGGTGGCCGCGCAGAATGGCGCGCGCATCGTCCGGGCGCATGACGTGCGCGAAACGGTTGACGCACTGCGGGTCGTGGCGGCCGCGGGCGCGATGCGGGACAATCGCCGATGAGCATGCGCTACTTCGGCACCGACGGGGTACGCGGCCGCGTCGGCACCCACCCGATGACGGTCGAGTTCGCGCTGCGCCTCGCGGGCGCGGCTGCGCGCGTACTCGCGCCCGAGGGCGGGCGCGTGCTCGTGGGCAAGGACACGCGCCTCTCCGGTTACATGTTCGAGGCGGCGCTCGAGGCGGGTTTCGTGGCGGCCGGGGTCGACGTGCTGCTCGCCGGCCCGCTGCCTACGCCCGGCATCGCCTTCCTGACGCAGCGCCTCGGCTGCGACTTCGGGGTGGTGATCAGCGCCTCGCACAACCGCTACGACGACAACGGCATCAAGTTCTTCGACCGCGACGGCGGCAAGCTCGCGGACGGGGTGGAGGCGGCGATCGAATCGCACCTCGACGAGCCGGCGCCGACGCGCGAGTCGAGCAAGCTCGGGCGGGCGACGCGCGTCGACGGCGAGCGCAGCCTGTACCAGGCATTCTGTGCCTCCACGCTTCCGCAGGGCATGCGGCTCGACGGGCTCAAGCTCGTGATCGATTGCGCGAACGGAGCCGCATACAAGGTCGCGCCGCGCGTCCTCGCGGACCTTGGCGCGGAAATCGTCCCTATCGGCTGCTCGCCGAACGGGCGCAACATCAACGATGGCTGCGGATCGACCGACCCGGGCCTGCTCAAGCTGACGGTGTCGGGCGTCCGCGCCGACGCCGGCATCGCGCTCGACGGCGACGGCGACCGCCTCGTGATGGCGGACCACCTCGGCCGTACCGTGGATGGCGATCAGCTCCTGTACGTCCTCACGCGCGCGCGGCTCGCCGCCGGCGACCTGAAGGGACCAGTCGTCGGCACGGTGATGAGCAACCTCGGGCTCGAGATCGCGCTCCAGGAGGTCGGCGTCCAGTTCCTGCGCGCGGCGGTCGGCGACCGGCACGTGCTGCAGATGCTGCGCACGCATTCCGGCGTCCTGGGCGGCGAGGCCTCCGGCCACCTCCTCGTGCTCGACAAGGCGACGACCGGGGACGGATTGGTCGTCGCGCTGCAGGTGCTCGCCGTGATGAAGGCGACCGGCAAGTCCCTCGCGGAGCTCGCCGCGGGCATGCAGCGCTTCCCGCAGCAGCTCATCAACGTGCGGGTGGCGAAGCGCTTCGACGCCGCCCGCGACCCGGCCGTCGCGGCGGCGATCTCGCGGGTCGAGCGGTCGCTCGGCTCGCGCGGCCGCGTCGTGCTGCGCGCATCGGGCACGGAACCGCTGATCCGCGTGATGGTGGAGGGCGAGGATGCGGAGGCCGTCGGCCGCCACGCCGAGGAACTGGCCATGGCCGTGCGCGCCGCTGCGCCCGCCGCATGAACCCGGCCCTGCGCAAGCCGCTGGTCGCCGGCAACTGGAAGATGCACGGCAGCCGGGCCGACGCGGTGCGGCTCGTCGAGGGAATCCTCGCGAGCGGCGCCGCCGCAGCCGCGGCGGAGATTGTCGTCTGCCCGCCATTCGTGTACCTCGCCGACGTCGCGCGCCTCCTCGCCGGGAGCCCCGTCGCGCTCGGCGGCCAGGACGTTTGCGCCGAGGAGCCCGGGGCGCACACCGGCGAGGTCGCGGCATCCATGCTGGCGGACGTCGGCTGCCGCTTTGCGATCGTCGGCCATTCGGAGCGGCGCGCGATGTACGGGGAGGGCGACGAGCTCGTCGCCCGCAAGTTCGCGGCGGCGGGGAAGCACGGGCTCGTCCCGGTACTCTGCGTCGGCGAAACCCTGGACGAGCGCGAGCGCGACGCGACGCGCGCGGTGATCCTGCGCCAGCTCGACGCGGTCCTAGCGGCCTCGGGAATCGCGTCATTCGCCAAGGCGGTCGTCGCCTACGAGCCGGTCTGGGCGATCGGCACCGGCCGGACCGCTTCACCGGAGCAGGCGCAGGAGGTCCACGCGCTGATCCGGGGCCGGATCGCCGAGAAAGATGCTACAATCGCTACTTCCCTTCGGGTCCTGTACGGGGGCAGCGTCAAGGCGGCGAATGCCGCGGAGCTGTTCGCGATGGCCGATGTGGATGGCGGCCTGATCGGCGGCGCATCGCTCAAGGCGGACGAGTTCGCCGGCATCTGCGCTGCCGCCGGCCGCTGACGGGCAGGCAAGGCAAGACGGACATGCTGCAACACCTGATTACTTTCGTGCACGGGCTGCTGTGCTTCGCAATCGTGGCGCTCGTGCTGCTCCAGCGCGGCAAGGGTGCCGACGCCGGAGCGGGATTCGGAGCGGGCGCTTCGGGCACGGTCTTCGGTGCGCGCGGATCGGCGACCTTCTTTTCGAAGCTGACGGCGATCCTCGCGACATTGTTCTTCCTGACGAGCATGTCGCTCGCCTGGTTCGCGACGCGGCCGAGCGCCGAGGCGCCCAAGAGCATCGTCGACACCTCGGCGACCGAGCCTGCGCCGGCTACGGGTGTCGACCGGGATGCGGTGCCGGCTTTGCCGGACGCGCCGCCGGCCGGAGAGCCGGAGCCTGGCGGCGACCCGCCGTAACATTCAGCGATTTCCGTGCCGACGTGGCGGAATTGGTAGACGCGCTAGCTTGAGGGGTTAGTGGGGAAACCTGTGTCGGTTCGAGTCCGACCGTCGGCACCATCTCTGATGCGGAACTGAGCCGTCGCGGGGGTCCCAAGCGACCTGCTTGGCGGTTACAATGCGGCCGGTTTGCGCGGCCCCGGCCCGCGCGCGGGAACGGTCGCTGTGCTCGATAACTACCTGCCAATACTGATCTTTCTCGCGGTTGCCAGCGGGTTCGGCCTGCTGCTCCTCGTGCTCGGCTGGGTGCTGGGCCCGCGCCGGCCGGATGGCGAGAAGGTTTCACCCTACGAGTGCGGCTTCGAGGCCTTCGAGGACTCGCGGACCAAGTTCGACGTCCGCTACTACCTGGTCGCGATCCTGTTCATCATCTTCGACCTCGAGATCGCTTTCCTCTTCCCCTGGGCCGTGTCGCTCGACGCCGTCGGCGGCTTCGGCCTGCTGTCCATGGGCGTGTTCCTCGCCGTGCTGGTCGTCGGGTTCGTCTACGAGTGGAAGAAAGGGGCGCTCGAATGGGATTGACCGAGGCGGCCCCCGAGCTCGCGCCGGTCGTCCAGGGGCGCGGTTTCGTCACGACGACCGTCGACAACCTGATGAACTGGGCGCGGACAGGATCGCTCTGGCCGATGACCTTCGGCCTCGCCTGCTGCGCCGTCGAGATGATGCATGCAGGCGCCGCGCGCTACGACCTCGACCGCTTTGGCGTCGTGTTCCGCGGCAGCCCGCGGCAGTCGGACGTGATGATCGTCGCGGGCACGCTCGTGAACAAGATGGCTCCCGCGCTGCGCAAGGTCTATGACCAGATGCCGGAGCCGCGCTGGGTGATTTCCATGGGCTCCTGCGCGAACGGGGGCGGGTACTACCACTATTCCTATGCCGTGGTGCGAGGCTGTGACCGCATCGTGCCGGTGGACGTCTACGTGCCGGGCTGCCCGCCCACGGCGGAAGCCCTCGTGTACGGCATCCTGCAGCTGCAGGACAAGATCCGCCGCACCAGCACCATCGCGCGCGGCCCCGCATGAGCCGCGCCCAGGCGACCGCCCAGGCGATTGCGACGCGGTTCGGCGACCGCGCCCGGCCGGCCGCCGCACTGCCCGGCGAGGTCGCGATCGACGTGGCGCCGCAGGACTTGCTTGCGGTGTGCAAGGACCTGCGCGACGCGCCGGACCTTGCCTTCGAGCAGCTGATCGACCTCTCCGGGATCGACTTTCTCGACTACGGCCGCGACGAGTGGAGGACGTTCGATGCAACCGCGAGCGGATTCAGCCGCGGCGTCGAGCGCGGGCCGCGCCACGAGGCACCGGCGTCCGAGAAGCGGTTCGCGGTGTCCTACCAGCTGCTGTCGGTGTCGCGGAACGCGCGCCTGCGCCTGCGCTGCTTCTGCCCGGCGGGCGAGCCGCCGCTGATCGACTCTGTGGTGGAAGTCTGGCCCGCGGCGAACTGGTTCGAGCGCGAGGCCTTCGACCTCTACGGCATCCTGTTCCGCGGCCACCCGGACCTGCGGCGCATCCTCACGGACTATGGCTTCATCGGCCATCCGTTCCGCAAGGACTTCCCGCTGTCCGGCTACGTGGAGGTCCGCTACGACCCCGCGCGCGGCCGCGTGGTCCAGGAGCCCGTCAGCATCGAGCCGCGCGTCACGGTGCCGAAGGTGATCCGCAAGGAACGCACGCCGGGGACGGGCGGCCATGCCTGAGTTCCAGAACTTCACCTTGAACTTCGGCCCGCAGCACCCGGCCGCGCACGGCGTGCTGCGCCTCGTGCTGGAGATGGACGGCGAGGTGATCCAGAAGGCGGACCCGCACATCGGCCTGCTGCACCGCGCGACCGAGAAACTCGCCGAGTCGAAGCCGTACAACCACTCGATCGGCTACATGGACCGGCTCGACTACGTGTCCATGATGTGCAACGAGCACGCCTACGTGCGCGCCATCGAGCGGCTGCTGGGGATCGAGGCGCCGGAGCGCGCGCAGTACATCCGCACGATGTTCGACGAGATGACGCGCATCCTGAACCACCTGATGTGGATCGGCTCGCACGGCCTCGACATCGGCGCGATGACCGTCTTCCTGTATGCCTTCCGCGAGCGCGAGGACCTGATGGACTGCTACGAGGCGGTCTCCGGCACGCGCATGCACGCCACCTACTACCGGCCGGGCGGCGTGTACCGGGACCTGCCGGCGACCATGCCGCAGTACCGGGAGTCGAAGTACCGCAGCCAGAGCGACCTGAAGCGGCGCAATGC
>DATEEF010000184.1:0-2928 GCA_035281265.1 Steroidobacteraceae bacterium
CTACGTCTTCAAGGTGATCCGCGATCACTTCGCGGCGCCCAAGACCACCACGCGCGCGGACGTCGAGCAGCGCTACCGGCTCGTCTTCCAGCACGATCGCGCCGGGCGCTTGATCGAGGCGCAGGAGTTCGAGCACGTGACCTTCGAGCGCAGGCGCTTCTCGCCGGCGTTGCTCGCGGAGCTCGCCGCGGCGGCGTCGCGCTCGGTAGCTGTCGACGGCGAGGAGGTCCACATCCACCATCTCTACGTCGAGCGCCGCGTCCAGCCCCTCAACCTCTACCTGCGCGAGGCCCGCGGCGAGGCGGCCACGCGCATCGTCGAGGACTACGGCCAGGCGATCCGCGACCTCGCCGCGACGAACATCTTCCCGGGCGACTTCCTGCTCAAGAATTTCGGCGTGACCCGCCACGGCCGCGTCACGTTCTACGACTACGACGAGCTGTCGCTGGTGACCGATTGCGTGTTCCGCGAGCTGCCGGTGCCGCGGAGCCCGGACGAGGAGCTGTCGGCCGAGTCGTGGTTCTACGTGGGCCAGCACGACGTCTTCCCGGAGGAGTTCCTGCCGTTCCTCGGCTTCGGCGGCGAGCTGCGCCGGGTCTTCCTGGAGGCGCACGGCGAGATCCTGACCGCCGCCTTCTGGCGCAAGCTGCAGGGACGCCACCGCGCCGGGCAGGTGATCGACGTGCTGCCCTATCCGGCCGGGAAGAGGCGCGCGCGTCGCCGGGATTGAATCACGCACGGCGCGCGTCGCTGGCTCCTCGCAGACGGCGGCGCACTCGGCGGCGACGTCGGCGTTCGAAGTCCTAGCCCGACCTATTCACGAGAAGTAGGCACGGGAGCGTTCCGGGCCGCCGATTTGGTGATTACCGGTCATCCAAGTCGCGACCAGAAAGCGCTCCCGTCATGCCCCAAGGTACTCCTCGCCGCGCGCTGTTCGAAGAGGTCTTCGAGAAACCCGTGGTCGTCCGGTTCGACGGCGAGCAGAGCAGCTCGGACGGCGGGAGCCTGCTGCTGGCCGCCGTCGATCGACGCGTCGGTCTGACCAAGAGCTTGAGTGACGAGCTTGTCGACGGTCGTCGGGCCTGGCGGGTGGAGCACGGCAAGCTCGAGCTCTTCCGCCAGCGAGTCTTCTCGATCGCGCTGGGGTACGCGGATCAGAACGACAGCAGTCGTGTCGCAGACGACCCGCTGCTGAAGCTCGCCTGCGGACGGTCGCCGAGCGGGGGCTTGCTGGCCTCGCAGCCGACGCTCTCGCGCTTCGAGACGACGCGCACGGGGCGCGAGCTCGTCGCCCTCGGTCGCGCGATGGAGCGCTTCGTGATCGCTCGTCTGAGAAAGACCCACCGCCATGCCCGTCGGATCACGATCGACCTCGACTCGACGGAGGACCCGACGCACGGCCAGCAGCCCTTCGCCTTCTTCAACGGCTATTACGACTCGTGGTGCTACCTGCCCATGCTGGGCTTTCTGTCGGTGGACGACGATCCGACGCAGCACCTGTTCCATGCGCGACTGCGGCCGGGCACGGCTCGCGATGCGCGCGGGACGCCCGCGCTGCTGCGCAGGACCGTGCAGAACCTGCGAAACGCCTTCAGAAAGGCCCGGATCCTGGTGCGGCTCGATGCCGGTTTCGCGGTGCCAGCCATCTTCGAGGCGCTGGACGAGCTGCGCGTCGAGTACGTGGTGGCGATGCAAGGGAACCCCGTGCTGCAGCGGGCGGCTGCCGAGCCGATGCGGATCGTGCGCGAGCTCTCCGAGCACTTCGACGGGACGCTCGCGATCTGTCGCGAGACGCGCTACTGCTCGAGCGGATGGCGGAGAGAACGACGCGTGATCTTCAAGGCCGAGGCGCTTGTGTACCCGGAGCGAGCACTCAAGGAGAACCTGCGCTTCGTCGTCACGAATCTGCGCCTCGCGCCCAGAAGGGTCTGGGACCTCTACTGCCAGCGCGGCGACGTCGAGAACCGCATCAAGGAGCTGCACGAGGGCCTCGAGATCGATCGCACGAGCTGCTCGAGCTTCCTTGCCAACCACTTCCGTGTGCTCGAGACCGCGGCGGCGTACGTGCTCTTCCAGGAGCTGCGAGTGCGCCTGCCCAAGACCGATCTCGCGCGCGCCCAGGTCGGCATGCTGCGAGAGCGGCTGCTCAAGATCGGCGCGGTCGTGAAGGAGAGCGTCCGCCGCATCGTGCTCTCCTTCCCGGCGAGCTATCCGTGGAAGAGCCTGTGGCACGAGGCAGCGCACAGCCTCGGCGCACTCGTCACGTAGAAGCTCCGCAAGGACGAGCGTGAGGGAACCTTGCGGGCTCGAAGTCTGTCTTCACTCGCTGCGCAACCGCGGAAACAGTGTGAGTGTGTCCGCCGACAGTCTGTCGGAGCCTGCGTCGAGCCCCGAGGGTCCCCTGGAGGTGCTCCTCGCCGACCCATCCGGCCGAATCCTCCCTCCAGAAGCGCTCAGCTCTCCGGCTCGTGAATAGGTCGGGCTAGACTGCAACTCATCGCCGGCGGCGGCGTCGCTCTCCGTCTCTCACTCACGGGAGTAGTCGTCATGCAGTTCGCCCTCGTTCTCGCGCTCGTTTCCGTGACGCCCTTCGCACAGGTCCGCGTGCGCACGGACCTGCGCCCCGCGGAGCGCGCCATCGCGTCGACCGTCTTCAGCGGGCGCGTGCTGACGCCTCGCGGGCTTCCGGCGCGCGCAGCGGTGGTCGCCACGAGCGCCGGCGGCGAGACGGTGACCGGCGACGACGGCAGCTTCGTGCTCGCGGTCGATGTGCCGCTCGCGGCGGAGCTCGTCGAGGTGACGGCGGTGCTCGACGGGGGAGCGGCGCTCGGCACCTCCACGGCGAGCGCGCGGGTCCTGCCGGCGGCTCTCGCGCCCACGACCTCGGTCGGAACGCTGCAGCTCGTCCAGTCGCCGGCCTGCGCGCCG
>DATEEF010000185.1:0-3045 GCA_035281265.1 Steroidobacteraceae bacterium
GCAGGACATCATCGCGATCCTCGGCATGGACGAGCTGTCGGAAGAGGACAAGCTCACCGTCAGCCGCGCGCGCAAGATCCAGCGTTTCCTGTCGCAGCCGTTCCACGTCGCCGAAGTGTTCACCGGCAGCCCGGGCAAGTACGTGCCGCTCAAGGACACGATCCGCGGCTTCAAGGCAATCCTCGCCGGCGAGTACGACGCGCTTCCCGAGCAGGCGTTCTACATGGTCGGCGGCATCGAAGAGGCGGCGGAGAAGGCTAAGACCCTCACCTGATCATGGCCACCGCAGAAAAGAACACCATCCACGTCGACATCGTCAGCGCCGAAGGCGAGATCTTCGCCGGCGACGCGACGATGGTCTTCGCCCCGGCCTCCGGCGGCGAAATCGGCATCGCGCCGCGGCATGCGCCGCTACTCACCACGATGAAGGCGGGCGAGGTGCGCGTGCAGGACCTGAACGGGGAAGAGCACCTGTTCTGGGTGGGCGGCGGCGCGCTCGAGGTGCAGCCGCACAAGGTGACCGTTCTCGCCGATACGGCGGCGCGGGCGAAGGACCTGGACGAGGCGGCGGCACTCGCCGCCAAGCAGCGAGCCGAAGAAGCGCTACGCGATCGTGTCGGGGCGATGGAGATCGCCGAGGCGCAGGCGGAGCTGGCGAGGGCGGCGGCGCAGTTGAGGGCGATTGAGAAGCTGCGCCAACTGCGAAAAGGTAGCTAGTCAACGTCCCCTAGCGCAAAGCCTCGCGCTGTTCCCGCGACGTGGTGTACGAAACGCGGCGGCACCTGCTGCCGAAACTGCCGGCGTTCCTGGGATTCCTGAAGGAGCGGTTCGGGGCGGCAGGCTAGTCGGGCGTATCTATTGCCGCGCGATCATCTGCGCGCGGTACCGGTCCAATTCCCGCTGGTAGCGGGCGCGATCCTTCTCGAGTTGGGCGATCTCCGCCTTGAGGAGTCCGATCCGTTCGCCAGCCTGCTTCGCGTCGAGCACGGCCTGCGTGCGTTGCTCGGGCGTTGCAGTCTCATCGGCCACACGGAAACCGCGTTTCAGCAGCGAGTCTTCCAGGCGGGCAATCTCGTAGCGCCGGGCTGCGATGGCGGAGTCCGCATCGGCCACGCGTCGTTCGCGCAGGTACAGTTCGCGGCCGTTCTCATAGGCGGCGAGAAACGCAGGCGCGAGCTCGGCCGGGCAGCTGTCATAGTAGGTCTGGCCGCTGGCACCGGCGCGATAGCCGTTGTTCGGTTGGCAGAACTCGCGCAGGCCTTCGGCACGGCCGGCCCTGTATTCGTCGAGGCCTGGGGTGATGCCGTACTCGGCACACGCCTTGCGGTGCCTGCCAATCTGATCGCCGGAGCGACCGGCCACTCCGTCCTCGTACCCGATCGTTCGCCAGTCCACGGTACGGCACTCGTCCTTGCTCAGGGTGCTGGACGAGCAGCCAGCCACCAGGAGGGTGGCGAGCAGGGACAGGGTCAAGGTCGTCTTCATGTCGCCTCTATCGGACGGCGCGCGGACGCTCGCAAAAATGACCATAGTCACTGCAGCTCCCGCCTTCAGTGTTGGGGGTCACGGTTTGGACGGGGGCTGAAAAGCGTTTCCGCGGAAACGTGTCTGGACGGCTGTCTAAAGACGTTCCGGCCGGAACGTCTCTACGCGTCACGCGTCTTGGCGCAGCTTAGCGCTCCAGCAGCTTCCGCTTCCCCGGCACATCCTTCCACTGCGCCGCATCGGGCGGCGCGGGCTTCATCTCCGTGATGTTCGGCCAGACGACCGCGAGCTCCGCATTCAGCGCCAGAAATTCTTTCTGGTCCTCGGGCAGGTCGTCCTCGGCGAAGATTGCGTCCACCGGACACTCGGGCACGCACAACGCGCAGTCGATGCACTCATCGGGATGGATCACGAGGAAGTTCGGGCCCTCGTAGAAGCAGTCCACCGGACAGACTTCCACGCAGTCCGTGTGCTTGCACTTGATGCAATTCTCGCCGACGACGAATGTCATGAGCCGCTATCTTACGCGACGGCGAGCGGCATCCCGGTGAGACCGGCGGCGCCGATCGCCTCGTCGATCATCCGCTGGTGCTCGGCGGGACGCGACCAGCGCTCCTGGCCTTCCTTCGGGAGCAGGTCGACCGGATCGAAGTACAGGTACGCCAGCTCGGAATGCACCGCCGGTGAGCGATAGACGCTGATTCCGGTGGTTCGGTCGTAATGCTCGAAGCTGTGGATGTCGCGCTTGCCGCCGCCACCGGGCAGGTCGACGATATTCAGCGGGGTGTTGAAGCCCGCGGTCGAGCCGCGCACGCCCCGCTCGATGTTGCAGTTGGTCTGAACCGTGGTGCGAAGCTCCTCCACCGCGCTGACCATGTCGTGCTGGTAGACGTAGTACGGCCGCACGTTCATGTAGCTGAGGCGGCGGACCAGCTCGGTCATCGTCGCGACCGAGTCGTTGACGTTGCGGATCAGCACGGTCTGGTTGCGCACGGTGACGCCGCCCTTGAACAGCAGCTCCATCGCCTGGCGGGTGATCTCGGTGATCTCGGCCGGGCAGTTGAAGTGGGTGTGCAGGCACACTTCCTTGCCCATGGCGCGGCCGGCATTGGCGACGTCGAACAGCGCGGTGGTCCAGGCCTCGTCGGTAATTATCTTCATCGGCGCCACGGCCGGACCCTTGGTCGCGATACGGATGCGGCGGATGTGCGGGATCGCCAGCAGCAGGTGGCCGATGGTGCTGAGGTGCGCGGCCGGCAACATGTAAAGGTCGCCGCCGGAGACCACGATGTCCTCGATCTCGGGACGCGACGCGATGTAGGCGATGGCGGTGTTCCAGCGCTTCGCGTTGGGCGTCAGGCGCGCCTTGTGGACGGTGTCGGTATCGCCGCCGATCGCGTAGCTGCGCGTGCAGAAGCGGCAATAGACCGGGCAGACGTCGAGCGGCAGGAACAGCGCCTTGTCGTAATAGCGGTGTGTCAGGCCGGGCGTCGGGGCATCGGCCTGCTCGTGGAGCGAGTCCAGGGTCAGGCGCGGGTGATCGGGCAGCTGCGTCGAGCC
>DATEEF010000186.1:0-5752 GCA_035281265.1 Steroidobacteraceae bacterium
CCGGGCGGGCGCTTCCAGGAAATCTACTACTGGGACTCCTACTTCACGATGCTCGGGCTCGAGGAGAGCGGCCGCCACGACCTCACCGTGGACATGCTCAGGAATTTCGCGTGGCTCATCGACCGCTTCGGGCACGTGCCCAACGGCAATCGCAGTTACTACGTGAGCCGCTCGCAGCCGCCCTTCTTCTCGCTGATGGTGGAGCTCGTCGCGGCGCGCGACGGCAGCGCCGTCTACGGCACGTACCTCGGCGCTCTGCGCCGCGAGTACGAATTCTGGATGGAGGGGGCCGGCTCCCTCGCGCCGGGCGCCGCGCATCGGCGCGTCGTGCGCCTCGCCGACGGCACGCTGCTGAACCGTTACTGGGACGATCGCGACACGCCGCGCGAGGAATCCTTTCGCAACGACGTCGATACGGCGCGTCAGTCGGGCCGGCCCGAGGCCGAGGTTTACCGCAACCTCCGGGCCGCGGCGGAGAGCGGCTGGGACTTCAGCTCCCGCTGGCTCGCCGACGGGCGGGATCTCGCCACGATCCGCACGATCGAGCTGGTCCCCGTCGATCTCAACAGCCTCCTTTACGCGCTCGAGCGGACGCTCGCGCGGGCCTACCAGGTCAATGCGCAGCCCGCTGAGGCAATGCGGTTCACCGAACGTGCGCAGGAGCGGCGCCGTGCGATCCACCGCTACCTGTGGAACGCGCGCACTGGCATCTTCGAGGACTACGCATGGCGCGACCGGGCGGGCACCGGTCACGTGACGGCCGCGACGCTCTACCCGCTCTTCGTCGGCGTCGCGACCGCGGCCCAGGCCGATGCGGTGGCCAGGGTCGTCGAGCGCGAGTTGCTGGAACCTGACGGGCTCGCGACGACCACGGTGCGTACCGGCCAGCAGTGGGACGCGCCCAACGGCTGGGCGCCCCTGCAATGGATTGCGATCGAGGGCCTCAACCGCTACGGCCATCGGTCGCTCGCGCGGCGTATCGCGCACCGCTGGATCCGCGAAAACGTGGACTACTACGAGCGGACCGGAAAGCTGGTGGAGAAGTACGACGTCACTGGCGACGCGGCCGCGGGCGGCGGCGAGTACCCGTTGCAGGACGGCTTCGGCTGGACCAACGGCGTGCTGCGGCGCCTTCTCGTGGTTTATCCTGAAGCGCGGGCGAAGGCCCGGGAACCCGAGGTCGCAACCCCATGACGACGCTCGACTGGATCGTGGTGGTGCTCTATTTCGTGCTGACGTTCGCGGTTGCGATCGTCGTCACGCGGCGAGCCAGGACCCGGGAGAGCGCGGGTGGCTATTTCCTCGCCGGACGGAATACCGGCTGGTTCATCGTCGGCGCCTCGCTGTTCGCGTCCAACATCGGCGCGGAACATCTCGTCGGCCTCGCGGGAACGGGCGCCGCCTCCGGCGTCGCGGTCGCGCAGTTCGAGATCATGGCGGGCATCGTGCTGCTCCTGCTCGGCTGGTTCTTCGTGCCCTTCTACCTCCGCAGCGGCGTGTTCACGATGCCGGAGTTCCTCGAGCGGCGATATTCCAGGGGCCCGCGGATGTACCTCGCGATCGTTTCCGTCGTCAGCTACGTGCTGACGAAAATATCGGTCACGATCGCGGCCGGCGGCATCGTGTTCGAGGCCCTCATGGGCATCAACTTCTGGACGGGCGCCACGATCGTCGTCCTCGCGACCGGCGTATACACGCTGTTCGGCGGGCTGAAGGCCGTGCTGTATACGGACGCGATGCAGATGTTCGTGCTGCTGCTGGGCGCGGTCGTCGTGACGATACTCGGGCTCGACGCCGTCGGCGGTTGGGATGCGCTGGTCGCCGCGGTGGGGCCGGAGCGCTTCGACTTGTGGCAGCCGTCGTCGCACCCCGACTTTCCCTGGACCGGCATCCTGTTCGGCGCGCCCATCCTCGGTGTCTGGTACTGGTGCACGGACCAGTTCATCGTCCAGCGGGTGCTGGCGGCGAAGAACCAGGTTGAGGCCCGCCGCGGCGCGATCTTCGCCGGCTTCGTCAAGCAGACGCCCCTGTTCCTGTTCGTGCTACCGGGCATCGTTGGCTACGCGCTCGCCGAATCCGGCCAGCTCCACCTGGACAGTCCCGACCAGGCACTGGCCGCACTGACCGAGCAGCTCCTGCCCGCCGGCCTGCGCGGGATCGTGATCGCCGGCCTGCTGGCGGCGCTCATGAGCTCCCTGTCGTCGGTTTTCAACTCCAGTGCGACGCTCGTGACCATGGACCTCTACAAGCACTGGCGGCCGCAGGCGACGGAGCGGCAGCTGGTGGCCACCGGCCAGATCGCGACGATCGTGCTCGTGCTGCTCGGGCTCGCATGGATTCCCTTCATGAAGCTCATATCGGACCAGCTCTACACGTACCTGCAGAGCGTGCAGGCCTACATCTCGCCTCCGATCGCCGCGATCTTCCTGGTCGGCATCCTCTGGCCGCGGGCCAACGCGAAAGGCGCCATCGCGGCCCTCGCCCTCGGCTTCGTGCTGGGATTCGGGCGCTTGCTGCTCGAGCTCAACGCGCCCGTCGCGTGGGGGCCGGCTGCGGCCCTGGCGGAGATCAACTTCCTGCACTTCGCCGTGCTGCTGTTTGCCGCCTCGATCGCCGCGATGGTGGCCGTCAGCCTGGCGACGGCACCGCCCGATCCACTGAAGCTCCAGGACCTTACGGTGGCGACGCTGAAGCCGGCGGCGCCAGCCGACGCCGAGCTCGAGCGTCGCGCGCGACGCGGGGACATCGCCCTGAGCGTGCTGCTCCTGCTCGTGGTCGGCGCCATCTGGACGATCTTCAGCGCGTGACGACGACCGGCTCCTGCCTCAGCCCGCGCCAGGCGCGCAGCGAGAAGGCCCCGAGGCCGGCCAGGAAGAGCAGGCCGCAGGCCAGCGGGCCGACGACCGGAACGACCTTGACGATCGCGATCGCCACGATCGCGAGCAGCAGGAAGAGCACCCGCCACCAATTGGATTCGAGCCTCGTCGCATCGACCCGGCCGAGCACGAAATCGCCGAGAAATACCGCCCCGACCAGGTAGCCCAGCACCAGGAGCGCGCCGTAGAAGAAGGCGAGCAGTACGGCAAGCGGGATGCCGATGAGCGTGATGACGAGCAAGGCGCACATCACGGGGACGCCGACGAGCACCGCGAAGCCGATGCCGATCGTCTGCCCGGGCAGCCGCCGGATCGAATCCGCGGCCTCGCGGGTGAAGCGCGGCATGGCGAGGATCATTAGCGCGCCCAGCAACAGCAGCCCCAGTGAGAGCGTCACGCCGCCCACGACCGTCGCACCGTGAGCGAAGCGGTGCCACGCGCGCTCGTCCGCGGATTGCGTGACGCCGCCCGCCACCTGCGCGCCCGGCGCGACGACGATTTCATCCCCGCTGCGATAGCTGACGCGGCCGCCGATCCTGGCGTCCGGGCCCAGCCGGAGCCTGCCGCCGGCAAGCCGGACGTCGCCGTCGATGCGCCCGTTCAGCTCGATGCGATCGCCGAACGCCGTGAGGTCCCCGCCGACGCTGCCGTCCACGGCGATGTTTCCCCCCGCGAGCATCGCATCGCCGCCGATCCCTGCCCCGGGCTCGATGCTGAGGTTGCCCCCGGCGACCCTCGCATCGCCGTCCACGCTGCCCTCGAGCCTGACCTCGCCGCCTGCCGCATAGAGGTTCCGGCCGACCGCGCCTCGCACGGTGACGTCGCCGCCGCTCACGAAAGCGTTGCGCCTGGCTTCCCCGTCGAACTCGACCTGGCCGCCGGCCCGCAGTTCGTTGCCGCCGATCGAAGCCTCGGCCACGTCGTCGGCAAGGGCCGGCCACGGGGCGAACAGGAGGTACGCAAAACCCGCAATGAGCCTGTTCATGCGCCGAATCCTAGCCGTTTGGACCTGCATGGCAAAATGACCACATGGCACGGGGGGTCCGTATCGCGACGCGGAGGAGCCGGCTTGCCCTTTGGCAGGCGGAGTTCGTGGCCGCGCGGCTCGCCGCCGCGCACCCTGGCCTCGTCGTGAGCCTGGTGCCGATCGTCACGGAGGGCGATCGCATCCAGGACCGCAGCCTCGCCGCCGCCGGCGGGAAGGGCCTCTTCATCAAGGAGCTCGAGAACGCGCTGGCCGACGGCCGCGCCGACGTCGCGGTGCATTCCATGAAGGACATGCCTGCCGCAATGCCGGACGGATTCGCGATCGGCGCCGCGCTCGAGCGGGGGGACCCACGCGATGCGTTCGTCTCATCGCACCATGAATCCCTGGCCGCGCTGCCTGCCGGCGCGCGGGTCGGCACCTCGAGCCTTCGCCGCCAATGCCAGGTCCGCCATCGCCGCCCTGACCTCGCGGTCGTGCCGCTCCGCGGCAACGTGGATACGCGCCTCGCCAAGCTCGACGCGGGCGAATGCGACGCGATCATCCTCGCCGCCGCGGGACTCGATCGCCTCGGCTTCGCCTCGCGGATCCGCGCGCGGCTCGAGCCGCGCGACATGCTGCCCGCTGTCGGCCAGGGCATCATGGGCATCGAGTGCCTCGCGGACCGGGACGAGATCGCGGAACTGGTCCGGCCCCTGGAGCATGGACCGGCGCGTTCCGCGCTGACCGCCGAGCGCGCGCTCGCGGCGGGCCTCGGCGCGAGCTGCAACTCCCCGATCGCGGGCTATGCCACCGTCGCCGATGGTTCGCTGCGGCTCGAAGGGCTCGCCGGATCGGCCGACGGCAGCCGGATCGTTGCCGACGCGGTCTCGGGTGCCGAGGGCGATGCCGAGGCGCTCGGCAGGGCGCTCGCGGACAAACTGCTGGCCGCGGGCGCAGGGACGCTCCTGTGACCCGCCTCACGGGCATCGGCGTTCTGGTGACGCGCCCGGAGCACCAGGCGGCGCACCTGTGCCAGCTCATCGAGGCCGAGGGCGGCGCCGCCGTCCGCTATCCAGCGCTCGTCATCCGGCCGCGCCCCGACCGTGCGGCGGTCCGTGCCGCCATCGGCCCGGCGGATCGCTACGATTTCATCGTCTTCGTGAGCGCGAACGCGGTGCGCTTCGGCGCGGACATCCTCGGCGAACGGCGTGACCTCAAGGTGGCCGCCATCGGGCAGGCGACGGCCGCCGCCCTGAACGCGGCCGGCTACCGCGTGACGCTGATGCCCGATGAAGGCGCGGACAGCGAGTCGCTCCTCGCCCTCCCCCAGCTCGCCGACCTGCACGGCCAGCGCGTGCTGATCGTGCGCGGGACGGGCGGGCGGGACCTGCTCTTTGAGGCTATGACGGAACGCGGCGCGCAAGTGCAGTATGCCGAGGTGTACACGCGCGAAGCCGCCTACCCCTCCCTCGAGCGCAAGGCCGAGCTCGAGACACTCTGGCGACAGGGCGGCGTGAAGGTCTACACGGCGACCAGCGTCGAGATCCTGGAGGCGCTCGTCGGCATCATCACGCCGCGCTGCCGCGAGCTCCTGCATTACACGGCAATGGTCACCGGCTCGCGCCGCGTGGCGGACGCCGCCACCCGCCTCGGCATCGGGTCGCCGATCGTGATTTCGGATTCGCCGGAGGACGCCGCGCTCGTAGGCGCGCTCGTCCGCTGGCGCGAACAGGTGAAACCATGAGACTACATCCCCGCGCGCTCCTGGCGCTTTTCCTGCCCGCCGCGATGTCCGCAGCCCTCGCGCAACAGCCGGCCGCGGAACCGTCGGCAGTACCGCAGCGGCCGCGCGTCGGGCTCGTCCTCGCAGGCGGCGGGGCGAAGGGCGGCGCGCATATAGGCGCGCTGA
>DATEEF010000187.1:0-8239 GCA_035281265.1 Steroidobacteraceae bacterium
GCGCAAGATCACCTTCACCGGCTCGACCGCCGTCGGCAAGATGATCCTGCAGTACGCCGGCCAGTCGAACATGAAGCAGGTCGCCCTCGAGTGCGGCGGCAAGACGCCGCAGGTGTTCATGGCGGACACCGAGGACCTCGACCGCGCGGTGACCGCGGCCTACCGCGGCATCTACTCGAACATGGGCGAGGTCTGCAACGCGGGCTCGCGCCTGCTCGTCGACCGCTCGATCCGCAAGAAATTCGTCGAGCGCTTCGTCGAGCTCGGACGCGATGCGTTCAAGCCGGGCGACCCGCTCGACCCGGAGACCAACATGGGCCCGCTCGTGACGCACGCCGACCAGAAGCGCGTGCTCGGCATGATCGACAAGGGCCGCAAGGAGGGCGCGAAGCTCGAGTTCGGCGGCGACGCGCCGGCGAAGCTCAAGGGCGGCGCCTACGTGAACCCGACGCTGTTCACGGGCGTCAGGAACGACATGACGATCGCGCAGCAGGAAATCTTCGGGCCGGTGGCCTCGGTCATCGAGTTCAACGGCGTCGAGGAAGCGATCCGCATCGCGAACGACACGGTCTACGGGCTCGCCTCGGGCGTGTGGACGCGCGACCTCGACACCGCGTTCCGTCTCGTGCGCGGCATCGAGGCGGGCATCGTCTGGATCAACTGCTTCGACGAGGGCGACATGACCCAGCCGTTCGGCGGCTACAAGCAGTCCGGCAACGCCCGCGACAAGTGCCTCGACAGCTTCAAGAGCTACACCCAGTCCAAGTCGGCCTGGTTCCGGCTCAAGGAAGGGTGAGGGTGCCCGAGCCGCTCGTCCTGTCGGAGCGCCGCGGGGCCGTCGCGCTCCTGACGCTCAACCGGCCCGACAAGCTGAATGCGATCAACGGTCCGGTCATCGAGGCGCTCGACGCCGCGCTCGATGCCGCCGAGGCGGACGATGCCGTGCGCGCGATCGTCGTCGCGGGCGCGGGCCGCGCGTTCTCGGCGGGCTTCGACCTCGACATGGGCATGGGCGCAGGCAAGCCGGACCCCGCGGATGTGCGCCGCGCGCTGGAGAACGACTTCCGGATCATCCTGCGCTTCTGGGACTCGCCGAAGCCGACCCTCGCGGCCGTGCACGGCTACTGCCTTGGCAGCGCGCTGGAGCTCGCGCTCGCCTGCGACGTGACGGTCGCGGCCGACGATTGCCGCTTCGGCGAGCCCGAGGTGAAGTTCGGCAGCGGGATCGTCGCCCTCCTCCTGCCCTGGCTCGCGGGACCGAAGGCGGCAAAGTACCTGCTGCTGACCGGCGAGGACCGCGCGACCGCCGCTGAATTGCAGGCAATGGGGCTCGTCAACCGCGTCGTACCGTCCGCCGCGCTCCTCGACGAGGCGATCGCGCTGGCGCAGCGCATCGCGTCGAACGACGCGCAGGCCGTGCGCCTGACCAAGCAGGCGATCAACCGCAGCCTCGATATCGGCGGAATGCGGCAGGCCCTGCTCGCCGCGCTCGAGACCGACGTCGTGATCGAGACGAACGAGACCGCGGAGTCACGCGCGTTCAACGAGATACTGAAGAAAGACGGCGCCAAGGCGGCCATCGCCTGGCGAGCCGGGAGAAGTGCATGAGCAAGCCGACGAAGCAGTTGCCGGACGAGCCGCGCAGGTTCCTGGAGCGATACCCGGACACCCGCCAGCTCGAGCTCCTGCAGCCGGACATGCTCGGCATCCTGCGCGGCAAGCGCGTCGGCCGCGACGAGTTCGCCAAGCCCTTCACGAGCGGCCTCAACTTCTGCGGCGCGACGGTCCTGCTCGATGCGAAGGGGCTGACGTTCGACCGCATCGACAACGGCGGCCGTGACGGCGACCCGGACGCGATCTCGACGGCGGTGCCGGGCAGCCTCGCGCCGGTGCCCTGGGCGCACGTGCCGACGGCGCAGGTCCTGCTCGCGATGGACGATTCCAAGGGCGGCCCGTTCTTCGCCGACCCGCGCCAGGTGCTGCGCCGCGCGATGGAGCCGCTCACGGACATGGGTCTCACCGCGGTGTGCGCGACCGAGCTCGAGTTCTACCTGCTCGAGCCGGGCGCCGGCGTGCCGTCGCCCAAGGTCGGCCTCATACCCGGCACGCGCAAGGCGCAGTCCGGGCCGCAGTACGGCAGCATGGAGGACGTCGAGGATGCCGACCCCTTCCTCGCCGACCTCTTCGAGACCTGCAAGGCGCAGAACCTGCCGCTCGGTGCGACACTCAAGGAATTCTCGCCCGGGCAGTTCGAGATCAACCTGCACCACGTCGCGAGCGCCGAGCTCGCCGCCGATCACGGCGTGCTGCTGAAGCGCGCGGTCAAGGCCGTCGCCCGCAAGCACGGCATGGCCGCGAGCTTCATGGCCAAGCCCTTCGCCGAGTGGGCGGGCTGCAGCATGCACGTGCACATCAGCCTCGTGGACGGCTCCGGCAGGAACATCTTCGCCGGCACCAGCAAGGACGGGCCGTTCGCGGACAGCTTGCGCCACGCGATCGGGGGACTCGCGGCGGCGATGCCGGAATCGATGGCGATCTTCGCCCCGACTGCGAATTCGTACCGACGCTACCGGCCGGGCGTCTTCGTGCCGCTCGCGCCGAACTGGGGACGCAACCATCGCGGCGTCGCGTTGCGCATCCCGATGTCCGGAGTCGAGGACACGCGCGTCGAGCACCGTCCCGGCGGCTCCGACGGCAATCCGTACCTCGTGATCGCCGCCATCCTCGCCGGCGTGCACCACGGCATCACGAACCAGGTCGAGCCCGGCCCCATGGTCGCGCAGGAGTCGATCATCGACGAGAAGGTCGAGCTGCCGGTGCGCTGGTCGGCGGCGCTCGACGCCTACGACGCCGGCCGGATCCTGCCGAAGTATTTCGGCGAGAAGTTCCACCGCCTGTACGGCATCTGCCGGCGCGAGGAGGAAGAGCGCTTCCACTCGGAGATCAGCGACCGGGACTACGAGTGGTACCTGCGCGCCGTCTGACCGCGATCCTTGCACTCGGCGCCGCCATCGCGGCCGGCCCTGCCGCCGCGCAGGTCCGGGGCGTCTATCCGACGGGCATGAGTGCGACGAATGCCGGCGTGGCGCCCGCGCCCGGCTGGGCCTATTCCAACCTCTTCATCGCCAACACGCGCGACGAACGCGTCGGCCCGTCCGGTGAGACGCTCGCGACGGGAGAGCAGTCGGTCCTGCTGGACCTCAACACATTCTCCTGGGGGAGCGAGGACCGGGTGCTTGCCGGCGCGCGGTTCGCGGCTACCGCAACCATCATCCTGTCGAGGAACTCCCTGGAGTCGGATATCGAGGGCTCGCTGGGAGGCGGCGGGGGTCTCGGGGACCTCTTCGTCCAGCCGGTCATGCTGGGCTGGACCAAAGGGCAGTATGACTGGCGCGCCGCTTATGGAATCGTGGCGCCCACGGGCCGTTTCGAAGCGGGCGCGGACGACAACGTCGGCGCCGGTTACTGGACGCACGCGCTTTCTTCGGGCCTCACGTACCACGTCACGGAGGAGCGGACGGACTCGCTGTCGGTATTCGCCATGTACGAACTGCACGGCAAACAGGAGACCACGGACGTTCGCCCCGGAGACACCCTGACGCTGGACGGGTCCTGGATGCACCTGGCGGTGCGGCGCGCCGATTTCAACGTCCAGGCCGGCGCGGCGGGTTACGCGCAGTGGCAGACGACCGACAAGCGCGGCCCTGGCGTGACGCCCGACGAAGCCCGCGACCATTATCGCGTCTACGCGCTCGGTCTCGCGGCATCCCTCGCCTGGCCCGCGAAGGGTGCCGGCGTCGCGGTGAAGCTGTTCCGCGAATTCGAGGCCCGCTCGACTTTCGAGGGCTATTCGGTCCACCTCTCCGCTGCATTCGCTTTCTGACCGTGAGCCCGGCATCCAGCGACATCGTCGTCATCGGGGCCGGTCCTGCCGGCATCGTCGCCGCGCTGCGCGCCGCGGACCTCGGCGCGAAGACCACGCTGCTTTCGCGCGGGGAGTTCGGCGGCATGGCCGGCAACGACGGGCCCGTGCCCGTGCGCACGCTCGCCCATGCGGCACGCCTGCTGCGCGACGCAGGCCAGCAGGCGCGATACGGAATCCGGAGCGCGGGTACATCGCTCGACTATCCCGCCCTGCTCGGCCGCGTGCAGGAGGTCGTGGGCGCGGTCGGCACACGGTCGTCGTTCCGCGCCCAGCTCGAATCGCTCGGCGTGAGGGTCCTCGAGAACGCCGGCTCCGCCCGCTTCGTCGACGCGCACACGGTCGTGACCGGCGACGGAGGCCGTCATCCGGCCGGCAAGTTCATCGTCTGCACCGGCGGCAGGAGCCGGAAGCTGCCCATTCCGGGCTTCGAGCTGACGGCGACCCACAGCGACGCCTGGGGCCTCAGCGCGGTGCCCGAGTCGATGATCGTCGTCGGAGCGGGCGCGACGGGCGCGCAGGTCGCCTCCATCTTCAATGCCTTCGGCACGCGCGTGCAGCTTTTCCAGGCCGGCCCGCGCATCCTGCCGACGGAGGACGCGGACGTTTCCGCGGCGGTCGCCGAAGGATTCCGCGCCGCCGGGGTCGCCGTGCACGAGGACTTCGGCACGATCGAGCGATTCGAGCGCGCGCCGGCGGGCGTCCGGATGGCTTACCGCAAGGACGGCGCGACGAGGACCGCCGCGGCGGCGCTCGTCGTCACCGCCGTCGGCTGGGTTGCGGACACGGAGGAGCTCGAGCCCGCGGCCGCCGGCATCGCGCTCGACGAGCGCGGTTTCATCCGCGTGGACGAGCACCTGCGCACTTCCGCGCAGCACGTCCACGCGGCGGGCGACGCGATCGGCCGCGTGATGCTCGTGCCGCAGGCGATCCAGGGCGGCTTCATCGCCGCGACGAACGCCGTGCGCGGGCCGACGCTCGCGGCGGAGCCGCAGGCGGCTCCCATCGGCAGCTTCACGGAACCAGAGTACGCGCAGGTCGGTCTCACGGAATCCAGGGCTCGCGAGCGCCATGCCGTGGTCATTGGCCGGATCGACTTCGACGCGACGACACGCACGATCATCGACGGGCGCACCGAGGGCTTCTGCAAGCTCGTCGTCGACGCCGCGACCCGCCGCATCCTCGGCTGCCACATCGTCGGCGAGCGCGCCGTCGAGATCGCGCAGCTCGCGGCCCTTGCGATGTCCGGCGCGATGACCGTGGACGCGCTCGCGCGGGCACCGCTGTCCTACCCCACCTACGGCGCTGTCCTCGGCCGCGTGGCGGCCCAGGTTGCGCACGAGCTCGGCGCGTCGACCGTGTCCGCCGGCCGGACCGCCGAAAATTACATGCCTGCCTGACATTTCCGATCGCGTTAAGGAGAGTTCCGTGTCCGAAGACAAGCACCCCTGGTCAAAGCCCGCGGCGATGGCAATCCCCAAGGAAGGCTACTTCAAGAAGGAGATGGGACGGTTCGGGCCCGTCTTCCCGAGGACGCCCGCCAACTACGGCTTCTCGGTCTGCGCCAAGGTCAAGCCGGGACGCGAGCAGGCGATCCGCGACTATGGCAAGACCATCGAGGAAGCCGTCAAGGGCTCGCCGGATGTCCTCGCGCCGCTGAAGCTGCATTACCTGCGCTGGATAATCTTCGACGTCGGCTCAGGCCCGCACTTCATGTACCAGGGCATTTTCGACACCGACTTCGACAAGTATCTCGAGGATGCGGTGGCGCTCTTCCTGAAGACCGGCATCACGACGGTCTTCGTGAATCTCGAGGGATGGCCCGAGGACTGGAAGACAAACCTCAATGCGGTCATCAAGTTCTTCCGCGAGCACCAGATCCCGAGCTTCCTGGAATACGGCGAATATCCCTACGTCACCGCCGATGAGATCAAGAAGGCGCTGCGACTGAAGGCGGCCTTCGGGGAAGCACTCGACCAGATGCAGTAGGTCACGATGGCTACGACGCTTGCGTTGGACGACATTCAGTACCTTGTGCTGGCGAGGGCGCCCGCGATCACGGGCCGCTACGAGCTCCTCTCGTTCCGGGACGCGACTGCGGCCCGGACATGGCTCTCCGCACTGCTGGACAAGGTGCCGTCGGTCGAGAACGCGAAGCGTGCGCCGGATACCGACCGCCGCTGGATCTCGCTGGCGTTCACCGCGGAAGGCTTGCGCGTCCTCGGCGTCGCCGAAGCGGAGCTCGCCACCTTCCCGCACGAGTTCCGCTCCGGCATGGCGTCACGAGCACATGTCCTCGGCGACACCGGCTCGCACGCCCCGGAGCGATGGACGGACGGCACGGCCGATCCGCGCCTGCATGCGATCGCGATCCTGTTCGCGCGCGATGAGGCCGAGCATGCACGATGCACCGCCGAGCACGCGCAGCTCCTCGGCGGCATCCCGGGGGTCGAAGTGATCTCGACGCTGGATCTCATTGCGACCCCGCCCTTCGAATACGC
This sequence comes from Steroidobacteraceae bacterium, assembly GCA_035281265.1. Lineage (GTDB taxonomy): Bacteria > Pseudomonadota > Gammaproteobacteria > Steroidobacterales > Steroidobacteraceae > SCUD01. Next base: position 6,424 of record DATEEF010000187.1, read on the forward strand.
GCACGATCACTTCGGCTATCGCGACCGGATGTCTCAGCCGGTCGTCGAAGGCACGGGCGAGGTGCCCACACCGGGGTCGGGCGCGCCGCTCAAGCCGGGGGAGTTCATCCTCGGCTATCCGGACGAGTCGGGAGAGACGGTGCCGCTTCCGAAACCCGAGGCGCTGACCAGGAACGGCACGTTCATGGCCTACCGGCGCCTCGAGGAGCACGTCGGCAAATTCCGCGACTTCCTGCGCGCGCACGGCGAGACGCCCGAGGAACAGGAACTGATCGCGGCCAAGCTGATGGGTCGGTGGCGCAGCGGAGCGCCTCTCACGCTCGCGCCTGACAGGGACGACCCGGCGCTCGGCGCCGATCCGCAGCGGAACAATGATTTCAACTACGCGACGCAGGACCCGCAGGGCTACGCCGTGCCGCTCGGCTCCCACATCCGCCGCATGAATCCGCGCGACACGGCGCACAACATGAACCGGCGACGCATGATCCGGCGCGGCGGCACTTACGGCCCCGCGCTTCCGGAAGGTGTCCCCGACGACGGCATCGAGCGCGGCATCGCGGCTTTCGTGATCTGCGGCAGCCTCGTGAGGCAGTTCGAGTTCGCGCAGAACGTCTGGATCAACGACAAGAGCTTCCACGAGCTCGAGAACGAGCGTGACCCGGTCTGCGGCAACCAGGACGGCACGCTCGAGTACAAGATCCCGAAGCGCCCGATCCGGAAGAAGATCACGGGCCTGCCGTCGTTCACGACCCTGCGCGGCGGCGCGTATTTCTTCCTGCCCGGACTGGCGGGCCTGCGTTACCTCGCGTCGCCGCGCTGACCCTGATTCCAGGAGCAAACCATGCCTTCCGCCAAGCCACGCACCTACAACCAGGACCATATCGCGCGCGGCTATGCGAAGGGCCGGCGCCGCATGAGCATCTACTGGACCTGGAGCTACGCCTGGGAGTCGAACCGCGACGTCGCGTCGATGGACAACCGGTTTTCTACAATGACCGAGGTACGCCGCGTCGCCTGGCCGGCCTACGAGGGCCGCGAATGGGGTCCCGACAATTTCCTGCAGGGCATCGCCGGCACGCTCGAGCTCTTCCACCGCTCCTCGCTCGACTTCCAGCGCGTCGCGGAGTCCGTCACCGGGCAGCCGGTCGCGATCTACCAACGCGTCGACCAGGCCGGATTTGCGCTGCCGATCGACGAGCGCATCCTCGCCGACACCGACACGCTGATGGTGTTCGGCCTCGACCACCTGCCCTCCGGGCAGGTCGCCTCGGCCGCGGAGATCGCCGCGATCCGCAAGTGGCTCGAGCGCGAGGGCACCTGCCTGCTTCTTGCGCCGCACCACGACGTCGGCTTCACGGACAACCTGGAGCAACGCCAGGTCGAGTACCTGCACCACGGCGACCGACTCGTGCCGCGGCAGCAGCGCTTTACCAGTTACGGCCGCTCGCTGCTGGAGGCGCTACAGGTGCCGGTGCACAACGAGTACGGGCTTCGTCCGGCGCTCGTCGACGGCACGCGTGAGCCGGTGCCGCTCAGAAAGAACGAGGACCTCGACCAGCTCGGGCTGCTCCGGGGCGTCACGAACTTCAGCTTCCACATGCACCTGCCGCACTATCGCGTCACGACAGCGGCGCCAGGCGCGATTCACGTCCTGGCCCGCCAGCCCATCGACCTCGGCCGCCCGCACCCGTTCTCGGCGGCGGGCAACAGCGAGTTCAATGCCCTGCTCTGGATGCCGCCGGCGGGCAACCGCGCCGGAGATATCCTGGTCATGGATTCCACGCACTTCACGACGCTGTTCGGCGGAACCGACAGC